>NZ_JBHWHV010000037.1:0-95745 GCF_042732375.1 Streptomyces sp. NPDC059785
AGGGCGTGTTGCGAAAGTCCCGCCTGCCGCGCGACGCCATGCACGCCCTCTCGCCGCACCGGGCGAAAGCCCGAGTACGTCCAGTACGAGGGCTTGCGCCCGGCACGCCGAGAGCACGCACCTGACGCCGCGCGGCCCGCCCTTCGGGCGAACGACGGGACTTTCGCAACACGCCCTAGTGCCTGCCGACCCGGTTGGCGATGGCGTGCCCGATGAACAGGTACACCACCGCCGCCAGGCCGTAGCCCGCGACCACTCGGGCCCATTCCTCGTCGAAGGTGAACAGGTCGCGCGACCAGCCGGCGAGCCAGGCTGCCGCGTCGTGGACGAACTGCACCAGATCGTTGGCGCGGTTCGCATCGAGGAGATACATCAGGATCCACAGACCGATGATGACGGCCATGACGTCCGCGACTATCGCGATGACCGTCCCCGCGGAGTTGGAAGAGCGATATCGGGGAGACATGACCTACGGATGGCCCCGAATCTCTGTTTGAAACCAGGACGGATTCCGGGCGGGCACCCGGACGGACGCGCCCCGGTGGCCGGGGCCCGAGGGTCCGGCGAGGCTGCCGGGTAAGCCATGCGCTCCCGGCCGACGAGCCGGGAGGCAGCCGACCCTGGAGGCCCCCGTGCCCGTGCCCGCCCGCATCCGACGCCTGCTCGTGGCGCTCACCGTAAGCTGCGTCCTGCTCGCCGGGGCCACGGCGTGCGGCAGTGACGAGAAGCAGACCTCCGCCGTCGCCGCGTCCGCCAGCCCCACCAGCTCCGCCGAGAAGCAGAAGTTCGCCAAGACCCGCTTCGTGGCCAACGCCGGGCTCGCGGCCGGGGCCACCTACCAGTGGATCGTGAAGCCGTACAAGGCGGGCAAGTTCAAGAAGGGCGCCAAGGGCCGCAAGCGGGCCATGGTCAAGGCCGGACTCGCCGGTGCCTTCACCTACAACCGGCTCAAGGCGGCCCGCAAGAACGCCGAGGGCGACCCGACCCTGCGCAAGGCCGTCGCCCCGCTCACCTCGGGCATCGACGGGCTCAAGGATCTGCCGAAGAAGCTGCGCAAGGGCGACTCGACGGACGACACCGTCGGTTCCTTCGAGGGCATCATCAACAAGGTCAAGGACGCGGGGAAGAGCTCGGGTGCCGAGGTCAAGGACAAGGTGCCGTCCAGCTCCGAGCTGACCAAGGGCGCGGAAACGGCGCACGGCTCCTAGTGCCCCAACAGGCAACGTTCGCCCCGTCGCGACGCCCGGCACGCACTCTCGCCGCACCGGGCACAAACCCAAGTACGTCCAGTACGAGGGCTTGCGCCCGGCACGCCGAGAGCACGCACCGAACGCCGCTCCTTGACGGGCAAACGTTGCCTGCCGGGGCGCTAGGAGTTGAGGTCCGCAAGGGTCCGTAGCGTGTGCGGGTCGGGGGAGAGGAGCAGCAGGTCGGTCACCGGGCCCGCGCGCCACAGCGCCAGCCGTTCGGCGATGCGCTCGCGCGGGCCGACGAGGGAGATCTCGTCGGCGAACGCGTCGGGCACGGCCTTCACCGCCTCCGCCCTGCGCCCTTCGAGGAACAGCCGCTGGACCGTCGCGGCCTCCTCGGCGAAGCCCATGCGGGCCATCAGATCGGCGTGGAAGTTACGGGTCGCGTGCCCCATGCCGCCGATGTAGAAGCCGAGCATCGCCTTCACCGGAGCCAGCCCCTCGGCCACGTCGTCGCAGACCAGGGCCCGGACCATGGGCGCCACGAGGAATCCGCCGGGGGCGTCCGCGAGCGAGGTCTCGTACACCGCGGTCCGGGTCGGCGACCAGTACAGCGGGAGCCAGCCGTCGGCGATCCGGGCCGTCTGCGCGATGTTCTTCGGGCCCTCGGCGCCGAGCAGGACCGGGAGCGTCGCGCGCAGGGGGTGGGTGATCGGCCTGAGCGGCCGGCCGAGGCCGGTGGCGTCCGGGCCCCGGTAGGGCAGCGGGTGGTAGCGGCCGTCGAGCGTGACCGGCGCCTCGCGCGCGAGCACCTGGCGGACCACGTCGACGTATTCGCGGGTCGCGGTCAGCGGTGACTTCGGGAACGGGCGGCCGTACCAGCCCTCGACGACCTGCGGTCCGGACAGGCCGAGGCCGAGCATGACCCGGCCGCCGGAGAGGTGGTCCAGGGTGAGGGCGTGCATCGCCGTCGCGGTCGGGGACCGCGCGGCCATCTGCGCGACGGCCGTGCCGAGCAGGATGCGCGAGGTGTGCGCCGCGATCCAGGTCAGCGGGGTGAAGGCGTCGGAGCCCCAGGACTCGGCGGTCCACACGGAGTGGTAGCCGAGCCGTTCCGCCTCCTGGGCCAGCGGTACGGCGTCCGCGGCGGGGCCGCGCCCCCAGTAGCCGAGCGCGAGACCGAGCCGCATGTTCCCTCCACAGCAGGGTGAGTGACGGTGTGTCAGCCGAACGGTGGGAGGGTGAGGGTACGGCAACGGCCCCGCGCCCGGAAGGGCGGGGGGCCGTTGCCGCGGAAGTGTGCGCGTCAGCCGCGCTGGATGCCGGAGGTGTCCTGGAGGACACCGCGGCGCCCGTCCTGCGTCTGGGCGATCAGGCTCGCACCGCGCTGCTCGACCGCCAGGTACCAGGTACCCGGGGCCAGCTCGGCGATCGGGGTGGGCGCGCCGTCCTCCCCGTACAGCGGCCGGGCCACCGGCACCGCGAACCAGAACGGCGAGAAGTCCCCGCCGGTCTTCTGCGCTGCCGGGGTCTGGCCCTGCTGCGGCTGGCCCGGCTGGGCGCCGTACGGCTGACCCGGCTGCTGGCCGTAGGGCTGGCCGGGCTGCTGGGCGCCCGGGTAGCCGTAGCCGCCCTGCGGCTGGCCGCCGTAGGGACCGGGCGCGGCCGGACGCGGCGCGCTGGCCAGCGGGGCCTTCAGCGCGGGGACCAGCGGGGTGGCGATGACGGCGGCGGCCAGGACCAGCGCCGCGATGAAGCCGAGGATCGTACCGGCGCCCGAGTCGAGCTGGTCCGGCATGTCCACCAGGGACCAGAACATCACCCAGGCCACCAGGATGGTGATACCGGCCCCGGCGTCCCCGAGGCTCAGGCCGGCCACCTTGCGCGGCTGCGGCTGGCAGCGTGCGACGACGACCAGAGCGGCACCGATGACCCCGCCCATGTAGAGGCCGAGCCCGTTGCCGAGGCCGTCCCAGGCGTTGATGTCGTCGATGCCGTCGTAGGTGTGCAGGAACGACGCGATGAACAGCAACACCGCTGCTCCGATCACCACGCCGTCGCCTCTAGTGAGGGAGCGGATATTCACTTCAGGTCCTTCGTGTTCGTCTCGTCATCGGTGGAGGCGTCGCTGTCACCATGTCGCCCTCGGGCCGCGGTGTGAAGCGCGGGGGTGGCCCCTCATCGTAGGGACGACATTATCGTCCGTACGATCGAGGTGTCCGCCGGGACCAGCGTGCTGATCGCTACCCGCGCAGGAAACTCACGATTCCCTCAGAGATCCCCCGTGCCGCTTTCTGTCGCCAGGCACCACTGGTCAGCAGTGCCTCGTCATTGCTATCGCGCATGTTGCCGCACTCGATGAACACCTTCGGAACCGTTGACAGATTGAGACCGCCCAGGTCCTTACGCGTGACGAGACCGGTGCCGTCGCCGACGTAGTTGGACGGTGCGCTGCCGGTGGCCCGGACGAAATTGCCCGCGATCCGCTCGCCGAGTTCGCGGGAGGGAGCGACGATCTCCCGGGTGTCCGCGCCGCCCGCGTGGACCGAGCCGGGCAGGATCACGTGGAAGCCGCGGTTGCCGGCCGCCGAGCCGTCCGCGTGCACGGAGACCACCGCGTCGGCGTGCTCCTTGTTGCCGATCTTCGCCCGCTCGTCCACGCACGGGCCCCACTCGCGGTCGCCGTCCTGCGTCAACTTGACCGTGGCGCCCTGCTGTTCGAGGACGGTACGGATCCGGCGGGAGACGTCGAGGGTGAACTCGGCCTCCGCGTAACCGTCGTTGGTCGACGTACCGGTCGTGTCGCATTCCTTGCGGTTCGTGCCGATGTCGACGGAGCGGCCGATCTCGGCCGTGTGCTTGAAGTTGCCGGGGTTGTGGCCCGGGTCGATGACGACGACCTTGCCCTTGAGCGGGCCCGAGCCCGCGGGCCGGGAGGACGGGGACGAGGTGGGTGAGGGCGACCGCGGTTTGCCGTCGTCCTTCCCGCCGTCGGAGCGGGACGCCGTGGGGGACGCGGGGGCTGCGGAGGCGGCGGGGGCGGAGGAGACGGACGGTGACTGCGGACCCGCCTGGTCGGAGGATCCGCCGCCGTCCCCGTCGGCGCCCACCGCCTGCCACACCAGCCAGCCCGCCAGGGCACCGGGCACCAGCGCCGCCACGGCGACGACCAGCGGGCCGCGCCGTGAGCGGCGCGGCGGGGAAGAATCGAATTCAGGACCTGCGTACGACACGTCAGCGACTCTAAACCGGCCGTCAGATCCCTGTCCCCGTTCGCCGCAGGACACGCAGCGAGTCCGTCGCCGATACCTCCGTGAAGGCGCCCGACTCCAGGGCCCTGAGGTAGATCCGGTACGGGGCCTGCCCGGTGAACTCGTCCACCGGATCGGGGAACACGTCGTGGATCACCAGCAGACCGGCGTCGGCGACGTGCGGCGCCCAGCCCTCGTAGTCGCCGTTCGCGTGCTCATCGGTGTGACCGCCGTCGATGAAGACGAGGCCGAGCGGGGTCCGCCAGAAGGCGGCGACCTGCGGCGAGCGGCCGACCACCGCCACGACGTGGTCCTCCAGGCGCGCCCGGTGCAGGGTGCGCCGGAAGGTGGGCAGCGTGTCCATCCGGCCCACCTCGGGGTCGACCGTCTCCGGGTCGTGGTACTCCCAGCCCGGCTGCTGCTCCTCGCTGCCGCGGTGGTGGTCGACGGTGACCGCCGTGACCCCCGCCTCGCGGGCCGCGTCCGCGAGCAGCACCGTGGAGCGCCCGCAGTACGTGCCGACCTCCAGGAGCGGCAGCCCGAGCCGGCCCGCCTCGGCGGCGGCCGCGTACAGCGCGAGCCCTTCGCCGACGGGCATGAACCCCTTCGCGGCCTCGAAGGCCGCCAGGACGTCCGGCTTGGGTGCGGGGGGCATAAAACCTCCGGAGTACGTACGAACAAGGGTGCGGCGGGGTGTCCCATGGTGCACGACACCCCCGTCGCGCGGGCGGCGGGGGTGCGGGTGACCGGCGCCGGTGGGCCGTCCGCCGGTCAGGCGGGTACGCCCGCGTCGCTGCCCGGCAGCGCGAGGTGGACCTCCACCGGGCGGTCGTCGCCGGAGTGGGTCGCCGGCGAGGCCAGGGGGCCGTGGCCCGTGGCCCGCGCGGCCAGCACGTACGTGCCCCGGGCCGGCACGGCCAGCGCGTAGCCGCCGTCCTCGCCGGAGACCGTGGCGCCCGCCTGCCGTCCGTGGGGGTCGATGAGGGTGACCCGGGCGCGGGCGACGGGCGCGCCGTCCGCGTCCAGGACCCGGCCGTGGAAGCCGCCGAGCACCTGCCGCGCCCGTGCCAGTGCGGCGTCCTCCTCGCTGCTGGCCAGCAGCACCGTCGCGGTCGCCCGCTGCCGCCTGGGCAGGAGGAGCGCCATGACCAGGCCGACGGCCACCGCGGCCGTCGCGATCAGGAAGGAGATGCGGAAGCCGTGCAGGGTCGGCACGGCGACGCCGCCCGCCTGGTCGGCCGTGTTCGCCAGCACCATGCCGATGACCGCGCTGGAGACCGAGGTGCCGATGGACCGCATCAGGGTGTTGAGGCCGTTGGCCGCACCGGTCTCCGAGGCGGGCACGGCCCCGATGATCAGCGCGGGCAGCGAGGAGTACGCCAGGCCGATGCCCGCGCCGAGCACCACCGCGATGATCACCGTCTGCCAGGGCGCGCTCATCAGGCCGAGACCGGCGCCGTAGCCGATCGCGATGATCAGCATGCCGATGATCAGCGTCACCTTGGGGCCGTACGTGGCCGACAGGCGCGCGTAGACGGGAGCGGTGAACATCATGGTCAGGCCGAGCGGCGCCACGCACAGGCCCGCCATGACCATCGACTGGCCGAGCCCGTAACCGGTCGACGTGGGCAGCTGGAGCAGCTGCGGCAGCACGAGGGAGACGGCGTAGAAGGCGACCCCGACCATGATCGAGGCGAGGTTGGTGAAGAGCACCGCGCGGCGGGCGGTGGTGCGCAGGTCCACCAGCGGCGCCTTCAGCCGCAGCTCCATCACGCCCCACAGGACGAGCACGACGGCCGCCGCGCCGAACAGACCGAGCGTGGTGCCCGAGCCCCAGCCCCAGTCGCTGCCCTTGGTGACCGGCAGCAGGAAGAGCACGAGCCCCGCGGACAGGCCGACGGCGCCCAGCACGTCGAAGGTGCCCTCCGCGCGCATCGGGGACTCCGGTACGGCGACCAGCGTCAGCACGATGGAGGCGACGCCGAGCGCGGCGGCGAGGAAGAACAGTGCGTGCCAGTCGGCGTGCTCCGCCACCACCGCGGCCAGCGGCAGCGCGAGTCCGCCGCCGACGCCGATCGAGGAGCTCATCAGGGCCATCGCCGAGCCGAGCTTCTCGGCGGGCAGCTCGTCGCGCATCAGGCCGATGCCCAGCGGGATCGCGCCCATCGCGAAGCCCTGGAGCGCCCGGCCCGCGATCATCACCAGCAGGTCACTGGTGAACCCGCAGACCAGCGACCCCACGACCATCACGGCCAGGCTGGTGAGGAGCATCCGCCGCTTGCCGTACAGGTCGCCGAGGCGGCCCATGATCGGCGTGGCGACCGCTCCCGCGAGCAGGGTCGAGGTCATCACCCAGGTGGCGTTGCTGGGTGCGGTGCCCAGCAGCTCCGGCAGGTCCTTGATGACCGGAACGAGCAGGGTCTGCATCACCGCGACAACGATGCCCGCGAAGGCGAGGACCGGCACGACCGCGCCGCTCGGCCTCCGCGTGGGCTGGTCGGTCGTCGTGTGCGTCATTGCGTGGGGCCTCCAGGCCGTTGGTAGGGGCGGACGAGGGGGACGGTGATCCGTACGGGATACGGGGATCCGCGCGGGATTCGGGAATCCGTGCGGGATGCGGTACGTCGATGTCCGTGCAGGGTGAACCCCGTGCGCCCAGGCAACTATTCCGATGGTTCGGGTCCCTAATGATTTCTTGACCTTGTCATGGCAATCTGACGCCAAGTCAGACCCGTTGTGAGGCGCGGGTGTTGTGTGTCCGCCTAGGTCCTGCGGACTACGGCGGGTCCGGGCCAAAAGCCGATGCGGGGGGCGCGGCCCGGTTGAGAGCATGACGCCCATGCTCCGAGCCCCCGAACATCCGCCCGTGTCCCTGCGCGCCGCACCGCCCCTGTGGGTGGTGGTCGCGCTCGCCTGCGCCGGACAGTTCCTCGTCGTCCTCGACGTCTCCGTGGTCAACGTGGCCCTGCCGTCCATACGCGCCGACCTCGGGCTCAGCGGTCCGGGACTGCAATGGGTGGTCAACGCCTACGCGATCGCCTTCGCCGGGTTCATGCTGCTCGGCGGCCGCGCGGGCGACCTCTACGGCCGCAAGCGGATGTTCCTCGTCGGCCTCGCGCTCTTCACCCTCGCCTCACTGGCCGGCGGACTCGCCCAGGAGAGCTGGCAGCTGCTCGCGGCCCGCGCCGCCCAGGGACTCGGCGCCGCCGTCCTCGCGCCCTCCACGCTGACCATCGTCACCTCGTCCGTCGTCGCGGAGGGCGCCCGCGCCCGGGCCATAGCGACCTGGACGGCGGTCGGCGCCGGCGGCGGCGCGGCCGGCGGACTCGTCGGCGGACTGCTGGTCGACGGGCTGTCCTGGCGCTGGGTCCTGCTGATCAACGTACCGGTCGGCGCGGTCGTCCTCGCCGGCGCGGCGCACTGGCTCACCGAGAGCCGGGCCGGCGACGGACGGCGCCTCGACCTGCCCGGCGCCCTGCTGGTCACCTCCGGCCTCGCGATCCTGGCGTACGGCATCTCGCAGACCGAGGCCGAGGGCTGGACGGCGGCCGCCACCCTCGTACCGCTCGGCGCGGGGCTCGCGCTGCTCGCCCTCTTCCTGGTCGTGGAGGCGCGCACCCGGGCGCCGCTGATGCCGCTCCAGCTCTTCCGGCTGCGGTCGGTGTCGTCGGCCAACGCCGCCATGTTCCTGTGCGGTTCGGCCATGTTCTGCATGTGGTTCTTCATGACCCTGTACGCGCAGAACGTGCTCGGCTACTCGCCGCTCGGCGCCGGACTCGCGCTGGTGCCGAGCTCGCTGGCGGTGGTCCTCGGCTCGAAGCTCGCGCCCCGCCTCATGCCGGTGCTCGGGGCGCGCAACGTGACCGTCCTCGGCACGCTCGTCGCCGCGGCGGGCTTCGGCTGGCAGTCCACGATGACGGCGGACGGCGCGTACCTCACCGCCGTCATGGGCCCGGGGATCCTGATGATGGCGGGCGCGGGCCTGTCCGCGACCCCGCTCGCCGCGCTCGCCACCTCGGGCGCCGCCCCGCAGGACGCCGGACTGGTGTCGGGCCTCGTCAACACCTCGCGCACCATGGGCGGTTCGCTCGGGCTCGCCGTCATGTCGACCATCGCGGCGGCCCGCACCGGCGAGCACGGCACGGCACGGGCGCTGACCGACGGCTACGCCCAGGTCTTCCGCACCAGCGCGGTCCTGCTGCTCGCCGGCACGGTACTGATGCTGCTGTGGCTGCCACGCCGCGCGTACCGCGCGGGGGGACCGGAGGCGGCCACGCACTGAGAGGGGCGGGTGGGCTTGCGCCGGGGGCGTGCATCGGTGCGGGTGGTGCGGGTGGTGCGGGTGGTGCGGGTGGTGCGGGTGGTGCGGGTGGTGCGGGTGGTGCGGGTGGTGCGGGTGGTGCGGGTGGTGTGCGGGTGGTGAGGGCGGGGCGTGTCGGCGCCGGGTGCGTGTATGGGGACGGGTGCGCGTGTGGGTGCCGGTGGTGCGTATGGGGCCGGCCGGGCGGTGGGTGCCGGTGGTGCGTATGGGGCCGTCCGGGCGACGGGTGCGGGTGGTGCGTATGGGGCCGTCCGGGCGACGGGTGCCGGTGGTGTACGGGGCCGACCGGGCGACAGGTGCCGGTGGTGTACGGGGCCGGCCGGGCGACGGGTGCCGGTGGTGCGTACGGGCGCCGACGGTGCATGTCGGCGCCGTCGGTGCGCGCCGGAGTCGGTGGTGCGCGCCGGAGCCGGTGGTGCGTACCGTTGCCGCCCGGGCGTCAGAGCCAGCCCTGTTGGCGGGCCTCCCGCATCGCCTCCATGCGGTTGCGGGTGCCCGTCTTGCCGATGGCGGACGACAGGTAGTTGCGGACCGTCGACTCCGACAGGTGCAGCTTGCCCGCGATGTCGGCGACGGTCGCGCCGTCCACCGACGCCTTCAGTACGTCGCACTCACGGGCGGTGAGCGGATTGGGCCCGGCGCTCAGCGCGGCCGCCGCGAGCGCCGGGTCGATCACCGTCTCCCCGCCCAGCACCCGGCGGATCGACTGCGCCAGGTCCTCCACCGGGCCGTCCTTGACGAGGAACCCCGTCGCCCCCGCCTCCATCGCCCGCCGCAGGTAACCGGGCCGGCCGAAGGTGGTCAGGATCAGCACCCGGCAGCCGGGCGTCTGCTCCCGCAGCAGCGCCGCCGCGTCGAGACCGCTCATCCCCGGCAGCTCGATGTCCAGCAGGGCCACATCGGGGCAGTGCGTCAGTGCGGCGTCCACGATCCGGTCACCGGCCGACACCTGGGCCACCACCTCGATGTCGTCCTCCATCCCGAGCAGCAGGGCGAGCGCGCCCCGCATCATTCCCTGGTCCTCGGCGAGCAGCACACGGATGGACTTGGCGGGACGGTGGTCCTGGGGCATCTCGTTCACGGGGCAAGAGTAGGCGGCGGGTGACCGGACCCCGTTCGCCTCTCGCCGTTCGCCTCTCGGTTTCAGGATGTTCGGCCCGGTGCTCCTGTCGCCGTGGTGGCCGCCGGGGCCTGGGTGCCCACGGCGTCCGTGGCGTCCATGGCGTGCGTCTCGTCCGCGGTGCCCGCGGTGTCCACCGGCAGTTCCGCCGTCACCAGGAAGCCGCCCCGTGGTCCCGGCCCCGCCTCCAGGGTGCCGCCCGCGGCCGCGAGCCGTTCCGTGAGGCCCTTCAGGCCGGTGCCGCCGATGCCCAGCTCCGACTCGACGCTCGTACGGGTGCCGGGGCCCGTCTCCGTACCGGTGCCGTTGTCGGTGACGCGGAGGCGGGCGCGGCCGGGGCCGCCGTCGACCGTGATCTCGCACCGCGTCGCCCCGCTGTGCCGGACGACGTTGGTGACGGCCTCGCGAACCACCCAGCCGAGCAGGGCCTCGGACTGCGGCCCGAGCGGCGGGCCCGAACGGCGCACCACCGGATCGACGTCCGCCGCGGACAGCGCCGAACGGGCCCGGTCCAGCTCGGTGTCCAGGCTGCCCTCGCGGTAGCCGGTGACCGCCTCGCGGATCTCCGTGAGGGCCTGGCGGCCGACCGACTCGATGTCCGTGACCTGGAGGAGCGCCGCGTCCAGGTCGCGCGGGGCCAGCCGGCGGGCCGCCTCCGACTTCACGACGATCACCGACAGCGTGTGGCCCAGCAGATCGTGCAGATCGCGGGAGAAGCGCAGCCGCTCCTTCTCGACCGCCTGGCGGGCCAGTTCCTCCCGCGCGGCGCGCAGTTCGCGCACCGCCTCGGAGAGGGAGAGGATCGCCGCCGTGACCATCGTGGACAGGAAGGTGCCGTACGCGACGTTCACCGCGCCCCAGCCGTCCCTGAGCCCGGCGATCAGCGCGGCGAGACCGGACAGACCGAGCCCGGTCCTGCCCAGGTGCCGCCCCCGTACGGTCGCCCCCGCGGCCAGCCCGAGCAGCGGGAAGAACAGCAGCCAGCTACCGCCGTACCCGATGGCGAGTCCGCAGGTCACCGCGCCCATCAGCAGCAGCGCGACCCGGGTGGAGCGGGCCTCGCGCGTCTCCTTCTTGAAGGCGCGGAACACCACGAAGACATAGAGGGAGTTGAAGGCCAGCAGCCCGATCCCGCCCACCCACGGGCTGGGCGTCTTGCCCTGGAACAGGTTCGAGAAGGCGCCCATGCCCATCAGCAGCCAGGGCAGCAGGGCGAAGCCGCTCGGCGGCGGGCCCATCCGCTCCGGCAGCATCCCCTTCTTCTTGGCGGCCCGCTGCTCGGCCTTGTACCGCGCCATATCGGACTTGAACTCCGCCCGCCCCGCCCGCCAGGTGTCGAGGCGGCAGGACATGCCTCTCATCCAGGACACGTTCCTCATCCAGGACATGACCGTGCTCCCCGTTCGCGATTCAGACAGTGCGCGCGACCCTGCGGTACGAGACCACAGCGTACGAGCCGAAGACCAGCAGCCAGGCGGTGAGCACCGCGACCGCCCCGAGGGCCGGCGCGTGCCCGTCGGCTATCGCCGTGCCGAGCTGCGCGAAGCGGTTGGTCGGCGTGTACGCCGACACGGAGCGCAGCCAGCCGGGGAAGAGGGCGAGCGGGAACCACAGTCCGCCGACCACTGCGAGTCCCAGGTTGCACACCATGTTCACCACGCCTGTGGTCTGCGCGGTCAGCCGGTACCCGTTGCCGAGGCCGAGCAGGGTGAAGGGGACCGAGCCGAGCCACAGCAGGACGGCGATCGCCGCCCACTGCCACACGTCCAGGCGTACCCCGTTGACCAGGCCGCCCGCCAGGAGCACCGCGGCGATCGCGGGCAGCACGGTCACCGAGCCGGTCAGCGCCCGGCCGAGCACCACCTCGCGGGGTGTCATCGGTGTGACCCGCAGCTGCCGCAGCCAGCCGACCGTCTTGTCCTCGGCGACCCCGCCGCCGGTGTTCAGGGCCGAGCCCACCGCGCCGTACGCCGCCATGCCCACCATGGAGGCGGTCCGCCAGCTTCCGTCGTCGTCACCGAGGTTGGTGAACAGCAGATACATCATCACCGGCATCGCGATGCCGCCGATGACGAAGCCCATGTCGCGCAGCGTCCGCCGCACCTCGAGCCGCAGATAGTCCAGCATCACACCGTCTCCAGAGTCGAGTCCGCCGAGCCGCCCGTTGCTTCCGCTGAGCCGGCTGAGTCCGCGCGGCTGGTCAGGGCGAGGAAGGCGTCGTCCAGCGACGCGGGGGCGACCTCGAGGCGGCGTACGGCGCCCAGCTCCGCCAGGGCGATCACCGTGGCGTCCGAGTCGTCGGTCCGCAGCCGGGCGCGGTCCCCGCGTATCTCCACGGACACCACCCCGGGCAGCAGCGTCAGTCCCTCGGAGCCGCGGCCCGCCAGGTCGAAGGAGACCAGGCTGCCGCCCGCGGCCCGCCTGAGCTGCTCGCCCGTACCGTCCGCGACGATGCGGCCGTGGTCGATGACGAGGATCCGGTCCGCGTGCGCGTCGGCCTCCTCCAGATAGTGCGTGGAGAACAGGACGGTGTGACCGCGCCGCGCGTACGCCCGCATCGAGTCCCAGAAGGCGTGCCTGGCCTCCACGTCCAGGGCGGCGGTCGGCTCGTCGAGGACGATCAGCGCGGGATTGCCCGCCAGCGCGACGGCGAACCGCACCCGCTGGGTCTGGCCGCCGGACAGCCGGTCGACCCGCCGGTCCGCGAGGTGGGTGACCCCCGCCAGCTCCAGCGCCTCGGCCACGGGCAGCGGCGCGGGATAGCGCCCGGCCACGAAGGTCACCAGCTCCCGGACGGTGACCCGGGGCACCGCGCGCGCCTCCTGGAGCATCGCGCCGACCCGCCCGGCGCGCACCGCGTGCTCCGGGGGCCGCCCGAAGACGCTGACCGCACCCTCGTCCGGCTCGTCCAGGCCCAGCAGCAGCGAGATCGTGGTGGACTTGCCGGCTCCGTTGCGCCCCAGCAGCGCGACGGTCTCGCCGCCCGCCACCTCCAGATCGATACCGTCCACGGCGCGCACCGCGCCGAACGTCTTGACCGCCCCCGTGAAGGACACGGCCTGCGGTGTCCCGGTCTTCTTCGTCATGCCAAGAACGCTACGGGGTGATCGAGAGCGTCGGCAGATGCGGTTGTACTCGATCCGCCGGGACAAATGTCATGGGTCCCGACGACCACCGGAGCTGACGGGTTGTCAGGAGCCTTCCCAAGTATGCAGGGCTGGGCTATACAAGGGATCGCCGGACTGGAACGCGTTCTAGGACGGACGGCGGGCGAGTCCCTCGGCCCGGCCCGGCCCGGGAACGGCCTCGGTACGGCCGACGGTGCGGACGGTCGTACCGAGGTCTCGCGGCCGTCGACGACAGATGCCGCCCGCAGCCGTGTATGCCGTGTATGCCGTGTATGCCGTGTGTCGAGCACCGTCCACCGATCAGGAGCCCCATGCCCATCGACGCCGCCAGGGCCGTCGCCGCCGAGCCCCGTACCGCCGAGATCGCCTGGACCCGCAAGGACGTCCAGCTCTACCACCTCGGCATCGGCGCGGGCGTCCCGGCCACCGACCCCGACGAGCTGCGCTACACCCTGGAGTCACGGCTGCACGTCCTGCCCAGCTTCGCCACGGTCGCGGGCGCCGGTTCCCCGGGGGTCATCAGCGGTCTGTCCATGCCCGGCGTCGACGTCGAACTCGCCAGGGTCCTGCACGGCGGCCAGCGCCTCACGGTGCACCGCCCCCTGCCCGTCGAAGGCACGGCCGTCACCACCTCGCGGATCGCCGCCGTGTACGACAAGACCAAGGCCGCCGTCCTGGTCCTGCGCACCGAGGCCGCCGACGCCGACGGCCCGCTGTGGACGAACGACGCCGAGATCTTCGTACGCGGAGAGGGCGGCTGGGGCGGTGACCGGGGGCCCTCAGGGCGGCTCGACCCGCCCGACGGCGCACCGGACAAGGAGACCGAACGCCGGGTCCGCGAGGACCAGGCCCTGCTCTACCGGCTGTCCGGGGACCTCAACCCGCTGCACGCGGACCCCGAGTTCGCCCGGCTCGCGGGGTTCGACCGGCCGATCCTGCACGGACTGTGTACCTACGGAATGACCCTCAAGGCCGTGACCGACACCCTCCTCGGCGGCGACGTGACGCGCGTCCGCGCCTACCGCACGCGCTTCACCGGCGTCGTCTTCCCCGGCGAGACCCTGCGGATCCGCATGTGGCGGCGGGACGGCGAGGTCCGGGTGGCGGTGACCGCCGCCGACCGTGACGACGCGCCGGTCCTGGCCGACACCCTCGTGGAGCACACCTGACCTGCCCGAACGCCCGTCAGCCCCGAGAGGAGCCGCACCATGCGCGCAGCCGTACTGCACGAGACCGGACAGGACAAGCTCGACGTCCTCGAAGACGTCGAGACGGCGGGATTCGGCCCGGGCAGGGTACGGATCCGGGTACGGGCCACGGGGCTGTGCCACTCGGACCTGTCCGCGATGAGCGGCGTCCTGCCGCAGCCCGCGCCGTTCGTACCGGGGCACGAGGGCGCCGGCGAGGTGATCGAGACCGGCGAAGGGGTCACGCACGTCCACCCCGGGGACCGGGTCGTCGTCTGCTGGCTGCCCGCCTGCGGTGCCTGCGCCGCCTGCCGCCGCGGCCAGACGGAACTGTGTCTGTCCGGCTTCATGAACGCGGGCACCCCCAACTTCAAGCGGCCCGGCGGCGACGTCTTCGGCTTCGCGGGCACCGGCACCTTCGCCGAGGAAGTGGTGGTCGACGCGGGCTGCGCCGTACCGATCCCGGACGACGTCCCCTTCGACATCGCGGCGCTGATCGGCTGCGGCGTCACCACCGGGCTCGGCGCCGCGCTCAACACCGCCGACGTGGCGGCCGGTTCGTCGGTCGCCGTTATCGGCTGCGGCGGCGTCGGCATCTCCGCGATCCAGGGCGCGCGGCTCAAGGGCGCCGCCGAGATCGTCGCCGTGGACCCGGTCGCCTCGCGCCGGGAAGCGGCGCTGCGGTTCGGCGCGACCCAGGCCGTCGCACCGGACGAACTCCCCGCCGCCAAGCAGCGGATCACCGCCGACGAGGGCTTCGACTACGTCTTCGAGGTCGTCGGCAAATCCGCCACCGCCCGCATCGCGTACGAGAACACCCGGCGCGGCGGCACTTTCGTCGTGGTCGGCGCGGGCGCCATGGACGACTTCCTCCAGTTGAACATGTTCGAGCTGTTCTTCGACGAGAAGCGGATCCTGCCGTCGATGTACGGCGGCGGCGACGTCGTCCGTTCCTACGAGCGGACCGTCGCCCTGTGGCGCGCGGGCCGCATCGACCTGGAGAGCCTGATCACGCACCGGGTGCCGCTGGCCGGCATCAACGAGGCCCTGGACCAGATGCGCACGGGCACCGCGCTGCGTACTTGCATCGAGATCTGACCGCCCACCCCGTCACCTCTATGAGGAGCGCGAGCACGATGACACTGCCACAGCCGCAGGCAGGGCCGCCGTCCGGGGCACTGCCGTTGTCCGGGCTCACCGCGATCGTCACCGGTGCGGGCCGGGGGCTCGGCCGGGCGGAGGCGCTGGAGCTCGCCCGGCTCGGCGCGTCCGTCGTCGTCAACGACTACGGGCAGCCGGGCCGGGACGGTTCGGGCGAGGCGTCGGCGAGCCCGGCCGAGCGGACGGCCGCGGAGATCGAGGCGGCGGGCGGCCGGGCCGCCGCCCACTCGGGCGACGTCGCCGACCACGAACAGGCGCGTCTGCTGGTCGAGTTGGCGGTAACCCGCTTCGGCCGGCTGGACATCCTGGTCAACAATGCGGGCATCCTGCGGGACCGGATGATCTTCTCCATGTCGGAGGAGGAGTGGGACACTGTCGTACGCGTCCACCTCAAGGGGCACTTCAACACCACGCACTTCGCCTCGGCCCACTGGCGGGCGCGCGCCAAGGCCGCCGGCGGACCGGTGTACGGGCGGATCGTGAACACCTCCTCCGAGGCGTTCCTCGCGGGCTCCGCCGGGCAGCCCAACTACGCCGCCGCGAAGGGCGGCATCGTCGGGCTGACCACGTCCACGGCCCAGGCCCTGGCGAAGTACGGCGTCACCGCGAACGTCATCTGCCCCCGGGCCCGTACCCGGATGACCGAGGACGTCTTCGCGGGTCTCGCCGAGCCGGAGACCGGGCTCGACCCGCTCGCGCCCGAGCACGTGGCGCCGCTGGTCGGCTATCTGGCCTCGCCCGCCGCCGCGCATGTCAACGGGCAGTTGCTCGTCGTGCACGGCGGTATGGTCGCGGTCATCGAACGCCCGCGGGTGGCGGCCCGCTTCGACACCGGGCAGGACGCCTTCACGTACGCCGAACTGGACACCCTGCTCACCCCGCACTTCGCGGACCGGCCCGGGGGCGAGACGTTCGCGGCGGTGGAGGTGCTGGGGCTGCGGCGGGGGGCGGCGGCTTCGGCGGGTGGTTGATATACGCGGACGATCCACCGGGTCGGATCCACCGGGTCGGATCCACTGGGTCGTACGACAGCCCCGCTCGTCGTGTGACGGGCGGGGCTGGCGGTGGTGCTGTGCCGTGCTCTTCGGCACTGTGTGGTGCTGTGCTGCTCGGGAGGTGGGTCAGGCCGCGCTGTCCGCCTGACCGGACGGCCGGCGGTGACGGCCGCTGGGGGCCGCCTGTCCGTCCTGGGAGGGCTGGGCGGAAACGGGACCGCGGTGCTTCCCGTGGCCCTGGTCGTCCAGTGCCGCAGCCACCCGCGGGTCTTTGGCCGTCATCTCCGTCTTCTGTGCGTCGCTCATTGGAAAGTCCACCCCGTCGACAAGATCCTTCGTACAGCCGGGCGAGTCTAACCGGCGGCCACCGGCCGCTGACCGGCGCCTCTCTCTAACTCGCCCTCGGGAGGCGGGGAAGGGGACGGCGGGGTCGGGGGCACCAGCGGTCCGACGGCGACCCACCGCGCCTGACCCGGATCGGACCTGGCGGGCGCCGCCGGGTCCCGGTGCGTGTCGACGCGTACCCATACGGGACCGTCGCTCGGTTCATCGTCCGGACCGGAGGCCGTGTCGGCCGTAGCCGGTGTCTTGGGCGTTACGGCTCCCGCTTCCGTACCCGCCGTCGCCCGTCTCCTGCCCGCCACCGCCTGTGCCATGAGCGGCGCCTTCTGCAAGGGAACGGGCCGGGCGGCGGCCGATTCCGGCTCCGTCCCGATCGCCTGATCCGGGCCCGTACTGGGAGCCGTACCGGGAACCGTGGGCGCCTGTGCCTCCGTACCGGGACCGCTTCCGGCCTCACCCCCTCCCGCATCCCGCGCGGGCACCGCGATCCGTGCCATCCCGCAGGGCACCGCCTGTGTCGAGTACGGCAGGTGCAACACCCCGTCGGCGGTCCACAGCCCCGCGCCGGCCAGCCAGCCCGCCGGTGCCCGCAGTTGACGGACCTGCCGTTCGCCGGGCCGCCAGAGGCCGAGCCAGGTACCGGCCGGACCGTCCATGCGCAGCGCCACCGCGCAGTTCTCCGGCGTCAGCACCTGCCCCGGCTGGATCGCGAAGGGTGTCACGGAGACGGGCGCGCCACCGGACGAGTACCCGGCGGACGGGTCCCCGGTGGACGGATGCGCGGCAGAGGGGGCGGAGGGGGCGGACGGGACCGTCGGCCGCAGCGCCTCCGGGAAACGGACCGGCAGCGTGCTGCCCAGGACCCCCCAGCCCAGCCGTTCGCACCCCGGCGACGGCGCGTCGGAACGGATCAGCAGCAGCCCGCTGTCCGGGTCCGCGAGCAGCAGCCGGTCCTCGCTCTCCTCGGTGATCTGGAGCAGCGGCGAGAGCTCGCCGCCGCGCGCCAGGTCGATCACCACGGTCTTGGTCCGCCCGGCCTGCCGCCGGTCGAGGGCCAGCAGCCGCCCCGTACGGTCCAGCCAGACCCCGCCGGAACAGTGCCCCGGCACCTCGGCGAGGTGCTCGGGCCCGAAGGCGCCGCCCGCGACGAGCCACACGGTGGTGGTGTGCGGGCCGACGGCGAGGGCGTACGCGCGGTCGCCGGCCGGAGCGGGCGGCAGCAGCCACAGACCGGTGCCGTCGGAGCACTCCACCGCGCCGAGCGGCAGCTCGCCGGTACCGGGGCCGGTCGGGTAGAGCAGCGAGAACAGATGCCGCCCGTCCGCGACGCGATGGATCAGTACGCGCCCGTCGGCCATCGGCAGCACCTCGGTGCCGGGCTCCTCGGGCTGGTGGCCGGGCAGCGGTACGGCGTACGGCTCGGGCCCGGACAGGGTCCAGCGCTCCGGGAACCAGGACTCGCCGTCCACGGCCAGGCGTGCGCCGTAGGCACCGTCGGCGGTGATCAGGCAGCCGGGCCGGGGGGCCCGCTGATGGGCGTTCCGCGTCGTGGACGTTGGGGGTCCCCCCTGCTCGCCGGTCGGAAGGGGGGAGGCACAGGCCGTCATCGTTCGGTCACCTCCAGCGACGAAGCTAGTTTTCGCACGCACGGACGTGGGACCGGCGGACGGCCGCTTCACACATAAGGGTGGCGGTGTTCGGATTCCCCTGAGAAAACCGGGACGTATGTGCTGACGCGAGGGGGCGGGGCGGGGCGGGGCGCGGGAGTGAGGGGGCGGCGCACGGGGCGGGCGTCGCCGGCTGCCGACCTGAAGGGCCGCCGAGCGCGGGTGCTGCCGACCGAGGGGGCCGCCGGTCTCGACGGCTGTCGCGTCAGGCCACCCGTGACCGGTCAGGTCGCCCGTGGCCGGTCGGGTCGCCCGTGGCCGGTCGGGTCGCCCGTGGCCGGTCGGGTCGCCCGTGACCGGTCAGGCCACCCATGGCCGGTCGAGTCACCTGTGGCCGGTCGGGTCACCTGTGGCCGGTCGGGTCACCCCCCGATACCGTTCCAGTCACGCCCGGCCGCCCAGGCCCCCGCGACCGGTCGGGCAGGGACGTGGGCCAGGTAGCCTTTCCCCGTGCCCCGTCTGTCTGAAGTCATCGCCGCGCTCGACGCCCTCTGGCCGCCCGGGACGGCCGAGTCCTGGGACGCGGTCGGCACCGTCTGCGGTGACCCCGGCCAGGAGGTCTCGCGGGTGCTGTTCGCCGTCGACCCCGTACAGGAGATCGCCGACGAGGCGGTCGCCCTCGGCGCCGACCTGCTGGTCACCCACCACCCGCTGTACCTGCGCGGGACGACCACGGTCGCGGCGACCCACTTCAAGGGCCGGGTCGTGCACACCCTGATCAAGAACGACATCGCGCTGCACGTCGCGCACACCAACGCCGACCGGGCCGACCCGGGCGTCTCGGACGCCCTCGCCGGCGCCCTCGACCTTCGCGTCGTACGGCCCCTGGTGCCGGACCCGGCCGACCCGGAGGGCCGCCGGGGCCTGGGCCGCGTCTGCGCGCTCGACCACCCGCTGACCGTCCGCGAACTGGCCGAACGGGCCGCCGAGCGGCTGCCGGCGACCGCGCAGGGCATCCGCGTCGCGGGCGACCCCGACGCCGTCGTCCGCACCGTCGCGGTCAGCGGCGGCTCGGGCGACAGCCTGTTCGACGACGTACGGGCCGCCGGGGTCGACGCCTTCCTCACCGCGGACCTGCGCCACCACCCGGTCTCCGAGGCCCGCGCCGAAAGCCCCCTCGCGCTGCTCGACGCCGCGCACTGGGCCACCGAGTGGCCCTGGTGCGAACTGGCCGCCGCGCAGCTCGACGAGATCTCCGACCGTCACGGATGGGACCTGCGGGTCCACGTCTCGAAGACGGTCACCGACCCCTGGACCGCCCACGCGGCCTCACTTCACACACCTGCAGGAGCCCCCAACTGAACGCCGCGCCCGCCGACCAGATCCGACTCCTCGACGTCCAGTCGCTCGACGTACGCCTCCAGCAGCTCGCGCACAAGCGCAAGTCGCTGCCCGAGCACGCCGAGATCGAGTCGCTGAACAAGGACCTCACGCAACTGCGCGACCTGCTCGTCGCCGCGCAGACCGAGGAGAGCGACTGCGCCCGCGAGCAGACCAAGGCGGAGCAGGACGTCGACCAGGTGCGCCAGCGCGCCGTCCGCGACCAGCAGCGCCTGGACTCCGGCGCCGTCACCTCGCCGAAGGACCTGGAGAACCTCCAGCGCGAGATCACCTCCCTCGCCAAGCGGCAGGGTGACCTGGAGGACGTCGTCCTCGAGGTCATGGAGCGCCGCGAGTCCGCGCAGGAGCGGGTGGCGGAGCTGACCGAGCGCGTCTCCTCCGTCCAGTCGAAGATCGACGACGCCACGGCCCGCCGCGACACCGCGTACGAGCAGCTCGACGGCGACGCGGCCACGGTGACCAAGGAGCGCGAGGTCATCGCGGGCACCGTCCCGGCCGACCTGCTGAAGCTCTACGACAAGCTGCGCGAGCAGCAGGGCGGCATCGGCGCGGCCAAGCTCTACCAGCGGCGCTGCGAGGGCTGCCGCCTGGAGCTGAACATCACGGAGGTGAACGAGGTGAAGGCGGCCTCGCCCGACACCGTGCTGCGCTGCGAGAACTGCCGCCGCATCCTGGTGCGCACCGCCGAATCCGGCCTGTAGAAACGTTGGAGCACGAGGACGCGTGCGCGACGTAGGTACGACGTAGGTACGACGTAGGGACGCGAGACGTGCGGGAGCTGACCGTCGAGGCCGACGGCGGGTCCCGGGGCAACCCGGGGCCGGCCGGCTACGGAGCCGTGGTGATCGACACGGCGACGGGGGAGACCCTGGCCGAGACCGCCGAGTACATCGGCGTCGCCACGAACAACGTCGCGGAGTACCGGGGCCTGCTCGCGGGCCTGCGTGCCGCCCGTGAACTGGACCCGGACGCCTCGGTCCGGGTCCGCATGGACTCCAAGCTCGTCGTGGAGCAGATGTCGGGCCGCTGGCAGATCAAGCACCCCGGCATGAAGCCGCTGGCCGCCGAGGCCGCCCGGATCTTCCCGCCCGCGCGGGTCACGTACGAGTGGATCCCGCGCGAACGCAACAAGCACGCGGACCGCCTGGCCAACGAGGCGATGGACGCGGGCCGCCGTGGTGAACAGTGGTCCCCCGACCGCTCGACGGCGGACCTGGACACGGCCGCGGAGCGCTCCGCGGCCGAGGCCCCGTCTCCGCCCGGGGATGCGGCGGCGGGCGCGGCGAAGGCACGGGCGGCACTGGCGGCACTCGCGGCCCCGACGGCTGGGGCACGCGGCACGCCCGCCGATGCTCGCGTGACGCCCGCCGATGCCTCCGTCACGTCCGTCGGCGAGCGTGCCGTGTCCGACGCCTGCGCCACGTCCGTGTCCGATGCTCGCGCCGCGTCTGTCGGCGAGCGTGCCGTGTCCGACGCCTGCGCCACGTCCGGGTCCGATGCTCGCGCCGCGTCTGTCGGCGAGCGTGCCGTGTCCGACGCCTGCGTCACGTCCGGGTCCGATGCTCGCGCGGCGTCCGTCGGCGAGCGTGCCGTGTCCGACGCCCGTGTCACGGCCGCCGATCTGCGCGCCGCGCGCAACGTGGCCACCGCCGGCGCCCCGCCCGCCGACATGGGCGCGCCCGCCACCTTCGTACTGCTGCGGCACGGTGAGACGCCGTTGACGCCGCAGAAGCGGTTCTCCGGCAGCGGCGGGGACGATCCCGGGCTGTCGGAGGCCGGGCGGGCGCAGGCCGGGCGGGTCGCCGCCGCGCTCGCCGCCCGCGGCACCGTACGGGCGATCGTGTCGTCGCCGCTCGCCCGGTGCCGGCAGACGGCCGCCGTCGTCGCCGCCCGCCTGGGCCTGGAGGTGGCGGTCGAGGACCGGCTGCGCGAGACGGACTTCGGCGCGTGGGAGGGCCTGACCTTCGCGGAGGTCCGCGAGCGCCACCCCGACGACCTGGACGCCTGGCTGGCCTCGGCGGACGCGGCACCGACCGGCGGCGGCGAGAGCTTCGACGACGTCACCCGGCGGGTCGCCGCGGCCCGGTCCGACCTGGCCACCGAGTACGCCGGCCGCACCGTCCTGCTCGTCTCGCACGTGACCCCGATCAAGACTCTCGTACGACTGGCCCTGGGCGCCCCGTCCGAGTCCCTGTTCCGGATGGAACTGTCGGCGGCCTCACTGTCGGCGATCGCGTACTACGCGGACGGGAACGCCACGCTGCGCCTGCTGAACGACACCTCGCACCTGCGCTGAATCCCGTGGCCCGACCGGCTCACCGGCGGAGCGCCGCCGCCTCCCGGGCCAGCGACTCCACCCGCGCCCAGTCGCGGCCGGCCACCGCGTCGGCCGGCAGCATCCAACTCCCGCCCACACAGCCGACGTTGGGCAGTGCGAGGTAGTCCGGCGCGGACGCGGGCCCGATCCCGCCCGTCGGGCAGAACCGGGCCTGCGGGAGCGGCCCGGCGAGGGACTTCAGATACGCCGTGCCGCCCGCCGCCTCGGCAGGGAAGAACTTCATCTCGCGCACCCCGCGCTCCAGCAGCGCGACGACCTCCGACGTGGTGGACACCCCCGGCAGGAACGGCACCCCGGACGCCCGCATCGCGTCGAGCAGCACGTCCGTCCAGCCGGGGCTGACCAGGAAGCGGGCGCCCGCGGCGACGGACTCGGCGACCTGGGCGGGGGAGAGGACGGTACCCGCGCCGACCACCGCGTCCGGCACCTTCTCCGCGATCGCACGGATCGCGGCCGGCGCGGCGGCCGTCCGCAGCGTCACCTCGATCGCGGGCAGCCCGCCGGCGACGAGCGCCCGCGCGAGCGGTACGGCGTCGGCGGCGTCGTCGATGACGACGACGGGGACGACGGGCGCGAGATCGAGCACGGAGACGGCGTGCGCGTGCGCCGGAGACGAAGCAGGAGGTGTCGAGGGCAGCGGCGAGGTCATGGCCTCATCCTGCCCACGGCGGACAGCATGCGCAAAGCCCATTGCGCATGCTGCAATGAGGTCGTTGATCCGTCGGATTCACCGGGTCGATGAATCAGTGAATCTCGGAGACCACCACGTCGAGATTCCATGTCCGGCCGGCCTTCTCGGGGGCCGCCGCCTCCACCACGTACCCCAGCTCCCGCAGCGCCTCGACCAGCTCGGCCGGATCCTCCGGCGCGGCACCCGAGGTGAGCAGGCTCCGCACGATCCGGCCCTTGGTGGCCTTGTTGAAGTGGCTGACGACGGAACGCTTCTCGACCCCGTCGACGAGCTGCGAGTGCAGCACCCGTACCGTCGCGGTCCGCGCGGCGACCTCGCCCTTCGGCTTCCAGGCGGCGGTGTAGGCGGAGGACCGCAGGTCGAGTACGAGCCCCGTACCGGCGGCCTCGGGCATGGCCGCCGCCATCGGGGTCCGCCAGTACGCGCCCAGCGCCCCGAGCCCCGGCAGCTTCACCCCCATCGAGCAGCGGTACGACGGGATCCGGTCGGTCACCCGGACCACGCCCCACAGCCCCGAGAAGACGAGCAGCGAACGCCCGGCGCGGCGCTTGGCGGCGGCGTCCAGGGAGGCCAGGTCGAGCGCGTCGTACAGCACGCCGGTGTAGATCTCCCCGGCGGGACGGGTGCCCGCGGTCAGCAGCTCCGCGTTCTTGGCGACCTCGCCGCGCAGGCCCTCGCTCAGACCGAGGACGTCGCGCGCCTTCTCCTCGTCACCGGCGCACAGGGCGACCAGCTCCTCGACGGCCGCGCGCCGCGCGTCGCGCAGCGCGGGCAGTGGCAGGGAGTCCAGGTCGAGGGCGGCTCCGCGGCCGGACGGTGCCTTTCCCTCGGAAGGCGGCAGCAGGACGAGCACGGTTCGGTTCTCCTCACGACGAATGGCCCCGCGCCAGCCTAAGGGGTGCGAGTGAGCCCGGAATCGGTGGCCGCATCGGTGGCCGTATTGGCGGAGGCACCGGTGGCCGCACCGTTGGCTGCCGCCCTGACCGCCCGTACGAGGGCGTCGGGATCGTCGGCGTGGAACCGGATGACGCGTACGTCGCGGGGGCGGCCCAGGAAGGAGAGGTGCCGCACGGGCCGGTCGAGTTCAAGGGTGACGGTGGTCTGAGCGTTGACGACGAGGGAGAGCTCGCCGTTGCGCGGCTCGTGGGCGCTGCGCAGCTCGCGGCGGACGGCGACGACGGAGTCCAGCGGTATGCGCAGGTCGACGTGGCCGGCCCGGCGGATCCGCAGTGTCGAGTCCGACAGGACGTGCGGGCGGGTCACGGAGGCGGCGTGGATGCCGACGATCATGAGCAGCGTGTAGACGTCGAGGGCGAGGACCACCCGGTGCACGGCGGGATGGTTGCGCAGCAGTACCGCCATGCAGGCGCTCTCCAGCGCGCACACGAATCCGAAGCCGAACATCACCGCGCCCTGCCCCCGGGCGTACCCGAAGCCCTGCCCGCCCCGGACCCCGTGCGTACGCCGGGCCACCCACAGCCCGATACTCGCGAGCAGCCGCAACTCGTGCCCCATGAGCCGCACCACGGTACGCACCGGTCCTGGCGTTTTCTTCGAAAGGGCCGTCATCGGGTGCGCTCCACGAGCAGCTCGATGGTGCGGCTGACGGCGGCGGCCTGGGCGGGCGAGAAGTCGTCGAGGAGGGCGCGCAGGAAGCTGCCCTCGCCGCCCGGGTCCGAGCCCCCCGGTCCCTCGGGATCCATCCGGGCGATGCCCATCCCTTCCAGCGCCTCGTCCGGCAGACAGCCGGCGAGGACCTGGGCGGCCTCCTCCACGCGAGGGTCGCCGGGGTCGGCGTCGGCCAGCGCGTCGAGCAGCGCGTACGCCTGGTGCGCACGCTCCGGGGCGCCGGGCACGTCCGCGGCGGCCCGCAGCGCGGCCAGCATCCGCTCCCGCTCCTCCGGAGCCGCGGCCGTCTCCATCAGGGCGATCACCTCGCGGTCCTTGGCGGCCATCGCGGAACCGGGATACGCGGGCAGCTCACCGAAGACGGCGGCGAGTTCCGGCGACACCGGGCCCTCGGGCGGCAGCTCACCGGCGTCCAGCAGGGTGCGCAGCCGCCGCCGCCGCTCCCGGATCGCCGCCTCCTGCCGGGCCAGGTCCTCGTCCAGCTCCGCGAGCACCTCGGCGAGGTCCCGCCCGGCGTCGTCCGCGAGCACGTCCCGCACCTCGGTGAGCCCGAGCCCCAGCTCGGTCAGCCGCCGGATCCGGGCCAGTACGACGGCGTGCCGCAGCCCGTAGACGCGGTAGCCGTTGGGCCGCCGCGCGGGTTCGGGCAGCAGCCCGAGATGGTGGTAGTGCCGGACGGTCCGCGTGGTGACGCCGACGGCCGCGGCCAGCTCTCCGATCCGCATACGACCAGTAGAAACGTTGACGCTGCGGCAGGGTCAAGCGGTGGCGCGGCACGTCGGGCAAGCTCTGACAACGGCCTGGGCCATGTGCCACGATCGAAGGAACGAATCCCTACCTCACGGACAGGTGATCTCCCGATGTCCCAGTCTGGCGAGCGACAGAAGGAGGGGCGTGACATGACTGCCATGGCCCACGAGCCGCTCACTGCGCAGGAAGACGTCCTGCTGGAGGGCTTCCTTGCCCTGGACACCCCGGAGGGTTTCCGGGCGGAGCTGATCGAGGGGGAGATCGTTGTGACGCCGCCGCCGGACGGGGATCACGAGGGATACATTAATTTGATCATGAAGCAGATGGTCAGGCGGTCCCGGACCGACATGGACTTCTCCGGGAACAAAGGCCTGCAACTGCGAAGTGGTGGGGCCTGCTCCAAGAACTACGCGATCCCGGACGGCACGTTCGCCCCCACGGAACTGGGGCTCTACTGGGGAGCCGATCCCTGGATGCCCTGCGAGGGCGTCGCCATGGTCGTGGAGGTCACCTCCACCAAACCCCAGGCGGACCGCGAGACCAAACGCCGCTGCTACGCCCGCGGTGGCATCCCCTTGTACCTCCTCGTAGACCGCGAGTCCTCGTCGATCACGTTGTTCAGCGACCCGGAGAAGGACGACTACCGCCAGCACTGCACCCTGCCCTTCGGCAAGCCGCTCGTCCTCCCCGAACCCTTCGCCTTCGACCTGGACACGTCGGAGTTCATCTGATCGCCCGGTACCATGGTCGGCACGGCAGACGAGCCGGGCGGACGGCCGCGTGAGGATCTTCGGACCCTCCCGAGGAACGTCCGGGCTCCACAGGGCAGGGTGGTGGCTAACGGCCACCCGGGGTGACCCGCGGGACAGTGCCACAGAAAACAAACCGCCGGGAACCGTATCCGCAAGGATCACGGCTCCCGGTAAGGGTGAAACGGTGGTGTAAGAGACCACCAGCGCCTGAGGTGACTCAGGCGGCTAGGTAAACCCCACCCGGAGCAAGGTCAAAAGGAGCGCTGTAAAAGGTGCTCTGCGCGGACGACCGAGGGCTGCCCGCCCGAGTCCGCGGGTAGACCGCACGAGGCCGGCGGCAACGCCGGCCCTAGATGGATGGCCGTCTCCCCGGCCGCCGCGAGGCGCCCGGGCGACAGAACCCGGCGTACAGCCCGACTCGTCTGCCGCTGCCCGCGGCCTGCCGGCGACCTGAGACAGGACCTCCGGCCCGCGACGGCGGCCCTGTGTCCCGGACGGTGTCAGGTGACCCGAAGCTCATGTTCGCGGCGACACCAGTCTGGCGACCCGGCCGTGTTCGCCGGCGGCCCAGCACGAGTTGTCCGTCCCCGTGCTCACGGTGTCCAGGCCGGTGGTGTCGAACGGCACCCAGGTCAGTCCACCGTCGAAGGACGCATCACTGCCGGAAGGGCCCACCGCTATGAACTCGCGCCCCGTCCACCTGGCGCCCGAGCGGTAGGCGGCCGGCGGCTGCTCCTCGCAGAGCCGCCAGGTCGCTCCGGCATCGCGGGTGACGGCCAGCAGTTGTCCCGGACGGTTCTGGTCGGTGTAGTCCCCGCCCACCGCGATGCCTTCGGTGGCGTTGCGGAACGCGAGGGCGAAAATGCCGGCGTCCCGCACGGTACGTACAGGGGTGTTCGCCACGGTCCAGGTGCGCCCGAGATCGCCGGAGCGGAAGACCCTGGCGCGTTCGGCGCTGCCCGTGGCGAACCAGTACTTCCCGTCGCGTGCGACCAGGCAGGTGCCGCTGGCCGCGAAAGCCGCTTCGCCCTCGAGCGCCGGGGGCATACCTGACGGATCGACCACCGACCAGTTTCGCCCGCCGTCCGAGGTGCCGAGAACCCGGAATCTCCCGTCCACGGGGTCTGCGACGGCGAGACCGGTCAGCCGGTCGTGGAACGTCATGCAGTCGTAGAACGCGTGGGGGTCGGTGTTGCGGAAGGTCTCGGTCCAGTGCTCGCCTCCATCCGTGGTGACCAGGATCCGGGCGGCGTCCGAGGCGCCGAACGACATCACCACCGCGTAATCGGCGTCGAACGCCTGGATGCTACGGAACTGGAGACCGTCAGCGCCTTTCGGACCGACGAGTCGCCATGTACGTCCATGGTCGACAGTGCGCAGCACCGTCCCGTGTGCTCCCGCCGCCCAGGCAATGCGGGCGTCGACGGCATGAAGGCTGCGGAGGCGGGAGTCCACACCTGTCGGCAGGAGGTCCCATGCGAGGCTGCGGGTCGGGCTCGGCACGGCCCGCGCCTCGGGGTCGCTTGTCATGCCCGGGACCGTACTGCAGGTGCGGAGCGAACCCAAGATCCCGGCCGAGGGGTCTCGGGCGGTCCTGCCGGCCCCCCTCTGCGGACATTTCCGGCGGCGAAGCGCCGCGAACGCTGGAGGTAGACTCGGGGCGTGATTGACTCTGCCGTGCGCGTCCGTTTTGCGCCTTCACCCACCGGAATGTTCCACGTCGGGAACGCTCGTTCGCTGCTGCTGAACTGGATTGTGGCGCGACAGTCCGGCGGCGTCATGGTGCTCCGTATCGAGGACACCGACGCCGCTCGTAGCCGACCCGAGTGGACCCAGGGCATTCTCGACGCCATGGCGTGGCTCGGTGTCGGGCCGGACGAATACGAGGGCCCGCTGTTCCAGTCCGAGTACGCCCATCACCATCAGGTGGCCATCGACAAGCTCCTCGCCGAGGGCAAGGCGTACTACTGCGACTGCACTCGCGACGACGTCATCGCACGGCACGCGGCGAGCAATGTCGACCAGCGGCTCGGATACGACGGCTACTGCAGGGACCGTGGTCTGGAGCGCGCGGAGGGCCGGGCCGTCCGTTTCCGCACCCCGGACGAGGGGGTCACGACCGTTACGGACGTGGTTCGCGGAAAGCCCGAGTTCGACAACGCGCTCATGGAAGACTTCGTGATCGCTCGCGGTGACGGCTCGTCGGTCTTCCTTCTCGCCAACGTGGTGGACGACATGACGATGGGCATCAACCTCGTCATCCGGGCCGAAGAGCACCTCTCGAACACCCCGAAGCAGCAGCTGCTGTGGGAGGCGCTCGGGAAGACCCCGCCTACCTGGGCCCACGCCCCGATTCTCGTCAATGAGAAGCGGCAGAAGCTCTCCAAGCGGCGTGATCGAGTGGCCCTGGAGGACTTCCGCGACGAGGGTTACCTGTCCGAAGCCATGCGCAATTACCTCATGCTCCTGGGGTGGGCGCCGTCGGACAACCGGGAGATCGTCCCGTGGTCCGTCTTCGAGGAGGAGTTCCGCCTGGAAGACGTCAACCCCGCCCCCGCCTTCTTCGACGTGAAGAAGCTGAGGGCCTTCAACGGCGAGTACATGCGGGCCCTGTCCGTGCCGGAGTTCATCGAGGCGTGCCGCCCCTGGCTGACAGGAGGGAACGTTCCCTGGGAGCCTTCCGCCTACGACGAGACGGCCTTCGCCAAGGTGGCCGAGCTGGCGCAGACTCGGCTCACCCTGCTCAGCGAAATCGTCGAGTACGTCGACTTCCTCTTCCTGGACAAGCCCGTGTTCGACGAGAAATCGTGGAACAAGGCGATGAAGGAAGGCGCGGCCGATGTACTGCGGGCCACGATCTCGGCCTACGAGAACGCCGAATGGCAGGCAGACGCCTTGAAGGCCGCTCTTGAGCAGGTCGGTGCCGAGCGTGGCCTGAAGCTGGGCAAGGTACAGGCTCCCGTCCGTGTAGCCGTCACGGGCAGGACCGTCGGTCTGCCGCTCTTCGAATCACTTGAGGTCCTGGGACGTGATCGCGCGCTGGCGCGGCTGGCGGCCGCGTTGGAGCAGCTCGACGGCTGACCCGTCCGCAGGGCGAAGAACGCAGGGCGTGCTGCCGGTCGACGTTTCCGTTGGCCGACAGCACGCCTCGTCGCAACCGCTGATCAGTCGTCACCCGGCTCCAGGGCACTGAGCCTGACCGTGACGCGCTCGCCGACATCAGCCGGTTCCACCCACGACGTGCCTTTGTAGTGCTGGCTCAGCCGCTCGATCGTCTCTGCGGCGCCCTCGGACGTGATGCTGGTGATGCCGCGGACCCTGACGCTGCTGTAGGGGTCTCCCGCGGGATGGACGACGAGCGCGGCCACGGGATTGTGCTCGATATTGCGGTATTTGGGGCGTCCCTTGGTGGTGGACATCAGCACATCGCTGCCGGACATCTCGGCCCACACCACGAACTGCTGCGGCTTGCCGTCCGGCCGTACCGTCGCAAGGACCGCGACGTTCGGTCCGTCGAGTACCTGGCTGAGCTGCTCCAGTATCTCCTTCATGAATCTCCTCCTGTATCGGTATGTGTCACGCTGCCGGTGCGTTCGCGTTCCCCCAGATATTCGGCCATGGCCCTGACCGTCGTGAGGTCGTGCACAAGCCGTGGCGAGAGGTCGAAACCGAACCGCTGCGACAGGGCAAGAAGAATGCCCAGGTGCTGCAGCGAAGACCAACTGCCGGCCGACAGACCGGAATCGGCGGTGATATCAGCCTGCTGCCTGCCGAGAGTCGCGGCCACGATCTCTCGGACGGATTCCGTAAGGCCGTCGGACGTGTTCATAGCACCATCGCGTCCTTGTTCCTCGCGAACCACGGATCGAGGACCTTCACGAAATTCTGCAGGGAGAACGCGGCGATCCGGGTCAGCCCGATGGACTCTTCGAAGACCACACCGCTGCTCTCGAGGACTTCGCCGACCACCCCCGCGTGCAGTTCCACCCCTGGGCGACGTACATGGCAGCGCCAACTGCGTTCCATGCATTCGCCGTCGACGACCACATCCCCGGTAAAACGCTGCCACGACCGGTACGGGACGTCGTGTCGCTCCTCGAGCCAGTGCACGTGGGCCACACCGTCATGGAAGCTGCAGCCGATGAGCAGCACGGTCGCATCGATGTCGATGAGGTGGTCGAAGACCGATCTGGGGCCGAACGCTGTGGGCGAGGTGATCCGGGCGATGGCATCGGCCGCTCGTCCCTGCACGCATACCGGATTGTACGGAGGGTCCCAGGTCCGACGGGTGCCGGGAGCTTGTCGAAATGCCTCGGAGAGAATTCCGGACTTCGAGGGAGTCAGCTCCCGGTCGAAGAACCCGGCGTAACGGAACCCCGGGTGGAAACTCGGCATGACGAGGGTACCGTCGGCACCCACCGCGGCACGCAACGCCGTCGTCACCGTTTCGACGGGGCTGTCGAGCAGCGCGAATCCGGCGAGTGACGAGGCGACGTAGACGGTGTCCCCCGTCCGTACACCCACCTTGCGGAACGTGGTCAGTATCTGGTCGCTGGTGATGGACGCGAGCGCCTCACTGGTCACGAGAGTCCTCCATCATCCTGCGCAGCTCGGCCGGCCACCGGTACGGGTCCAGGCCATGTTGGGAGAAGACCGTGTAGGCCCAGCGTTCGAGTCCGAACCCCATGCAACAGCTGTGAGCGAACTCTCCGTTCGCGGTACGGATCCGCCATGCGCGTCCGAAGTGGTCACCGTGGTAATTGATCGATCCGATCGCCACCTCGGATCCGTCGAAAGGCAGAACGGCCACGTATTCGTGTTTGACCTTGAACGCCAACTGGTACATGCGCATCCTGGCGAAGGTGTCCATGAAGAACGGGTCGGATGCCGTGCGGATCTCACCGAGAGTCAGAAGCTCTTCCAGCAGGCGGGCGGCGTTCTTCACCAACCCGTCCCGAGTTCTGAGCACCTCCTCCTCCGAGCCCACGTACACCAACTCCCGTACGGTGAACTCCCGGAGCCGGCGAAGTCCCTCTGTGGCACCACTTTCGTACCGGTAGCAAGGTGCCTGGCCAGTGACCACTACGGGTTCTTCGAGCGTGGTTCCGGCGAGGACGGGATAGAAGGGCTGGCAGACCGCAGACGTCAGCACGGCCTCGGGACTGGCGCTGCTGTTCGGCACGGTCCGCAGGTCCAGGATTCCCTCGGGCTTGGATCCGTCGCACACAGCTTCCAGCCGACCGGGGGTGGAAAGGCCCTCCTGGAGGTGGAAGACGTAGTTCGAGGTTGCCGCGCCTCCGGGGAGGGTTCCGGCGGTCAGCAGAGTCGCGGGGGAGACCAGCGAGGGCAGGCGGACAGCGGAGGCGCCGAGGGCCAGCATGCGGCGGCGCAGGACGCGGTCGAGGGCTTCGATCGCATCGGCCATGACCCCGCTGTACGCGAATGCTCCCGGTGTCTCCTGCCGTACCCAGCGCCGGTCCACCAAGTCGGGAAAGGGATCGGTGAGGGCCGGCTTCTCCAGGGTGACATTGCTGCTTGCCACCATTTCAGTGGAGAAATCCGAGGCCCCGGCCACCATGTCGGCCGCGGCCCGCCGTAGCGCTGTTTCCAGCTCCGCCGCGGGAAGCGCACCCTGGTATGTCACGGTGACTTCGGGTGGAACGGAGCCGGTGATGCTGACATGGGTGATGTCCGGAGCCACCCAGTACAGGTGTTTGCGAAGTGCCTCTCGCACATCCGCCGGGACAGGATCCAGAAGCCGGAAGTGGACGGTGGTCACCAGAGTGCACTCCCTGCGAGGTGAGTCATGTCCTCAGGCCTCCAGCCTGAGAGCCTGGACCGGGCACATCTGAACCGCCGCGTGCAGGTCGTCGGAGGACGCGTCGGGCACGTGGTCGGCATGGATGCGTACCCGGCCGTCGGAATCCTGCTGCTCGAAGACTGCGGGCACGAGCAGGGCGCACTGCCCTGAGCCGATACAGCGCCGCCTGTCCGCCGCCAGGTGCATCGCACGCACCGCCTTCACCAGGAGACGGGTAGACGATGGACGCCGTACAGGCCTCCGTCATGCTTGAACGGTACGTCGGAGAGGGGAACCGCCAGACGCAGAGCGGGGATTCGGCGAAGCAGCGTGCCCAGGGCTGTCTGGAGCTCCAGCCGGGCCAGCGGGTGACCGAGACAATGGTGTATGCCATGGCCGAAAGCCAGATGCCAGCGTGCGTCTCTGCTGATGTCGAGTGTTTGCGGGTCCTCGAAAACGTCGTCGTCCTGATTGGCTGACGCAAGTGACGTGATCACGCCCTCGCCGGCCTTGATGGTCTGCCCACCGACCTCGATGTCACTGAGCACAGCACGGGTCGGAGCGATGTGGACGATCGTCTGGTGCCGCAGAAGTTCCTCGACGGCGTTCTTGACGGCCTGTGCTGAGGGATCACGGGTGAGTTCGGCCATTTGCTCGGGCGCCTGCAGAAGAGCGAGAACGCTGAGCGACAACATGTTGGCGGTGGTTTCGTAGCCGTTGACAAGGAGCAGACGGGCCATGTCGACAAGAGCCTCGTGCGTGAGAGATCCGCTGAGCACGTGGCGGACAGCCAGTCTGCTGAGCAAGTCGTCCTGCGGATGGCGGGTCTTTCGGGCCACCAACTCATGGAGGTAGCTCAGTATCTCCTCATTGGCGCTGCGGACCGTCGCCGGCGAGGCGCCCAGATCCATGCGGGTGGCCGTGCGGCTCTCGAAAAAAGCGTGGTCTTCGTACGGGACCCCGAGAATGGCGCAGATGACTTGGGAGGGGACGGGCAGTGCGAATGCAGTGACCAGGTCCACCGGCCGGGGACCGGCCAGCATGGAACTGATCACGTTGTCGACGATGTGCTGAACGAGCGGGCTCATTCGGCTGATCGCCCGTACGGTGAATTCACCGCTCAGCATGTTCCGGAAGACGTCGTGCTGTGGTGGATCAAGGTGGTTGAAGGAGCCGGCCCGGTCGGGTGCCTCGGAACGTCCTTTGCTCAAAGACGGGTATCCCGGGCTGTGCGGGTCGGCACTGACCCGGGGATCGCCGAGTACCTTTCGCACGTCGGAGTTGCGGGTGACCAGCCAGGCGTGTTGTCCGTTCCACAGGGTGACGGGGCAGACAGGGCGATGGTGGCGCAACTCGTCGAGGGCCGGAGGGGGAGCCAGGGGATGGGTCCGCCTCATGGGATAGGACGGAGCGTCCGTGAACAGTTCAGTCATGAGCTGCTGTCACCTCTTGCCTGTCGCGGCCAACTGCTGGGCGAGCCGAACCTCGTTGGCGTGGACTGCGACGAAGTTGCCGCCGCGGAACGTCTCTGCCGTCAATTCGTAGGGACGGAAGTCGACTCCGTCCGGAAAGAGCCTTCCGACGGAGAAGCCGGCCTCCTCCAGCAGGCGGTACATGTCGGCCAGCAGGCAGCGGGCGACTACGTTGGCGAGCCCGTATTCGAACTGGACGACTCTCACTCTCTCCTCGCGCAGCGTCTGGGAGAACCCCTCAAGGACCCGTCCTTCGGTTCCTTCGACATCCACCTTGAGCAGGTCCACCCTGTCGATTCTGTTGTTTTCCATGTACTCGTCTCCGGTCATCACGTCGGCCTGGCGTCGCTCGGCGGGGGAGCTGTGCGGGATACGGAGTATGGACGTGAGTGCGGTCTCTTCCGGATAGAAGTCGTAGGAGACGGTTCCTCGCTCACGGTCCAGTCCGCGGGGGGCGACAGTGAAGCGGCCGTCGAGCTTGGCGACGTGCCTCTCCAGGAGGACTCTGTTCTCGGCGTCGAGTTCGAAGCAATGCACATGGGGCCTGCACAACGTGCGTGCTGCGGTGGCCGCCCATCCGCCGATGTTCGCACCGACGTCGAAGACCGTGGAGACATCGGCATGTCGTAGCTGCCGGAGCATCTCCATCTCTCCGTCGGTCGTGATGTCGAACTGGACATTCTGTGTGGCGTCGATCCACGCGTGCGCCGCTCTGGTGATGAGTCGGGCACCGATGGTGTTCCGTCGGCGTGCCAGCAGATTCGCCGCCCGGCTGTAACGCCATTTCCGGCTGCTGAACTGCGGAACGGTACGCTGCCGAAATGTCGCGTCAAACATGGTCGTCCTCCCTCGTACCGCAAGGGGACTGCTCGGCCAGGAGCCTTGAGACGTCAGCGACCCTACGCGCGGCCTCTTCGACTCCGATCAGTTCGATCATTGCGTAGATGTCCGGATTGGATTGGGAGGAGAAGAGAGCGAACCGTAGTGCACGGAGCAGTGATCCAAGAGGTACCCCGTGATCGCGGCAGAAGCTCTCGATCGTGTGCCTTATGCCGGCATCCGTCGCGTCGTCGAGCGATCCGAGAGCGGTGACCACGGACAGGAGAGCCTCGTTGTGCGGCTTCACTTGCAGTAGGTCTTCGGGTGTCGGCCGGGCGGGCAGATAAGCCCTGCTGAACTGATCCGCGAGGTCTTCGAGCGTCGCCGCATGATGGCGGAGCAGCCGGGCCGCCCGCTGCCGGGACTTCGTGCTGGAATCCGGCACCGCCGTCGTGTCCAGGAACGGGCGGACATCCTCTGCCAGTTGCGAGACGGGGCGTCGCCGGATGTGCTGCGCGCCGAGCCACCGCAGCCGGGCAGGATCAGCGCCACCGCACGACGGTCGTAGCTGATCCAGGCGGAACGAGGTGGTCATGTCGCGGAGAGAGAACAACTCCTGGTCCGCGTGCTGCCGCCATCCCATCATTCCGGCGAAGTTGACCACTGCATCGGGCAGGAACCCGGCGTCTTTGAGGTGCCGTACAGCAGTCCCGTAGATTCCGCCGGACAGGGGCGGCACATGAACGAACTGAGGAGGATCCCATCCGAACCACTCGTAGAGGAGGAGGTGCTTGGGTGTATTGACGAGCCACACGTCGGCGCGTATCACATGAGTGATGTCCATCAGATGGTCGTCCACTACAGACGAGAAGTGATAGGTGGGCATTCCATCACTCTTGATGAGTATCTGGTCGTCCAGCGTGGACAGCCGGATATTGATCGTGCCGCGTAACGCATCGTGCACCGCGAGATCGCTATCGTGATTCTCGCGTGGCACACGCATGCGCACGACATGCTTCTCGCCCCCGTCCACCCGCTTCCAGGATTGCTCGGGGGAGAGGCGGAAGCATCGTCCGTCATAGCGAGAAGGGCGGTGGGCGGTGCGCTCCTTCGCACGGATCTCCTCAAGCTGCTTCGCGGAACAGAAGCAGAAGTACGCCCTGCCGGCCTTCACCAGCCGATGTGCGTGAGCCCGGTAGACGGATGCTCGTTCCGACTGGATGTAGGGACCGTGGTTGCCGCCCTTCTCCCCTCCTTCGTGGTATTGGATTCCAGTCCAGTCGAGCATCGCGTAGAGGTCGTCCAGCAGCCGTGCGTCGAGACGGGTGCGGTCCGTGTCCTCGATACGGATGATGAATGCGCCGCTGTTGGCCTCGGCGAACGCGTAGTTGAACAGGGCGAGGCGGAGCGCGCCGACAGAGAGCGGTCGCTTCAGGCTCGGTCCGACCCTGACGCGCACTGACATTGCTCAGTCCTCCAGACCGGATGCTGTCAAACCTTCGTAACTCAACAGGCTTCGCCGGTAACCGGCGTAGCGGAAGCGAATGCCATAGGAGAAAAGATGATTCCGGAGTGCTTCGGACAGGTCACTCCGTTCGCCCGAGAGCACGCGTTTCTCGAAGTCGAACCAGCAGGTTCGTACGGTTTCCGGCTGTCGCGACACGAGCGAGAGAACCTGGTCCTCGTTCAGGTCCAGGTCGCATACGGCGTTCGGAGCGCGCAGTCGGTAGTGGCCGGCGCCGTCTGCCCCGGGATGAGCGTCCGGCCACCGCTCGCGGACGAAGGCTTGCACGGCCTGTATCCGCAGGCGCGCCGGTGAGGAAGGTCTGTCCTGGATACGTATGAGGCGAGACGGTGCACCGCCGACCAGACCTCTTTCGGGGACGTCGTGTGTCACGACCGATCCGCCGGCAACCGTCCCGCCGTCCGCGATCGTGACCCCGGGAGACACAATGGATCTGCTGTAGACCGCTACATTGGCGCCGAGAGCGACCGGACCCCGAGTAGACATGAAGCCGTCGTCCACCGGCTGCCAGTGAGCGTGAGTCGCGATCGTGCAGTCCATGCCGACAGCCGTGTCGTCCCCGAGTGTGACCGCCTCGGCCGTGTTGATGTGCGTATTGCGGCCGATGTGGCAGCGATCACCGGCCTGGAAGCAGCCCTCTCCTTTACGCCATCCGCCCCCGCCGATCTCCGCTCGACGGTTCACCCAGAACTCGCTCCCGGTGCTGAAACTCCCGGCTTTCAGTACTGCCTCGCGGCTGACTTTCGAATGGTCTCCCAGCCGCAGATGCGTGAGACTCCACAGCGTCGCCTGTGGGAACACAACGCAGTTGTATCCGAGGTGAACCATCTGTCCTTGAATGCGGCAGCCGTCTCCGATGTAGGTATCCGACTCGATGACGAGCCGTTCAGCTTTCAGCCGTACGTCCTGGCCTATGCGCACGTTGTCGCCGATCTCGATGTGCTGGGCCTCGATGCGGCAGCCGGGGCCGACGGTCACCCCATGACCGATGTTCGCGCCCCGAATCCGAAGAGCAAGAGTCGTGAGACCGCTGGTCAGCCCCATGTCAGCTCCTTGCCGAGATCGCGCGCCCAGTTCAGCGCTTCCATGGCGGACAGGGGGTTCAGGGCTTCCGAGACGTATTCCAATACGAGATAGTCGGGTTGGGCGACCGATGCCAGGGTGCCCAGCAGCCTAGGCAGGTCGATCCACTCGTCACCGCGTTGGCGATCCGGGTGCGGGATATCGTGCGCACCGGCATGAGCGCCTTCCCGGCGGGTGTTGTAAAGGTGGACGGAGGACACGAACTCACCGGTCCGTGCCACGAAGTCGTAAAGGTCGGTCGAATGGATCGATGTGTGGGCGTGGCCCACGTCGAGACACATGCGCAGGCCCGGGTAGGTCTCGAACAGTGCGCGATAGTCAGCCGCTGAGCCGAAGTCGGGGTGATAGCTGAGGTTCTCCACGAACATCGGCACGCCATAGCGTTCCTGCAACTTCGCCAGTCTTTCGCCCTCTCTGAGAATCACCTCGCTTGTGAGCGGGCGTTCCGTGCCAGGAGACGGGGGCGCCGGCCGCGGGCGGGGGTGGGGAGTCGGGAAATGGACCACGACGTACGCGGCAGAGCTGTCGAAGGCTGTCTGCAAGGTGCGCTCCACCAGGAGGAGAGCCTGTTCCCGCCCTTGTTCACTGGGGCCCGTGACCTCGAACTCCGTCAGCCGGCCGTCGTAGGGGACGGGGCAGTGCAGGCCGACGGGCACAGGTGAGCTCTTGATGCAGGCCGCCGCGCGGGTCCATTCGCCGTGTCCGCACCGGCACAGCTCGATACTGTCCGGCCCGAGGGCGGTCAGTGCGCCGAGATCGGTGGTCAGCCCGGCCGCAGTGGTGGACAGTCCGACCTTGGGTCGCCTCCGACCTGCTTCTTCCGTGCCGTTCAACGACTCTCCAGGCGTTGTATGACGCACGAGAACGCCTCCGCGAAGTCGCAGCCGATGCGCTCGCCGTGGTACTGGCCCCGGCTGCGCAGGTGATGCTCGTACGTGGGCCCGGCCGTCTGCGACGCGTGACAGGCCACTGCTTGCAGCTTCTGCCGGAAGTGACGTGACACATCGACGTAGGTGTTCACGGGGAAGGCGGTCAGGGAAGGCGCGTACTGATTCGACTGCTCGGCCATGTACAGATCGGCGGAGCTGTTACGGAGAGCCGATACGGTCGCTCGTGCCACCAGTGCGTGATCGTGATGCGTGTCGCCGCTCCAGTGGGTAAAGACCCTGTCCGGCTCAAGCTCTTTCACGAACGCATCGAATCGCCTGACGAGCGCGTACGTGGGTAAGTCTTCGACCTGCCAAGTGCCTGGATGTTCGAGCACGTGCGCCTTGGTGCCGAGGACTGCTGCGCCTGCGTCCACTTCGGCCAGCCGGCGGTCTCGGTGGTTCGGGACGGAGGACACGACGACGTGGACCTCCCAGCCCGCTGCCACGAGCGTGGCCAGGGTCCCTCCCATAGCGATCTCGGCGTCGTCGGGATGCGCGGTGAAGGCGATGGCGACCGGCGTCATCGCCACTCGCCGATCATCTTCGGAAGAACCGCCCCGGCCCCCAGAGCTGTCTCGACCATGGTCTTCAGCCAGTTGCCGTAGGCATAGAACGAAGGGTATTCATCGAGGGTGTAGTGAGCGGACTCGGCGGTGCTGGCTCGTGAGATACGCCAGTCCGTCAGCCCTCGGACGTCGTGCCGTCCTTCTCCGCCGTTGACGGTGATGTCCATGAGCGAACGCAGGGCTGCGGTGACTCCTGCGACGACGTGGCCCCGGTGATGCGCATTCTCGTTGAAGAAGATGCCCTTCGCGCCGAGATCATCCGCCAGGCCGGCGGCGGTGTACTGACCGTTCTGGGTGTACACCTTCTTCGCCACCCGTGCTTTCTTCGCCGCGTGGTGGGCGTACATGGCCTTTCGGATCGCGCTGTAATGCCCGACGCCCGCCTCCGGATCCGGGACGAAGCGGCGATGGAATGCCACGAATATGCCGAAATCCTCTTTGCCGAGCAGGCCTGGGCGGTCGAGGTTGGTGCCGCGGGGGCACATCAGAGTCGCGTGATCGGAGGGATGGCGCGGGTCCTCCGCGGCGTGTGCCATGACAAGCTCGATGAGTGCCATGGGCGTTTCGTGCTGGTCCAACTCGGCCAGTGTGAGCTGTCGCAGATATGTGTCGAGGCTGTCGCCGTGGGACTCGGCGATGCGTGGATGACGTTCGGCCAGCGCCTTGGCGAGGTCGGGGGCCAGTTGTGTGAAGGTGAGCGTGGCGCGGGGGAGCAGCAGTTCTCTTCGGTGCCACGAACGGCCGTCGATCTCCAGGACGCGCATGAAGTGCTGGTCGACGGTGGCTCGCATGACCGGGAGCTGGTCCGCTATCTCCCAGGTGAGCAGGTCGTCGGTGGCCTGCTGAGGTTCCTCACCGAATTCCGCCAGCCGCGCCCGGTACCCACGATGCATGTCGCGCAACTGTGCGTCGACGGCAGTCAGGTCGGCCGTGATCCCCACCTGCTCCGCACGAATGTGCGCACGCCCCATGGCGAAAAAGGCGCAGACGAGCCTCACCTCGTCGTCGGACCAGTCGCTCACGGGCTGTGTCCTGAGTTTGCCGATCCGCTCGGCCACGACCGGCATGGAAAGGGTCTCGCCGCCGAGCGTGATGGACAGATAACGGCGGTCGATCGCCGTGACCTTGGCGGTCGCCGTGAGGATCTCATCGAGCGGGGTCCGGGTGAGGAACGCGCGGGCGTGCTCGGTCAGGTCGGTCGTCATGACCGCACCGCCCCATTGAAGTAGCCGGCTCCACCGACTTCCGCGTAGTGGAGGCGTCCGGGGAACGTCCGGTGAGCCCAGGCCCCGAGATTGTCGACGATGCAGGTCCCGTCGCCGAGGAGTTCCAGCAGGCTGTCGTGGTCGATGTCCCGATAGGGAGCGTGAGGGGTCACGAGGATGACGCTGTCGCACGCGGCCAGGCCGTCGGGGAAGGCGAGCGGTTCGCAGCCGGTGATGCGGGTGATCTCCGCGGGAGAGTAGAGCGGGTCGTGAATCCGGACCTCGGCCCCCTGGTCGGTGAGCTCTTGAGCCAGGCGGACTCCGGGCGAGCGTGTGTGGATCTTCATCTCGGGTGCGTAGGCGATGCCGAGGATCGCGACCTTGCCGAGTGGCCCGTGCTGGCGCAGGGCTGTTCTGATCTCCGCGAACAACTTGTCCTCAGCGGCGTCGAGTTGTTCGGCGAATCCGTTTACTCCTGGCTCGGCGGCCAGATAGTCCTTGGCGAGCGGTACGCAATAACCGCCGATGCCCAGGGAAGGGTGGTACTGCTCCATGTTCCATTTGGTGGCGGCCATGCGGAGCACGGCTGCCATGTCGTACTTGGGGAGCATGGTGCCGAGTTCGTTCGCGATGAGGATGCTGCGATAACGGAAGTAGTTCTCGACGATCTTCACGAGCGCGGCGTGCTTGGCATCCGGGGCCTCGACGAGTTCACCGCAGATCGGTTGGTACAGCTCCTTCATGAGGGCCGTCGCCTCCGGGCTGTCACCGCCGATGACCTTGGGGATCGAGGCCATGTTGCGGCCCTCTTCGGTGAGCCAGTCACGGCGTGGTGAGGCCCCGAGATGGTAGTCGGTTCCGTGTGCCAGACCCGCGTCGGCAAAGGCTGGATGGACCACGGAGTCGATCCATTCCGGGGCGATGGTCGACTCGATGACGACATGAAGCGGCCGGGCCCGCGCCTCCCGGGCGATGCGTCCGGCAACGTCGGCCAGTGTGCCGCCGTCCACTTCCCCCTGAGCTTCGGTGGGGATGCACAGGATGTGCACCGAGTACTGCTCGCCGAGCACATCCGTCGCGTCGGCCGTGGCACGGAGCCGGCCACTGCGTGTCTCCTCGGCATAGCTCTCCGGCAGCCGCGGAAGGTGCGAGAAGGGAATCTCTCCGCGGTTGAGCCGGTCGACGCGTTCCTCGTCGATGTCCACGACCATGCATCGGCGCCCCGTACGGGCCAGCTCGCCGGCGAGTGTGTATCCGATGAGGCCCAAGCCCCAGATGGCTATGTCGTGACCGCGCAGTTGAGCCATTGCACTCCTTGATAATGGAACAGAGCTGGAGGTCAGCAGAGAGCAGGGGGCTGGCCCGCGTTCGCCCAGCCCCCTGAGCGTCATCTCTGCTTGCGCGTTTCGAGTGCTGCTCCCGCCCGGGAGCCCCCGCTACTCCGCGTGGTGCTGCTGGGAGCGCAGGTGCAGGTCATCCAGACGGTCGAGCAGGGAGGGGTCGTGCTCGAAGATGGTGTCGAGCAGCCACATCGAGATCTTCGCCAGGTGGCGGTCGATCTCGCACTTGAAACCGTCCGGGCCGCCGAACAGGTCGCCGTAGAGGATCTCGCCGTCGTGGAAGCACGATCCGCCGCATACATAGCGGATGTCACAGCGGGCGCAGACGTTGGCGTTCTGCACACCGGCTGTGGAGTCGACCTGCTCGAAGAAGGGGGTCCCGTCGAGCTGCTTGTGCAGGTGGGCGGGCACGCCAGGCGCCTTGGGCTTCTCCTCCTCGCCGAGGAGCTTGAGCGCCCTGACTCCCGGCATACCGGTGAGTTTGGAGACCTCGGGGCCCGACGGCACCGAGGCCGACGTCGGATCGCCCTGTTCCCGCCGGCGAATGCCCAGCGGAACGTCCACCGTCTTGCGGTTCACCGAGCCGATGCGCTGCGTGCCGTCCGTCGTGAAGCGGTGGCACAGGTTGACGTTCCCGTCCACGTCGACGTTCACGTAAGCGGTGCCGGCTCCGCAGCGGTTGTGCCGCTTCTCCAGGTTCCGGAAGTTCCCGAAGTACTTGTAGAAGTCGGCGAGATACCACACGTCGCCCCGCAGGAGCTGCGCGCGGTATGTCTCGGCCAGCCGGTCGTAGGCGGCGATGAGCTGTGCGAGCTTCTCCTCTTTGGCCACTGCGATCTCGGGCACCGAGGTACCGACCAGGGCGTAGCGGATGAGCTGTACACCGAGACTGCGGAAAAGCTCCGCGTATTCGTCGACGTCCAGATTGCTCGCCGTGAGCGTGGCGTTGATCATCGTGTTGGGATCGACGTCCAGGAACTTCCCGATGTTGCGTACCACGGCGTCATAGGTGCCTCTGCCGTTGCGGAAGACCCTGAAAGTGTTGTGGGCGGCCCGGGTGCCGTCCATGCTGATGGACACCGTCATCCGGTGGTCCTTCAGCAGTTGCCTGATCTCCGCGTTGAAGAGCGTCCCGTTGGTGTTGATGCTCATGTAGACGCGTTTTCCGGTGCGGCTCGCCTTCTCCTGCGCGTATTCCGCCGCCTTGCGGATGATGGGGACGTTCATCAGCGGCTCGCCGCCGAGGAAGCGCAGGTAGACCTCGGGCTTCTCCCCGGCCTGCTGGAACAGCCAGTCCACCGACTTCCGTGCGGCGGCCTCGTCCATCAGCTTCCGTGCCCGGCCGCCGTACAGACCCTGCTTGGCGAAGCAGTAGGGACACGCCATGTTGCAATCGTGAGCCACGTTCAGCGTGATGAAGCTGATCCCGCCTTTGGGTAGCTCCCGGGGGGCGGTCCGGGGGCGGGCGGCTTCTTCGAAGTGACGGACGAGTCGTTCGTTCGAACGTCCCACAGGGGAGAACCGGAGCGTGTTGGGCTCATACGTGTAACGCTGGCCCTGATACGAGAACTCGCGCAGATCGACGGGCTGGGTGAGCACGGTCATGGCGGGACTCCTAGCCGGAACGGTCAGTCGTTGCTGGACGCGTGGTCTATGTACGGAGCCGACACTCCTCCCTGCATGGGCGGCGCGTAGACGTGGAAGGTGACGGCGCGTCCGGGCCCGTCGTTACGCATCCGGTGGTGAGCCCCCTGCGGGGTGACGAGGGTTTCGGACGGCCCGAGGACACGTTCCTGCCCTTCGCTCTCGGCAGTGATGTGACCCTCGACGACCAGGACGACGGACTCCGAGGTGCCGTGGTCGTGGTAGGAGCTCTGCTGCCCTTCCTCCCAGCCGACGAGAATCACGTCGCACTGTTCGGAGGTGTAGAGGCGCTGTACGGCGCGCCCTTCCTCGGCGAACCACAGCATGTCCTTAAGGTTCGCCTGCGTGAGCGGGAACCGGTCAGTGCCTGGCTTCATCCTTCGCCTTCCCGGGGAGGAGTCATCTCGTTTCCCATACAGATCTCCGTCACCCTGCCGGAGTCGAGACATTCCATGCGGGCGTGCATGATGCGCCAGTTGGAGAAGACGAGGATGTCGCCGCGTTCGAGACGCATGCGCTCAGCGAGGTCGTCCTGTCCGTGGCACTGCCTCAAGAATTCGTCGAAGAGTTTCTCCTCATCGTCCGAGAGTTCGAGATGGGTGCCCTTCGTGGCGCCGTGGCGGTCGAAGATCCGGCACGGGACGTTCACGTCGTCCGGCGTGGCCAAGGCTGCCCGGACCGGTGTACCGGCCGGAGTCAGGCCGTCGTTGTAGTGGCGGTCTTCCATGCTCAGAGGCCGCTGCTCGGCGAGAACGTCCACTATGTCGCCGCGGCCGAGTTCGCGCAGCCGACCGATGATGTCGTCGATGTGCAGGATCAGGTTGTCACCGCCGCCGGAATCGGGGACGGCACACCGGATGACGGTGAATTCCGGGGGGCGGAGGTACCGGGACATGTCCGTGTGGAAGTCGAGGACGCGTTGCCGGTAGGCGGTGTATTCGGGCTGCTGCAGGGAGCCGTCGATGACGCAACGCCAGACCCCGGTGCGATAGGAGCGGTGATCCCGCCATACGGACATCCAAGGCAGTGCCGTCTGCACGGCAGGCAAGGTGTCGTTCTCGTGGACCGCCGCGGCCTTGATCAGTACTGCCCTGTGTCTGAGCTCTGCAGCGGTGACGGGGTGGGCTTGCAGATGAGTCGAATCGTGTACGACCCGGAGCCTGCTCTCTGTCGCTGCCGACTGCGAGGGGCCCGGCTTCGCATGGCCGTCTGCGTCCATAGTGCTCCATCCCATTGCTGTGATCGATCGCGCACTATCCGGAGGGGATCGTACAGCGATCCAGAAGGAAGTGATCAGGTCTCGCAAGATTTTGTACGGTCGTCCACAGTCCAAACATGGATAACTTGCTGCTTTTGGCATGTAAAGTGCTGGCCCGCTGACGCTGTCGTGGGTCGCCGTACGCTGGCCCGTGTGACCGACACGCAGGCGCGCCCCGTGGGGCCGCGGGTGCCTCAACACCGGCCCCAGTCCCTGGTTCTCGCCTTCTTCGGCAACCACGTGCTCGACGCCGGCCACCGTTGTGTGTACTCCGGGAGCATCATCGATGTGCTCGGGCGGGCCGGGGTCGGGGAGCAGGCTGTGCGGTCCACGTTGAGTCGGATGGTGAAGCGGGGGCTGCTGCTGCGGCAGCGGCAGGGGCGGAGAGTGTACTTCGGGCTGACCGCGCAGGCCAGGCGGGTGCTTGCCGAGGGGCGGCGGCGGATCTGGGACGAGGACGCCGTCAACGCGGACTGGGACGGGACCTGGACGCTGCTCGGGTTCTCGTTGCCCGAGGCCTGGCAGCGGCAGCGGCACTCGCTGCGCTCGCGGCTGCTCTGGTCCGGGTTCGGGCCGCTCTACAGCGGGCTGTGGATCGCCCCGGGTGAGATCGAGGTCGGCGGCATCCTCGCCGGCCTCGGGCTCACCGGGCACGCCAAGGTCTTCCACGCCCGCGCGGCCGACGCCACCGACATCGCGGCCATGGTGCGGGAGAGCTGGGATCTGGACGGTATCGCCGCGCGGTATACCGGGTTCGGGCAGCGGTGGGGTGCCTGTGCCGGCCGAGGGGAGGGGGCCGGCGATGCGATCGTGGTCCGGCTGCGGCTCGTTACCGAGTGGCTCGATGTCATACGTACCGATCCCCGGCTGCCTCTCCGGCATCTTCCCGGCGACTGGCCCGCCCGGTCCGCCCAAGGCGTGTTCCGCGCCGTCGCGGACGTCACCGCCGGACCCGCTCGGCGGATGGCCGAGAGCCTGGTGGACACCGTGCCCGAACCGGCCGCCGCCGCCGCCCCATGCCAGGAGTACTGACAGTGCGAAGGTGGGCCGGTACATTACCGCCGTCAGCGAAGTGCACAACCTGAGCGCCACGTGACCCTCAGGAGCGGCCCATGCAGCCCACGCAGGCCATGCAGCCCATGCAGGCCCTACAGCCCCTGCACAGACTCAGCCTTGGACGTATCGCTCGACTCGCTCGACTTCTCGCGGTGTTCGTCACGGTCGTCGGGGCGAGCGCTACCGCCGGGTGCGGGGCGTCGTCCGGCTCCGGCGAGGCCGGCTCCTCGTCCTCCGGCGGAGGCGGCGGCACCACCCGCGTGAAGGTCGGGATCATTCCCATCGTCGACGTCGCTCCGCTCTATCTCGGGCAGAAGCAGGGGTTCTTCGAGGACCGGGGGATCGAGCTGGAGATGGTCAGCGCGCAGGGGGGTGCCGCGATCATCACCGGTGTGGTGAGCGGGCAGTTCCAGCTCGGGTTCAGCAATACGACCTCGTTGATGATCGCCCAGGTCAAGGGCGTGCCCGTGAAGTCCGTCGCCAACGGGGCGGCGTCCAACGGGAAGATCGGCGGCGACGTCACCGGCGTCGCCGTCAAGAAGGACAGCTCCATCAAGTCCGCCGCGGATCTCGCCGGGCACACGGTCGCGGTGAACGCCCTCCAGAACATCGGCGACACCACCGTGCGCGAGTCGGTGCGCCAGGACGGCGGTGATCCCTCCGAGGTGGAGTTCGTGGAGATGCCCTTCGACCAGATGCCGGCCGCGCTGGCCGGCGGGCGGGTGGACGCCGCCTGGATGGGCGAGCCCGCGATGACCGTCGCCAAGCCCCAGGGCGCCCGCGTCATCGCCTCTCCCTTCGCCGAGACGGACCCGAAGCTCACCGTGGCGACCTACTTCACCTCCACCCGGCAGCAGAAGCAGAACCCCGAGCTGGTGAAGGACTTTTCCGACGCCATGCGTGAGTCACTTCGCTATGCCTCCAGCCATCCGGACGAGGCCCGCCGCGTCCTCGGCTCCTATACGAAGATCAGCGGAGACGTGCAGCAGAAGCTCACGCTGCCCGACTGGCCGGCCGAGGTCGACATGCCCTCCCTGGAGAAACTGGCCCGGCTGGGGGAGGAAGACGGTCTCTTCGGCGACAAGAAGCCCGATCTGGAGGCGCTGTTCTCCTGAGGGCTCCTGAGGGCTCCTGAGGGTCCCGGGCTCCTGAAGGCTCCTGAGGGCGCTCACCCGCCACGGATGATGTCGTGGGTCACGAGCCCTGGTCTGTTGGGAAAATGACCGGGTGGCGGGCCCTCGGCCCCGTGGATGCCGTCGTGGTGCGGCCGGTGCGGTACGCGCGAGGGTTGCTCACCGGCGCCGTCGACGCCGTGATCCGTACCGTGTCCGCCGCCGTGGACACCGTGGTCCGTACCGTGTCCGCCGCCGTCGTCGACCGGCTCGATCTCGATGAGCTCGTCTCCCGCGTCGACGTGAACCGGGTCGCGGAGCGCGTCGACGTCGACCGCATCGCCGACCGCGTCGACGTGAACGGGGTCGCCGACCGCGTCGACGTGAACCGGGTCGCCGACCGTGTCGACGTCGCCCGTGTCGCCCGGCGCGTCGACGTCAACGGCATCGCCGACCGGGTCGACATCGACGCGATCATCGCCCGGATCGACCTCACCGGGATCACCCGGCAGGTGCTGCGGGACATCGATCTCGGGCGGATCGTCCGGGAGACCGGTGGCGGTATGGCCGGTGAGACCGTCGACGCCTTCCGCCTGCGGAGCATGAACGGCGACCGTATGGTGAACCGCGTCGCCGACCGGCTGTTGCACCGGACGGGAGACCGGCTGTTGCACCGGACGGGACCGGCCCGGGGCGACGGCGCCGGTCCCGTGGCGGACGACCGAGGTATCGGTACCGGTGCCGGCTCCGGTGCCGGTCCGACGTGAGGTCAGCAGCGTCCGGGTCCGCGCCGCGCGAGGCGTACCGCGGTGGTACCGCCGGGATCGTCTCCCGTGCCCTCGCCGGTGCCGTCGACGCGCTCGTGGTCGCCGGGGCCGGTGTCCTGGTGCACGGCGGGGTCGGCTGCGTGCGGCTGATCGTGAGCGGGCCGCCGTTCCGGTTCCCCGACTACCCCGCCTGGCTCACGGGCGTCTACGGGTGGGCCCTCGCCGTGCTCTATCTCGCGGGCGGCTGGGCCACCGCCGGGTACACCGTCGGCAACCGGCTCCTGGGGCTGCGCGTCACCGGCCGTACGGGACGGCCGCTCGGCGTCGCCCGCGCCCTGCTGCGGGCCGCCCTGTGCGTCGCCTTCCCGCTCGGGCTGCTCTGGGTACCGCTCAGCCGCCGCGACGCCTCGGTCCAGGACCTGCTGCTCGCCAGCGCCGTTCACTACGACTGGCGATGACGACCGGACGACCGGAGCAGGGCCTTGAGAGTGCAGGGCCTTGAGAGTGCAGGGCCTTGAGAGTGCAGGGCCTTGAGAGTGCAGGGCCTTGAGAGTGCAGGGCATTGAGAAGCGCAGGGCCTTGAGACGCTGTGCCGCATCACCCGTCGCGGGTGGTGCGGACACCAGGGGCGGCCGACTCCGCTTCCGTCGGCTCCGGGCGCCGGCCCGGCAGCAGGGCCGCCGCCACCAGGCCGCCCACGCTCACCGCCGCCAGTACGACGAGTGCGGCCGCGTACGGGCCGAAGGCGGGGGCGGCGAGCAGGATCGTGCCGGCCAGGGCCGTACCCACCGAGGAGCCGAGGTTGGAGACGCTGCGGGACAGGCCGGAGATCTCGCCCTGCTGTTCCTCCGGGAAGGCCGACTGCACCACGTTCACGGACGGGGTCAGCATCAGGCCGACGCCCAGGCCGATCAGGAGCAGCCCCGGCGTGGCGGCCCAGGGGCCGGGGGAGAGGTCCGCCAGGGCGAGCAGGACGAGGATGCCGCAGACCGAGGTGGCGAAACCCGCCATGACCAGGGTCCGTTGCGCGCGCCGCTTCGCGAGGCGCTCGGCGCCGAGGGAGGTGACGAGCAGACCGACCGTGGCCGTCGTGAAGATCAGGCCGGTCTCGATCGCGTTGTACCCGCGCACCACCTGGAGGTACGCGGCCACCACGAACGACACCCCCATGAGCATCAGCCACTGGGCGTGCTGGGTGAGCAGGCCCAGGTTGGACGTGCGGTTGCGGAACAGGGCCGTGGACAGCAGGGGTTCGGCACCGGACCGCTCCTTGTGGCGCGCCCAGCCGAAGAAGGCCGCCTGGACCAGTACGCCGAGCAGGAGCAGGCCCGCCGCGAGCCAGCCGTTGTCGTCGGCGGCGAGGATGCCCGTCACCAGCAGCACCAGGCCGACGGCGGACAGGATCGCCCCGCCGGTGTCGAAGGCGCGGGCCGGGTCCGGTGGGAGGGGGTCCTCGATGTGGCGGCTGAGCAGCACGATCGCCGCGATCACCAGCGCCTGGAAGACGAACGCCGCCCGCCAGCTGATCCCCCACGAGATCAGTCCGCCGATCAGCGGTCCGGCCGCGGCGCCGATGCCGGCCATCGCCATGATCGCCCCGAACGCGCGGGCGCGGGAGGTGACTTCGGTGAAGAGCACGGTGGTGAGGATGTAGACGGGCGGAATCAGCAGGGCCGTGCCGATGCCCTCCAGGATCGAGTTGCCGAGGATGAGGACGCCCAGGCCCGGGGCCGCCGCGCTGAGCACCGCGCCGACGCCGTACACGACGAGGCCGGTCACGAAGCAGCGCTTGCGGCCCCAGCGGTCGGTGAGCTTGCCGCCGGGGATCATCAGCGCCGCCATCACCAGGAGGAAGACGGTGATGGCCACCTGTACGCCCTGCACGGTGGTGTTCAGGTCCTCGCTGATGTCGGTGATCATCACGTTCATGTTGGAGCCGGCGAAGCTGCAGATGAACTGGGCGAGCGCGAGCGGCACCAGGACGCGGCGCAGGGGGTGGGCCGGGTCGGCCGCGGCGCCTGTGTCTTCTCCGGGGGCGGGTGGCACCTCGGGGCTGGGTGGCACGGCCATCGACTCGCCTCCGATCGGGGCGGCCGGCGGGCGCCGGTTCGGCGCCGCCGTCGAGCGGGGCGGCGCGGAACGGTCCGCCGGTTCCCGGCCATCCTCACGGTCCGCCGGTTCCCGGCCATCCTCCTGAGGCGGCCGCCGGCCGTCGTCACCCCCGGAGGGTGACGACGGCCGGCACCGGCCCATAGCAAGTTGCGGGAGCGCAGGGCTGCGCACGGCAGCCGCGCCGGAGAGAGAGGTCTCTGCCATGGTCACGACCACTCCGCACCATCGCTCGGAAGCCACACAGGGCGTCGCGAGCGGTCTGACGATGTTCGCCGCGGTGATGCTTTTCCTCGTCGGCTCCCTCGCCATCTTCCGGGGCATCATGGGCATCGCCGAGGACGAGGTGTTCGTCGACACCCGTAACTACGTCTTCAAGTTCGACCTGACGAGCTGGGGCTGGATCCACCTCGGCTTCGGGGTGGTCGCCGTGATCGTGAGCCTCGGGCTGTTCACGATGGCCACCTGGGCCAGGGTCTCCGCGATGGTCATCGCGGGGCTCGTGATCCTGGTGAACTTCCTGTCCATCCCGTACTACCCGGCCTGGTCGATCACCGTGATCGCGTTCTCCGGTGTCGTCATCTGGGCGCTGTGCGTGGTGCACCGCGAGTCGATCTGGGACTAGGGCGTGTTGCGAAAGTCCCGTCGTTCGCCCGAAGGGCGGGTCGCGCGGCGTCAGGTGCGTGCTCTCGGCGTGCCGGGCGGAAGCCCTCGTACTGGACGTACTCGGGCTTTCGCCCGGTGCGGCGAGAGGGCCTGCATGGCGTCGCGCGGCAGGCGGGACTTTCGCCACACGCCCTAGGAGGGCCGAGACCGGGGCGGACCGCGGGGCTGCCCTCCCGTGTCCCGCCCTCCGCGGGCCGTGGAGGGCGGGACACCAGCCGCGGAGGGCGGGACACCGGGCCGACGCGGGACACCGGGCCGAGAAGGAGGGACTCCTCGTATGGCCGACGAGCGTGCCGAGCGGGACCGGCGGGCCGAGCGGATCGCCGGCTTCATCGCGCCGCTGCGGGTGAAGCCGGGCTCGAAGGTGAACCTGGTCCGGGACTTCGACCCCGCCTTCAAGGCGGGCGTCTCCCGCAAGCAGGAGGGGCAGCAGCTGCTGCGGGCCGGCGTCGAACTCCTCGCCGACTACCAGCGGCGGCTAGCCGCCCAGGGCACGTACGGGGTGCTGCTCTGTCTGCAGGCGCTGGACGCCGGCGGCAAGGACGGCACCATCCGGCACGTCATGACCGGCGTCAACCCGCAGGGCGTGCACGTGGCGAACTTCAAGGTGCCCTCGGCCGAGGAGCTCGACCACGACTACCTCTGGCGCTACGCCTGCCGGCTGCCCCGGCGCGGGGAGATCGGCATCTTCAACCGCTCGCACTACGAGGAGGTCCTGGTCGTACGGGTGCACCCGGAGCACCTCGACCGCCAGCGGCTCCCGGCGTCGGCGAAGCGCAAGGGCGTGTGGCGCAGGCGCTACCGCGAGATCAACCAGTGGGAGCGTTACCTGCACGACAACGGGTTCCGGATCGTGAAACTCTTCCTGAACCTGTCCCGGGAGGAACAGCGCCGGCGCTTCCTGAAGCGGATCGACGTACCGGAGCGCAACTGGAAATTCTCCGCCGCCGACGCCCGCGAGCGTGCCCGGTGGGACGACTACCAGCAGGCGTTCTCCCGGATGCTGTCGGCCACCAGCACCCGCTGGGCGCCCTGGTACGTGATTCCGGCCGACCGCAAGTGGTTCGCGCGGACCTGCGCGGCCGCGGTGCTCGCCGACACGCTGATCAGGATCGATCCCCAGTACCCGGAGGTGGGCGAGCAGGCCCGGCACGAACTGGCCCTGGCCCGCAAGGAGCTGGAGGCCCAGGCGCCGGACGGCCGGTGAGCCGCACCGGGCGGAGCCGCACCAGCCCGCGCACCGGGCGGAGCCGCACCAGGCCCCGCACCCGGCGGAGCCACACCAGGCCGCCCCGGCGGCGGCCGCACGGGACCGGAGGCACGGACGATGACCGCAGCGGCAGACGGACGGGACGGCGAGGCACGTAGCGACGGCCGACCGGGCGGACAGGAGCGCGGGGACGGCCGGCGCGACGGCGGCCGGCGGGGCGCGGGAGTACCGGCGCCCGGGGAACGGGACGACGTCGGTCCGGCTGTCTCCCACCCCTGGTACGCCCAGCCGCCCGAAGCCGTCGCCCACGCGCTCCGCGTGGACCCCGCCACCGGTCTGAGCCCCGCCGAGGCGGCCGGGCGGCTGGACCGTGACGGTCCCAACGCGCTGCCCGAGGAACGGCCGCGCCCCCTGTGGCGGCGGGCGCTCGACCAGTACGGCAGCTACATGCAGCTCATCCTGGTCGCCTCCGCCGTCGTCTCGCTCGCCATCCAGGAGTGGGCCACCGCGGTGCTGCTGCTGGTCCTGACCGTGATCAACGCCGTCATCGGCATGCGCCAGGAGGGCAAGGCCGAGAGCGCCATGAACGCGCTCAAGTCGATGATGAAGGCGACCGCCCGGGTACGGCGCGGCGGGACGGAGTCCGTGATACCGGGTGAAGAGGTCGTCGTCGGTGACGTCGTGCTCGTCGCCGCCGGGGACGACGTGCCCGCCGACGGCCGGCTCGTCGTGGCCAGCGCCCTCCAGGTGGACGAGTCCGCGCTGACCGGCGAGAGCACCCCCGCCGCGAAGGACACCGGGATCGTACGGGGAGCGGACCTGCCGCCCGGCGACCGCACCAACATGGCGTTCATGAACACGCCCGTCACGCACGGCAGCGGGGTCATGCTGGTCACGGCCATCGGGTCCGGCACCGAGCTGGGCCGGATCTCCGGGATGCTGTCGGCCACCAAGCGCGAGGAGTCGCCGCTGACCAGGGAGCTGGACCGGCTGACCCTGTGGATCGCCGCGGCGGCCGGGCTGACCATGGTGGTGATGTTCGTCCTCGGGCGCGGCCGCGGCGAGGCGTGGGACGCGCTGTTCGTGAGCGCCGTCTCGCTGGCCATCGCGGCCATCCCCGAGGCGCTGCCCACGGTGACGCAGACGATCCTCTCGCTGGGCAGTCTGGACCTCGCCGGGCGGCACGCCATCGTCAAGGACCTCCCGTCGGTGGAGACCCTCGGCTTCACCTCGGCGATCAACTCCGACAAGACCGGCACGCTGACGCTGAACCAGATGACGGTCGTGGAGGTGGTCGACGCCTTCGACCGCTACACGGTCTCCGGCTCCGGTTACGGGCTCGAGGGCCGGATCCAGCACGTCGCGGGGCGGTCGCCCGACATCGAGGACGCGATCCTGCCGTATCTGGTCGCCAGTGACGCCCGGCTCGTCGACGGGCGGGTGGTGGGGGACCCGACCGAAGGCGCGCTGCTGGTCCTCGGGCACAAGGCCGGGATCGACGTCGACGCCACCCGCGAACGGCTGCCCCGCCTGGCCACGCTGCCCTTCGACCCCGCGTACAAGCTGATGGCGACCTTCCACCCGGCCGAGGACGCGCGCGGCAGGCCGGTCGTGCGCTGCTTCGTGAAGGGGGCGGCGCCCGCGGTCCTCGCGCGCGCCGGGACCGCCCTGTCGGGCGGGGTGAGCATCCCCTGGGACGCCGCCCTCGACAAACGGGCCCGCGGGCAGCTCGAGCGGATGGAGCGGGCGGGCCGCCGGGTGATGGCCGCCGCCACCCGTGACCTCGACCCGGCCGAGTTCGCCGCGGACGGTGAACTGCTCGCGCTGGTCACCGAGTTGGAGGTGACGAGCCTGGTCGGGATGGAGGACCCGCCGCGCGCGGAGTCCAAGGCGGCGGTGGCGGGCGCGCGGGCGGCCGGTATCCGGGTCCGCATGGTGACCGGGGACGACGTCATCACCGGTGCCGCCGTCGCCGAACAGATCGGCATCGAGGGCGAGGCGATCCTCGGCTCCGACTTCGCCGCCCTGCCGGAGAAGGAACGGCTGGCCCGTATCGACGGCATCGGTGTGATCGGCCGGGTCGCCCCCGAGCACAAGGTGCTGCTCGCCGACACCCTCAAGCAGCGGGGCGACGTGGTGGCCATGACCGGGGACGGGGTGAACGACGCCCCGGCCATCAAGGCCGCCGACATCGGGATCGCCATGGGCTCCGGCACGGAGGTCGCCAAGAACGCGGGCCGGCTGATCCTGTCGGACGACAACTTCGCCACGATCGTCTTCGCGGTGGAGCAGGGCCGCAAGATCTACGACAACCTCACCAAGTACATCCGGTTCGTCCTGGTCCTGCTCGTCGTGTTCGTGCTGACCTTCCTCGGCGCGACGCTGTTCGACATCGCGAGCGGGGAGCCGTTCAACCCCGCCCAGGTGCTGTGGATCCACTTCTTCGTCAACGCGGCCTTCGGCTTCTCCCTCGGCTTCGACCGCGTCAGCCCGGGGCTGATGGAACGCGGGCCCAGGCCGCGCGGGGAGCCCGTCATGACCCGGAGCCTGATGCTCACCGTCGGGCTCGCCGGGCTCGCCGTCACCGTCGCGCTGCTGTCGCTGATCCAGCTCGGCGAGTCCCGTTTCGACAGCGTCCGCACCGGCCAGTCGATCGCGTTCACGGCGTTCGCGTTCTGTCTGATCGTGGCCGCCCTCGAATGCCGCAGCGAGACCGGCACCGTGCTGACGACGGCGACCTTCGACAGCAGGCAGCTCAACTGGACCATGGCGGGCGAGTTCGCGCTCGCCGTCCTCGCGACGCAGACGGACGCCTTCAACCGGCTGCTGGGGACGGTCCCGCTCACCGTCGGGCAGTTCGGCTGGGCGCTGGTGCCGCCGCTCGCGCTGCTGGCACTGTGGGAGCTCGGCAAGTTCCTCGCCCGCGAACGGCGGGAACCGTCCGGACGGCACGCGGCGCCCCACGCCGCCCGGCGCGGCTGACGACCGGCAACGACCGGCCCGGCGCGTACGCGCCGAGGACAGCCCGTACGCGCCAAGAACAGCCCGTACGCGCCGAGGACAGGCTGAGGAGCAGCATGCCACGTCACGCCAAGCAGGTCCTGCGCGCTCTGCCGGGGCTGCGGGTCCTCGCCTCCTACCGGCGGGAATGGCTCGTCAAGGACCTCGTCGCGGGCATCGTCCTCACCACGCTGCTGGTGCCGCAGGGCATGGCGTACGCGGAGCTGGCGGGGCTGCCCGCGATCACCGGCCTGTACACGTCCGTGCTCTGTCTGCTGGCCTACGCCGTCTTCGGCCCGTCCCGGATCCTGGTGCTCGGGCCCGACTCCTCGCTCGGGCCGATGATCGCCGCGACGGTGCTGCCGCTGGTGGCGGCCGGCGGGGACAGCGCACGGGCGGTCGCACTCGCCTCGATGCTGTCGCTGATGGTCGGGGCGATCACGGTCCTGGCCGGTGTCGCCCGCCTCGGCTTCGTCGCCGACCTCATCTCCAAGCCCACGATGATCGGCTACATGAACGGCCTGGCGCTGACCATCCTGGTCGGGCAGCTGCCCAAGCTGTTCGGGTTCAAGGTCGAGGCGGAGGGGCTGCTCGCCGAGTTCGGTGACTTCGTCGGCGGTCTGGCCGACGGGCGCGCGGTGCCCGCCGCGGTGGCCGTCGGCGGCTCGGGGATCGTCCTGATCCTGGTGCTCCAGAGATGGCTGCCGAAGGTGCCGGCGGTCCTGGTCATGGTGGTCCTCGCGATCGCCGCGACCACCCTCTTCGACCTCGACGACCACGGGGTGTCGCTGGTCGGCGAACTGCCGCGCGGCCTGCCGCCGCCGACCGTCCCCGACGTACGGCTCGACGACCTCGCGCCGCTGTTCGCCGGGGCGCTGGGCATCGCCCTGGTCTCCCTCGCCGACACCATCTCCAACGCCACCGCGTTCGCGGGGCGCCAGGGGCAGGAGGTCCGCGGGAACGAGGAGATGACCGCGATCGGCGCCGCGAACGTGGCCGCCGGGCTGTTCCAGGGCTTCCCCGTCAGCACCAGCGGGTCACGGACGGCCGTGGCGGAGCGGGCGGGCGCCAAAACCCAGCTCACCGGGGTCGTCGGGGCCGCGCTGATCGTCCTCATGCTGGTGCTGCTGCCGGGGCTGTTCCGCAATCTGCCGCAGCCCGCGCTCGCCGCGGTCGTCGTCACGGCCTCCCTCTCGCTGGCCGATCTCGCGGGCACGCGGCGCCTGTGGCACCAGAGCAGGGCGGAGTTCCTGCTGTCGCTCTCGGCGCTGCTCGGGGTGGCCCTGCTCGGTGTGCTGCCCGGCATCGCGATCGCCGTCGGCCTGTCCATCCTCAATGTGTTCCGGCGGGCCTGGTGGCCGTACAACACCGTGCTCGGGCGGGTGCCGGGACTGGAGGGCTACCACGACGTGCGCTCCCACCCGGAGGCCGAGCACCTGCCGGGGCTGGTGATCCACCGCTTCGACGGGCCGCTGTTCTTCGCCAACGCCAAGGCGTTCCGCGAGGAGGTGACGCGGCTCGCCCGGAGCGAGCCGCCGCCGCGCTGGGTGCTGATCGCGGCCGAGCCGGTGACGGACGTGGACACCACCGCCGCCGACGAACTGGAGAAGCTTGACCGGGTGCTGAACGAGCGGGGCGTCCACCTGGTCTTCGCCGAGCTGAAGGACCCGGTACGGCGGAAGATCGAGCGCTACGAGCTGACCCGGACGATCGATCCCGGGCACTTCTACCCCACGCTGGAGGCGGCGGTGGCCGCGTTCCGCGAGCTGACCGGGGCCGGGTGGACGGCGGGGGACCGTCCACCCGGCGGGAGCGAGGGCCGTTAGGCTGCGCCCGCCGCTCCCACGGACAGTACGTACGTCTCCCACGCCCCCAGGTCCACGAACAGCCCCGGGCCGGTCAGTTCCGCGACCGGGCGTTCGAAGCGGTCGCCGTTCAGGACGCCCTTCAACTCGCAGACTTCGGCGCCCAGTTCGGACTGTTTGCCGGTCCACGGGAGCCGGATCCGCGCCTGGGACGGATGCCCGGACAGGTTCACCACCGTGAGGAATTGGCCCGCGGGGCCCGACCAGGACCAGGCGAGCAGGGAGCGGTGGGTGGGGTTGTCCGGCCAGCCGGTGCACTCCAGCAGCTGCCAGCGGCCGGTGCGCATGCCGCTGCGGTGGACGCCGGCCAGCAGCCGTTCGTGGAAGCCGCGCAGCCCGGTGTCCGGCGGTTCGTCCGGGCGCCGGTCCAGGAAGACGGGCAGCTGGACGCGGCGGCCGGTGAACTGGCCCTCGTGCCACAGCGTCGCCCCGGGCAGCGTGGCGATCGCGACGGCCGCCGCCCGTTCCTTCGCCCGCTCCATCGTGGCGGCGGCCCGCGGCTCGTCGTGGTTCTCCAGGAACCGCACCAGACGTCGCTGGTAGTCCTCGCCCGCCCGCAGGTGCTCATGGACGGACCCGGGGCTCTCGTGCAGCAGCCGGTCGTAGAGGCGTTTGTCGTAGCAGAAGTCGAAGCCCTGCTGCTGGAGGTCCCATTCGAGGTCCCAGTACGCCTCGGCGACGAACAGCATGCCGGGGTGGGCGCGGCGCACGCCGTCGAGGACGGCGGGCCAGAACTCGGCGGCCGGGGGAGTGCCCGCCCGCTCCCCCCAGGTCCGCGCGAAGACGTCGTTCATCAGCAGCATCGCCATGTCGCAGCGGACCCCGTCGCAGGCCCGGCCGATGCGGGTCAGGACGCCCGAGGTCGCCGCGCGCAGCCTCGGCTCGAAGGCGTTGAGCTGCACCACGTCGGGCCAGGGCGGGAAGAACGGGTCGCGGCCCCGGGCCAGTACGGCCGCCCCGGTGTCCAGGTAGGCGGCCGGGTCCTGCCGGGCCTCGGCGGCGGTGCCCTGCACGAAGTACTCGGGGTGGTTCGTCACCCAGGGGCTGTCCGGGGCGACGTGGTTGGGCACGTAGTCGAGCAGCAGGCCGATGCCCCGGCGGTCGAGTTCGGCGCGCGCCGCGGCCAGCCCCTCCGGCCCGCCGAGCGAGGCGTCGACCTCGTAGCGCCGTACGCAGTACGGGGAACCGGCGATCTCGTCCACGCCGATGTCCGGCACCGCGCGGGCGAAGGCGGCGCGCAGCGTGTCGTCGCGCAGCGCGATGACCCGGCCCTCGGGGCTGCGCTCCCACACGCCCATCAGCCACACCGCGTCGACGCCGTACGGAGTGATCTCGTCCCACGCCTCCTTGGGCACGTCGCCGAGGCCGAGCGGGCGGCCGGCGCGGTGGCGCAGTTCGTGCAGCCAGACGCGGGTGTTGACCTCGTACACGACGGGCTGTCCCGGGAGCCTGGTCATGGCGTCTCCGTCCTGGACCGCTCGGATTTGCTCCGCTCGGATTTGCTCCGCTCGGGTTTGGTGCGCTCGGGTTTGCCGCGCTCGGGCTGGAAGTCGCGGGGCGCGAGCGTGCCGAAGATCTGCATGAGGGCGGCGACCAGGCCGGTCCAGCCGGTCTGGTGGGCGGCGCCGATACCGGCGCCGTTGTCGCCGTGGAAGTACTCGTGGAACAGGATCAGATCACGCCAGTGCGGGTCGTTCTGGAAGATCTCCTGCCCGCCGTAGACCGGACGGCGTCCGTCCGCGTCGCGCAGGAAGATGCGGGCCAGCCGCCCGGAGATCTCCTCGGCGACCTGGAACAGGGTCCTGCGCACACCGGAGCCGGTCGGGCACTCCACGGTCAGGTCGTCGCCGTAGAACCCGTACAGGTTGAGCAGTGCGCGGATGACCAGGGCGTTCATCGGGAACCAGACGGGTCCCCGCCAGTTGGAGTTGCCGCCGAACATCCCGGAGTCCGACTCGGCGGGCAGATAGCCGACGCTGTACTCCTGGCCGTCCACCCAGAACGTGTACGGGTGCTCGGCGTGGTACCGGGACAGCGCGCGGATGCCGTACGGGCCGAGGAACTCGTCCTCGGACAGCAGGTGCCCGAGGACCCGGACGAGCATCTTCTCGTCGAGGACCGACAGCAGCCGGGGACCGCCCGCGACGCCCGCCTGCGCCGCGGCCAGCGAGATGTCCAGCGAGGGGTGCCGGTCGGCGAACCGGCGCAGCCGCTCGGTCAGCCCCTGCACCCGCGCCACCTGCGCCGGCTGGAAGACGGTCGACGCGCACAGCGGCAGCAGGCCCACCATGGAGCGGACCTTCAGCCGGACGGCCCGGCCGTCGGGGAAGCGCAGGACGTCGTAGAAGAAGCCGTCCTCCTCGTCCCAGAGCTCGTCGGGGAGGTTGCCGAGACGGTCCAGGGAGGCGGCGATCCACAGGTAGTGCTCGACGAACTTCAGCACCAGCTCCTCGTACACGGGGCTGTGTTCGAGGAGTTCGCCGGCGATCTGGAGCATGGACTGGCAGTACAGGGCCATCCACGCGGTGCCGTCGGCCTGTTCGAGCCGGCCGCCGGTGGGCAGCGGGGCGCTGCGGTCGAAGACGCCGATGTTGTCCAGGCCGAGGAAGCCGCCCTGGAAGACGTTCTGCCCGTCGGGGTCCTTGCGGTTGACCCACCAGGTGAAGTTCGTCAGCAGCTTCTGGAAGACCCGTTCGAGGAACGCGCGGTCCGCGTGCCCGGTGGTGGTCTTCTCCATCATGTAGACGAAGTACGCGGCCCAGGCGTGCACCGGCGGATTGACGTCCCCGAAGTTCCACTCGTACGCGGGGATCTGCCCGTTGGGGTGCAGATAGGTGTCGCGCAGCAGCAGCTCCAGCTGCTCCTTGGCCAGCGGGATGTCCACCGCCGACAGGGCGACGGTGTGGAAGGCGAGGTCCCAGGCGGCGAACCAGGGGTACTCCCACTTGTCCGGCATGGAGACGACGTCGTCGCAGGTCATGTGGAACCACTCGCGGTTGCGCACCCCCGCGCGCGGGGCGCTCCACGGGTCCACGCCGTGCTCGCCCAGCCAGGTCTCCAGGTCGTAGAGGTAGTACTGCTTCGACCAGAGCATCCCGGCGAGCGCCTGGCGGATCACCCGGGCCTCGTCCTCGCTCGCCCCGCCGGGGGTCAGCTCCCGGTAGAAGGCGTCCGCCTCGGCGATCCGCTCCCTGAAGACGGCGTCGAAGCCGCGGGCCGCCGTCGACAGCGACGAACCGGTGGGCGCGAGCCGCAGCCGCAGCGTCTCGCTGCCGCCCGCGGGCAGCGTGAGCACGTAGTGGGCGGCGGCCTTGGTGCCCTCCTGCGCGGGGTTGACGGTGCCCGAGTCCCCGTCGACGACGTGCCGGCCGATGCCGTCCTTGACGTACGGGGAGGCGTTCGGGGTGCCGTACAGCCGCTCGGCGTCCGTCTCGTTCTCGGTGAACAGCAGCGGCACGGCGGCCCCGCAGCGCAGGTCGTAGCTGCCCAGTTCGGGGTGGACGGCGCGGACGGCGGCCGTGCCGCGCGGGCCCTCGACCGCGCTCAGCCGCGGTTTCTCCCGCCCGTCGTGCCACGACCAGGTGTTGCGGAACCACAGCGTGGGCAGCACGTGCACGGTCGCCTCGTCCGGGCCCCGGTTGTCGACGGTGATCCGCACCAGTACGTCGTCGTCCGCGGCCTTGGCGTACTCCACCGTGACGTCGTAGTAGCGGCTGTCGTCGAAGACCCCGGTGTCCAGCAGCTCGTACTCGAGGTCCTGCCGCCCGCGGGCCCCGTTGACCGCCACCAGGTCCAGGTACGGGAACTCGGCCTGCGGATACTTGTACAGGTACTTCAGGTACGAGTGGCTGGGCGTGGAGTCGAGGTAGAAGTAGTACTCCTTGACGTCCTCGCCGTGGTTGCCCTCGCCGTTGGTCAGGCCGAACGCCCGCTCCTTGAGGATGGGGTCGCGGCCGTTCCACAGGGCGAGCGCCAGGCACAACCGCTGCTTCTCGTCGCAGATCCCGCCGAGGCCGTCCTCGCCCCAGCGGTAGGCGCGCGAGCGCGCGTGGTCGTGCGGGAAGGCGGCCCAGGCGTCGCCGCCCGGCGAGTAGTCCTCACGGACGGTGCCCCACTGCCGTTCGCTCAAGTAGGGCCCCCACAGCCGCCACCCCCCGTTCTCGTCCCCCCTCGGGCCGGTCCGCCCGGCGCTCGTCCGCTTGCTCATGTGCTCCCCCTCGCGGTGGGCTCACCCGGGGCTGCTCCCCCTCGCGGTGGGCCCACCCGGGGCGCCAGTCTCGGCGGACCCGCCCGGCGCCGCTTCACCTTCCGCGGGTGAGGCGCCGCCGCGGGCCACCAGCGTGACGGCGACCTCGTACGCGGCCAGTACCGCGGCGGTCACCAGCAACCCGGTCCAGGAGGACAGCGCCAGCGCGACCAGGGCGGCGACGACGACGCCCGCGATCCGCAGCACGTCGGCCCACCGGGCGACGAGCCGCTGGAACCCGCTGTCCTTGGTCAGCCGCTGGCCGGTGCGCGCGGCGAGGCGGCCGGTCGCCCGGGCACCCTGCACGGTGTACCGGCGCAGCGCCACCGGCAGCCGCCCGGGACCCACCAGATAGGCGAGCACGGCGAGCACGGCACCGAACCAGAGGAGCTGGTCGCCGCGTTCGCGCAGCGTGGTGAAGACGGTCCACAGCGCCGAGCGCACCCCTTCGCGGTAGACGCCCGGCTCCACGGCGGCCAGCAGCTGGTCCCGCACGGCGCGCAGCACGGCCGCGAGCACGGTGACGCCGACCACCAGCCACAGCCCGAACTGGAGCAGGGTGCGGCGCCGGGCCGGGGAGATCCACAGCGCCAGGACGAGCAGCACGAACGTGCCCACGAGCAGCGCGGCAAGCGCCCGCTTGAACGTCAGGACGGCCCGCTGCAACTGCGCCAGCTCGTGCCGGTCGTACAGCTTGATCTGCGCGAAGTCGGCGGGCAGGGACACCCCGAGCGCGTTCTCGATCCGGTCGTGCAGTCCCGGCGGTATCGCGCCCGACTTCAGGGGCGGCAGGTCGATCCTCTTGCCGCGCACGGTGGGGAGCTGGTCCTCCAGTTCGCTCAGGACGTTGTTGACCAGCGGGAGCAGGTTCAGGGTGACCGTGTCGCCGCGCACTCGCACGTTGGCGCTGCGGTTCTCCAGGACGGCGACGATCCGCGCGTGCGCGATCCGGTTCGCCTCGCGCCACAGCTCCTGGAACCGCTCCGTGCGCATCAGTTCGGCGATCCGCCGCCGCAGCCGGTCGTGCACCGCGTCGGCCAGCGGACCCGCCGCGAAGTTCGCCCGCGGCGGCAGCGCCTCGGTCAGCCGCCGCTCCAGGTCGAGCCGGCCCGAGATCTCGTCCGCGAGATAGCGCGAGACGGCCGCGTTCACCGCCCGGTCGCCGGCCAGCGGGCCGACCGTGGCCACCCAGCGCCCGGTGTCCAGCGAGGTCCGCGCGCCCCACACCCCGACGACCGAGGTCACCGCGAGGAGACCGGCCAGCGCGATCAGCAGCGCGGCGAAGGACCGCCGCACCAGCAGCAGCCGCGCCCGCCTGCGCCGCTCGGTGCCGGCCCGGTCGCGCAGCTCCTCGACCTCCGCCCGCAGCCGGACCAGCTCCGCCTCGGCGGCCGGCTCCCGCACGGGCGGGGCCCCGTCCGCCGTATCCCCAGCAGTCATGGCGCACGCACCTCCCCGGCCCACCGTCGCTCCGCACGGCCCCGCCGCCCCTCACCTCCGGCGGGTGACGCGGTGCGCCGTCCGGCGGGGCTGGATGGGGGCGGTCACGTCGAAAGGGAGGCACCATGGTCAGGATCGGCCCCATCCAGCTGCTCGCCGTCGAGTTCGGGCCCGACGCGAAGTTCGAGGGACGGATCGTCGAAGAACTCGGCATCCTCGAGGCGAACGGCCAGATCCGCGTCCTCGACATGCTCTTCGTGCGCAAGGAGCCCGACGGGGAGCTCTTCGCCCTCGACTTCCAGGCGGAGGGCATGGGCGACACCGTCGCCGCCCTGCTCGGCATCCCCCGTGAGCGGCTGCGCGCGGCCGAGGCGATGGCCCCGTCCCTGGCCGGCGGCCACGCCTTCGGGCTCACCGCCACCGAGATCAGGGAGACGGCCGAGGACCTGGACCCCGGTGCCTCGGCGGGCTTCATCCTGCTGGAACACGTGTGGGCGACGTATCTGCGCAGCGCGATCCGTGACGCGGGCGGCGTGCCCGTCGCGGAGGGCTTCCTCACCGAGGAGGCGCTCGAACCGGTGGCCGCGGACCTCGCCGCCGCGGCGCAGCGGCTGGGCGAACCGGCCGCGCCACCCTCACCCCGCCGGAACACCGGCAAGTCCCGTTAGGAGATGGGCGATGGCAGACCTCGTCGTGCTCGGATTCTCGGACAAGGACAAGGCCGACGCCGTGATGCGGCTGGCCAAGGAACTGTCCAAGCAGGAACTGCTGGACCTGGAGGACGCGGCGCTGGCCTGGCGCACCATGGACGGCAAGATCCGCGTACGCCAGTCCTACAACCCCGCGGCCACCGGTGCCGCCGGGGGAGCGCTGTGGGGCACGCTGTTCGGGATGCTGTTCCTGATGCCGGTGTTCGGCGCCGCCGTCGGCGCGGCCACCGGGGCCGTCGCCGGCAAGCTCACCGACATCGGCATCAACGACTCCTTCGTCAAGGAGATCGCGGCCACCCTCGAACCCGGCCGGGCCGCGGTCTTCGCCCTGGTACGCCGCTCCACCCCCGACCGGGTCCGCGAGGCGCTGGCCCCCTTCCACCCCACCGTCCTGCGCACCTCGCTGACCAAGGACCGCGAGGACGAACTGGTCGAGGCCCTGTCGAAGCAGTGACACCGGCACCGGGGGAGTGACGCCGCCGTGACCGGCGGGGCGGGGGGTGTCCGGCGGCGCGCCCGCGCGCCGCCGGACACGGACTCACCAACTTCACCCGGGTGAGATGGTGACCGCTGCGGCGGCCAACGTCGCCCCTCCCTCCCACACTTGTCTGTGCCCGCACCACCCTGCTCCCGGAGCGAGGTGCCCGCATGGACGGCATGGACGCATGGCAGGAGGGAGCACCCGAGGGATCCGTGCTCACGCCCCGGACGAGCGTGCCCGCGCTGCCCAAGTGGCTGATCCCCAGGCCGCGGCTGACGGACCGGCTCGCCCGCGGCACCCTCGGGCCGCTGACCGTGGTCGTGGGACCGGTCGGCGCGGGCAAGTCCGCGCTCGCCGTCGAGTGGGCGCGCACCGGCCGCACCGCGGGCCCGGTCGCCTGGGTGACCTGCGACGGCCGGCACGAGCAGCCCGGCGTGTTCTGGACCCGGGTGACCGGCGCGCTGCGCGAGGCCGGGGTGGAACTGCCCCGGACACCGGACGCCTCCGATGCACCACTCCTCGTCGCCGCCCTCGCCGCCGCGCTGGCCGAACGCCGTGAACCCGTCGTGCTGGTCCTGGACGACTTCCAGCCGCCGCCGGACTCCCCGGTCGCCGAGGGCGTCATCGGACTGCTGCGGCACGCGGCCCCCGCCCTGCGGCTCGTGGTGCTCTCCCGCTGGGACCCGCCGCTGCACCTGCGCCGCAGCCGGCTCGCCGGGGAACTCACCGAACTGCGCACCGCCGACCTGGCCTTCGACGACCGGGAGACCGCGGCCCTGCTCGCCCAGCACGGCATCGCGGTGCCCCACCAGGTGGTCAGCACCCTGAGGAAGCGGGCCGACGGCTGGGCCGCGGGGCTCAGGCTCGCCGCGATGTCCATGGAGAAACAGCCCAGCCCCGAGCGGTTCGTCGCCCAGTTCGCCGGTGACGACGAGGCGGTGGTCAGCTACCTCGTCGAGGAGGTGCTCGACGCCCAGCCGCCCGGCATGCGCAGGCTGCTGCTGACCACCAGCGTCCTGGAGCACGTCAACGCCGAACTGGCCGTGGAACTCGCCGGCGAGCGGGCCGGCCTGCACTTCGCGGCGCTGACCCGGGAGAACTCCTTCCTCCAGCCCGTCGGGCAGGGCTGGTACCGGTGCCACCAGATGTTCGGCGACGTACTGCGGGTGTGCCTGCGCCACGAGTCGCCGTGGCTCGTGCCCGAACTGCACCGCAGGGCCGCCGCGTGGCTGGGCGAGCACGGCCCGCTCGCCGACGCGGTACGGCACTCGCTCGCGGCCGGGGACTTCGGCCGGGCCGGGCGGCTGGTCGTCCGGCGGCTCGCGATCGGCCAGGTACTGGGCCTGGCCGGTACCCGGCTGCCGGACGGACTGACCCGGGACCTGCCCGAGGACCTGGCCGCCGACGAACCCGAGCCGGTCCTGCTGGCCGCGGCGGCGGCCCTCGTCCGCGGCGACGAGCCCGCCTGCGCCGCGTTCCTCGAACGCGCCGGACACCTGGTCGGGGAACTGCCCCCCGACCAGGACGACCGTGCCACCCGCTGCGGCCTGGCCCACGCCGTCCTCGACATGCAGCGGCACCGCTCCCGCTCGCCCGCCGCCGCCAGGACGGCCGCGGACACCGCCGAGCCGCTCTGCGCCCGGCTCCCGCGCGCGGCGCTCGCCGAACACCCCGAGATCCCGGCGCTGATGCTGTCCATCCGCGGCCGCTGCGAACTGCGCGACGGCCGCCTCAAGACCGCGGAGACCTCCCTCACCGGCGGCCTGAAGGCCGCGAGCGCCGCCGGGAACGGCGTCCTGCGCCGCGACTGCCTCGTCGAGCTCGCCCTCCTCGAAACCCTGCGCGGCCGTTTCCGCGCCGCCGACGAACTCGCCGCGCTCGCCGCGCAGCCGCCCCTGCCCGCCTGGACCCCCGCCGACCACTCCAGGGCCCCGCTGCACGTCGTACGGGCCTGGGTCGGTCTCGCCCGCGGCGAACCCGCGCTGAGCCGCCGCCACCTGGGGCAGGCCCGCGCCGCGCTGCGCACCCGGCCCGATCCCTTCGTCGCCGAGGTCGGCGCGCTGGTCGCGGGTCTGACCACGGCGGCGGAGCGGAGCACGACCTCGCCCCGGGCGATCAGCTCCGTGATCGCCGGCTGCCGGCTGCCGCAGGGGCTGACCCGGACGCTGGGCCCGGCCTGCACCGCCGCGCTCGGCGCCTTCCACGGCCCGCGCCCGCCGGTCGCCGCGCACCCCGAACAGACCGTGTTCCCGGCGCCGTCGGTGGTCGCCGAGCGGCTGAGCGCCCGGGAGCGGGACGTACTGGCCTGCGTCGCGCGGATGATGACGACGGAGGAGATCGCCCAGGAGCTGTACCTGTCCGTGAACACGGTCAAGACGCACCTGAAGAGCGTCTACCGCAAGCTCGCCGTCACCCGCCGCTCGGCCGCGGTCCGCCGGGCCCGCGAGCTCCAACTGCTGTGACGGCGGGCCGGATTGTCCTGACAGCGGCCCGGGAGATCTTCAAGGCGGTCCGAAGGCCCAGGCCCGCGTCACAGCAGCCGCAGTTCCCTGGCCCGGCGCACCGCGTCCGCGCGGGAGCACGCGCCGAGCTTGGAGTACACCGCGCGGACATGCGTCTTGACGGTGTTGTACGAGACGAACAGCTCGTCCGCGATCTCCCGCAGCGAGGCGTCCTCCTGGAGCCGCCGCGCCACCATCAGCTCGCGTTCGGTCAGCGCCGGGGCCGGCGGCGCGGGCGCGCGGGGGCCTTGGCGGCGCCAGGACAGCGAGGCCAGCGCGGCCGACGCCTCGTCCCTGAGGGCCGCCGCGGCGTGCTGGTCCGGCACCTCGTCCGCGATGTCGAGGAGCACGTCGGCGAGCCACACCACGCAGGCCGTCACGGCCCGGTCCGCGGCCTTGTCGTCCCGGCCCAGCGCGCGCAGCCGCCCGTGCAGGGCGCTCACCCGCCGGAACCTCTTCGGCCGTGCGGGGCTCCGGTTCGCGCGCACGACGGGCAGCACCGCGGGCATGACCTCACCTCCGGGTGAGCGGGTGCGTACACCACCACCTTGGGGGAGGAAGTGCCCGTAACGGAAGGAGTCTTACGGCCCTTCGTCCGGTTTCGTCCTCACGCACCCTCTCCCGGGCCCGCCGTCGCGGGCAGTCGCCGCACTTCGAGCAGTTCGAGTCCGAGCGCCTGGATACGGTCCAGGATCCCGAACAGCGCCGCCTGGTCGAGCCCGGCGCCGTACAGGATCGTCTCGGCGGGGCGCGGCACCACGCGCAGCTCGGCGAAGGCCGTCCGCAGCGCCTCGCCGATCCGGCCCCGGATGCGGATCTCGAAGTCACCGGCGCCCGGGGGCGTTCCCGTCCGCTCGGGCTCCGCGCCCGCCTGCCCACCGCCCATCTGGCACCTCCGGCTGCGGCGGCCTGGGACACCCGCCATTCTCGCCGGGCCCCCGCGCACGGCATCACCTCAAGGGGGTGACGGCGGTCCGGCCGGTATTGGCCGTGTCTCATCCGCTGCGGGTGAACCGGCGGCCCCGGGGCGGGCGGGATGCTCCGGCCACCCGAGGAGGGCCACCCGAGGAGGAGGTCGGGACATGACTGAGCAGACATCGGCAGGGTCGGCGGGACAGCCTCCCCACCGGCCGCGACAGGACCCGTACGGGGCGCAGGCGCCCCCGTCGCAGGCGCCTCCGTCGCAGGCGCCTCCGCCGCAGCCGCCGGAGGCCCGCGTCCGGCCGCTCGCGATCGGCGGTGTGGTGTTCGCCGTGTGCATCATGGCCATCATCGGCTCGTACCACATCATCACCGGGCTCGCCGCGATCATCGACCACAACTTCTACCGGACGCAGGACGACTACGCGTACGACTTCAGCATCAACATCTGGGGCTGGATCCAGCTCGTCTCCGGGATCATCGTCCTGGCAGCCGCGTTCAGCGTGTTCCGGGGGCGGACCTGGGCGCGCGTGGTCGGCATCGTCGTCGCGACGCTGAGCGCGCTGGAGACCTTCTTCTTCACGCCGTACTACCCGGTGTGGTCGGTGCTGATCATCGGGCTCGACGTGCTGGTGATCTGGTCCCTGGCCACGTACGGGCACCGGGAGGCGCACCGGGTCTACGGGACGCCGCTGTAGCCGCGCTCCCGGTGACCGGTCTCGGCGCGCCCCCGGTGACCGGACTCAGCGCGGCGCCGGGTGCGCGGCCCGGGCCAGGCCCAGGGTGCCGAGCACCCGCCAGTCCAGCCGGGGCGCCGCGGGCCGGACCCCCGGCCGGTGCCGGGGGACCAGCACCCGCAGGGCCCGCGGCCGCACCTCGCAGTGCACGGGGGTGCGCATGCGCACCGCCTCGCCGTCGATACCGACCGGGATCCACTCCCGGTCGGCGTCCACCACCACGTCCCGGGCGGTGGTCCGGGACAGGCCCGTGGCGCGCCGGCCGCGCAGCAGCCCGGCGGCCTGCGCGGCGCCGGTCACGCGGACGCCCACGGCGCCCAGTTCGCCGCCGTCGAGCCGGGGCCGCCGGCCGAGGCCCGCGATGTCCCCCGACCCGTAGGGGTTGTTGCTGACCAGCAGGGCCTGCGGCCCGGAGAAGGCGAAGTCGCCGGCCCGCGCGGTCAGCCGCGCGCCCTCGTGCCCCACGAGCAGTTCGGGAAGCAGTTCCAGGGTGGTGCGGGTCTTGCCGTCGCGGTACTCGGGACTCTGCACGACCTCCGCGTACGCCCCGAAGGACACGTTGTTGACGAAGGGGCGGCCGCCCGCCCGGCCGAGGTCGACGTGGAGTTCCACCCCGTCGCTGAGGGCGTCCAGGGCCTTGGACGGGTCGTCGCGGTCCAGGCCGAGGTCGAGCGCGAAGTGGTTGCGGGTGCCCGCCGGGACGACCAGGAAGGGCAGGTCGAGAGCGGCGGCGACATCGGCGACCAGCGCCTGGGTGCCGTCGCCGCCCGCGACGCCGAGCAGATCGGCGCCGCCCGCCGCGGCCTTGCGGGCGATCTCGGCGACATCGGTGGTCCCGTCCCGGTACTCCAGGATCACCACCTCCGCGCCCAGGAACTCGGCCTTCTCGCGCAGCTCGAACCGGCGCACCTTGCCGCCGCCGGAGCGCGGATTCATGATCACGACCGGGTGCCTGACCACCGGCGCCGGATGCTCGCGGATCGCGGGCGGCGCCTCGTGCCGCAGCAGCGCGGCCCGGCCCGCACCGGCCGCGACCAGCCACAGGCCCCCGGCCGTTGCCACCACCCAGGCCAGCTCGGCCCTGGTGTACGTGACGACGACCCAGGCCGGGGAGGCCAGGATCAGGAGTACGGCCAGCACGCGCAGCACCCCCCGCCGGGTGAGGGTCCACCAGACCCCCGCCGCGGTGAGGGCGAGCCCGGTCAGCCCGACGGCCAGCAGCGCGAAGGTCCGCAGGCCCGCGAAGACGGCCAGCACCAGTACGGACGCGGCGGCGGCCGCCAGCGACAAGCGCGCGAGCCACCGCTGTCCCCGCATCGTCGTTTCCATGCCGGGCATCGTTCCGCCGCCGCGCCGGGGCGTCCATCACCCCCGCCAGGCGACCTCGGGCCGTGCGCCACCACCGGAACTCCGGCGTACTCCGGGCGGACAGTGGGGCGCGAGCGACCGGCCGGGGGCGGCGCCGGGGCCGGTCACACCGTGGGGGTGACGGCAGGCGGGCCGCGGCGGCCGAAGGTCGTACCGCGAGGAAGGAGCCCGCCATGCCCCCCACGTCCGACGCCGAGCACACGCACCTCACGCCCCAGGAGCGGGCCGCCCGCGGCCGGGCCGCCCGCGCCCTCGTACCCCGCACCGACCACGGGGAGTACGACCCGGCGGCGGACCGGCCGAGCCCCGTCGACGTGGTGGAGCGGCAGTCGGCGAGCAGGCTCCCCGAGCTGGTGCCGATCCGGTACGGGCGGATGCTCCAGTCGCCGTTCCGGTTCTTCCGGGGCGCCGCCGCGATCATGGCCGCCGATCTGGCCGGCACCCCGTCGAGCGGCCTGCGCGTCCAGCTCTGCGGCGATGCCCACCTGCTCAACTTCCGGCTGCTCGCCTCCGCGGAGCGGCATCTGATGTTCGACGTCAACGACTTCGACGAGACGCTGCCGGGACCCTGGGAGTGGGACGTGAAACGGCTCGTGGCCAGCCTGGCCATCGCCGGGCGGGCCAACGGCTTCGATGCCGCGCAGCGGGCGGACGTGGTGCGCGGGACCGTCCGCTCGTACCGCGAGTGGATGGACTCCTTCGCGCGGATGCGCACCCTCGACGTCTGGTACTCCCGGATCGACGCCGACGAGCTGTACGCGGCCCTGCGCGACCAGGTGGACAAGCGGACGAGGCGGCGGGTGTCGCACACGCTCGCCAAGGCCCGCACCCGCGACCACCTCCAGGCCCTGGAGAAGCTGACCGACACCAGCGACGGCCGGCTGCGGATCGCCCCCGACCCGCCGCTGGTCGTCCCGCTCGGGGAGCTGCTGCCCGACGTCGAACGGGCGCTCCGCGAGGAGCAGTTGCGCGAGCTGATCGACCGCTACGGGCGGACCCTGCCGTCCGACCGGCGGGCGCTCCTCGCGCAGTACCGCGTGGTCGACATGGCGCGCAAGGTCGTCGGCGTCGGCAGCGTGGGCACCCGCTGCTGGATCGTCCTGCTGCTCGGCCGCGACGGCCAGGACCCGCTGTTCCTCCAGGCGAAGGAGGCGCAGGAGTCGGTCCTCGCGGACTTCGCGGGCCCCAGCGCCCACGCCAACCAGGGGGAACGGGTCGTCGCGGGGCAGCGGCTGATGCAGGCGGCCGGTGACGCGTTCCTGGGCTGGGAGCGGGTGGAGGGCCTGGACGGACGGCAACGCGATTTCTACGTACGGCAGTTGCGGGACTGGAAGGGCATCGCCCAGGCCGACACGATGACCCCCGACCTGATGCGGCTGTTCGGCCGGCTGTGCGGGGCCACTCTGGCCCGCGCCCACGCCCGCTCCGGCGACCGCATCGCCATCGCCGCCTACCTCGGCCACTCGGACGCCTTCGACCAGGCGCTCGCCCGGTTCGCCGAGGCGTACGCCGACCAGAACGAGCGCGACCACCGGACACTCGGCGAGGCGGTACGCGACGGCCTGGTCACCGCCGCGTCGGAGTGACGCGTGACGCTTCAAGGCGCCGATGACGGTGCACCGGGCGGGTTGGGGTGGCGTCGGGCCGGTTCCGGGCGGGCCGGGGCGGCATCGGGCCGGTCCGGGCGGGTCGGGGCGGCATCGGGCCGGTCCGGGCGGGTCGGGGCGGCATCGGGTCGGCTGCGGGCGGGCCGGGGCGGTGCTGGGCCGGTTCCGGGCGGGTGGATGTGTGGCCTGCCGGGATGCGGGCCGTGACCGTGTGGGATGGCCTGGTCACCGCCGCGTCGGAGTGACGCGTGACGCTTCAAGGCGCCGATGACGGTGCACCGGGCGGGTCGGGGTGGCGTCGGGCCGGTTCCGGGGCGGCGAGTGTGCGGCCTGCCGGGATGCGGGCCGTGACCGTGTGGGATGGCCTGGTCACCGCCGCGTCGGAGTGACGCGCGGCGCTTCAAGGCGCCGATGACGGTGCACCGGGCGGGTCGGGGTGGCGTCGGGCCGGTTCCGGGGCGGCGAGTGTGCGGCCTGCCGGGATGCGGGCCGTGACCGTGTGGGATGGCCTGGTCACCGCCGCGTCGGAGTGACGCGCGGCGCTTCAAGGCGCCGATGACGGTGCACCGGGCGGGTCGGGGTGGCGTCGGGCCGGTTCCGGGGCGGCGAGTGTGCGGCCCGCCGCGATGCCGACCGTGACCGTGCCGAAGAACAGGATGAGCCAGGACAGCACGGTGAACACGGAGCCCAGCGGCCCGTACCGGTCGACGCTCAGCCGCAGCGCGTGCGGCAGCCACAGCCCGGAGACACCGCAGAACCCCACCACGCCCGCGCCCGTGAGCAGCGCCCCCGGCAGCAGCGGCCGCCAGGCCACCCGCCCGGCGAGCAGCAGATGCTGCGTCCACCACCACATCAGCACCGACGCCACCAGACGCAGCGGCACCCCCAGGACCGGCCCGGCCCCGAACGCCCGGTGCAGCACGCCCTGGAACAGCAGCAGCGCGATCCACACCAGCAGCCACACCGCCCAGCGCCAGACCACCGTGCGCAGTCCGGCCCGCGGCAGCTCCCACGAGCGCTCGCACAGCCGCTGCAACGCCCGGCTGAACGACGTCGCCGACAGCAGCGCGACCAGTACACCGACCGCGCCCCACGTGTGCAGCGTCTCCTCCCGGCCCGCGTACACCTCGTCGACCTGGGTGATGACGGTGCCGTGCGCGCCGAGCAGCGTGCGCAGCGAGCGTTCGAGTTCGCCGCGCACCGCGGGCGGGCCGAACGAGGCGACGGCGATGAGCAGCGGCAGCGCGGCCAGGAACGCCTGCGCCGCGAGCCGGGTCGCCATGTCCAGGACACTGACGCGTACGAGCTGCTGGACGACGCGGCCCACCAGCGGCCGGGCGGAACCGTACGGGAAGGCCACCTCGTCACCGTCAGGCCGGTGCGCCGGGAGCGCGTCGCCCGCCGCGGGTGACGGGCGCGGGCCCGCCGGGCCCTCAGACGGACGCGGTCGGCTTCCCGAGGGACCGTTCGGTGATCTTCGTCAGGTGTACGGCGAAGCTGTCGCGGGCGTCCGGGTCGAGGGTCCGCAGTGCGACCATCGCCGTGATCACCACGTCGCAGAGCTCGGAGCGCACGTCGTCCCAGGTGTGACTGTAACCCTTGCGCGGGTTCTGCCCGGTCGCCCCGATGACGGCCTGCGCGACCTCGCCGACCTCCTCCGACAGCTTCAGCAGGCGCAGCAGGAGTTCTTCCTGTCCCGCACGCTCCCGGCCGGTGTCCAGCCAGGCATGGAGGTCGTCGATCGTGTCCCAGAGTTCGGTGAGTCCAGCACCGGCACCGTCAGCCATGGGAGCAGCCTAAGCAGTCCGGTCCGTGCCGGGGCAGTCGGCCCGTGCTTCCCGGGCCGGCCCGTGGACCACCCCCGGGACTACTCCTCGAACAACGGCTCCTGCGTCCCCTCCGCCTGCCGCCGCACCCGCTTGTTGCGGGCCCCGACCACGGCGCAGGTGACCGCGGCCGTCGCGGCCAGCGCGGCGGGCACCATCCAGTTGCGGTTGACCGCGTGGCCGACGGCGTGGTCCAGGGAGAGGCGGCCGGGGCCGGTCACGGCGAGGCCCGCGGCGGTGAGGCCGAGGGTGGCGGCGTACTCGTAGCCGCCGCTCTGCGCGAAGAACCCGTTGGGCGCGTGCACGGCCGCCGCGCCGCCCATCGCGCCCGCCGCCGCCGCGCCGGCCGCGGGCGTCGCGAGCCCCAGCGCCAGCAGCGTGCCGCCGCCCGCCTCGGCGAGACCCGCCGCCAGCGCGCTCGCCCGGCCCGGCCGGTAGCCCATGGACTCCATGGCCTGGCCCGTCCCCTCCAGGCCACCGCCGCCGAACCAGCCGAACAGCTTCTGGCTGCCGTGCGCGGCCAGCACCCCGCCGGTCCCCAGCCTGAGCAGCAGCAGCCCCACATCGCTTCGGTCGATACACGCCACGGTGACTCCAGACAGGGACGGAAACGGAACGGTTCCTCTCGGGTCTCCACCCTCGCACCGCCGACACCCGGGCGGCCGGTCCGGGCGGCCGTTCGGGTGGCCGGGCGGCACAAGCGGTGTGAGTCTGACTGGCATGACGATTCAGGTAGCCAAACTGAGCGACCCGGCCGTACGGGCCTTCGTCAGCGCCGTCAACGCCCACGACCGCGACGCCCTGCGCGCGGTCCTCACCCCGGACGCCACCATGGCGGACGACGGCGCCGACCGTGACCTCGACGACTGGACCGACCGGGAGATCTTCTCCTCGCACGGCCACATGGAGGTCGACAACGAGTCCCGGGGCGGCCTCGCCCTCGTCGCCCGCTACAGCAACGACGCCTGGGGCGAGATGCGCACCCGGTGGACCTTCACCGTCGAGGACGGCCGGATCACCCGCTTCGAGACGGGCCAGGCATAGCGGAGGGACCGCCGGCGCCCACTGGCGTCGACGGCCCCTGTGTACAACCGGGCTTTCCCGCGCGCTACTTCACGCTACTTCACCGAACCGGCCGCCAGACGTCCCGCGCCGCCCTGTTCCTTCAGGGTGATCCGGCCCGCCTTGATGGTCGCGAGGCGCGGTGCGCGGCGGGCGATGGACGAGTCGTGGGTGACCATGACGAAGGTCAGCCCGTACTCGTGCCACAGCCCCTCGAGCAGCGCCATGATGTCGTCCCGCGTGCCCTCGTCGAGGTTGCCGGTGGGCTCGTCGGCGAGCAGCACCTTGGGCTTCTTGACCAGCGCGCGGGCGATCGCGACGCGCTGCTGCTGACCGCCGGACAGCTCGGAGGGCGCGTGCGTGAGGCGTTCGCCGAGGCCGACCGAGCGCAGCGCCTCCGCCGCCCGCTCGCGCCGCTCCGCGGGCTTCACCCCGAGCGGTACGAGCGCCGTCTCGACGTTCTCCTGCGCGGTCAGCGTCGGGATGAGGTTGAACGACTGGAAGATGATGCCGATCTTCTCGGCGCGCAGCCGGGTCAGCTTGGCCTCGCTGATCGAGGCGAGGTCGACGCCGTCCAGCTCGACGCTGCCCGAGGACGGCCGGTCCAGGCCGCCGATCATCTGGAGCAGCGTCGACTTGCCGCCGCCGGTGGGGCCCTGGATGACGAGCTGGTCGCCGTCCTCGATGGCGAGGTCGATGCCGCGCAGCGCCTCCACCGTCTCCTTGCCCCGCGTGTATCTCTTGGTGACGCCGGTGAGCTTGTACATGGGTTTTCTCCGAGCGGATGGGTGTGAAGGGAGGCTTACGACACGCTGCGCAGGGCGTCCGCGGGCCGCATCCGGGAGGCGCGCCAGCCGCCCATCGCACCGGCGATCAGACCGCCGGCGATGGCCAGGCCCGCCGCGAGCGCGATGGTGGTCAGCGAGACCGGCGCGGACAGCGCGATCTCCATGGTGTTCTTGGCCGCCGAGGCCGCCTGCTGGCCGGGACCGCCGCCGCCGGGGCCGCCGCCCATGCCGCCGCCACCGCCTCCGCCGCCCATGCCGCCGGAGGAGCCGAGCTCCGCGGTCAGCTTCGGGCTGATGGCCGTGACCGTGTACGCGGCGGCCAGACCGAGGGCGATACCGAGCGCGCCGCCCAGCAGCCCGTTGACGATGGACTCGCCGACGACCTGGCGGGTGACCTTGCGGGACGGCCAGCCGAGCGCCTTCAGGGTGCCGAACTCGCGCACCCGGCGGGAGACGGCCGAGGAGGTGAGCAGCGCGGCGACCAGGAAGGCGGCGACGAGGACCGCGATCGACAGCCACTTGCCCACGTTGGTCGCGAGGTCGGCGGCGGTGGACAGCGAGCCGGAGACGGTGTCCGCGAGGTCGGCGGAGGTGGTGACCGTCGTACCCGAGATGTTCTTCTGGATGGTCGACTTGACCGTGTCGATCTGCTTCGAGTCGGTCGCCTTGACGTAGATCGTGGTGACCTTGTTCTTGGCGTCGCCCAGCGTCTGCGCCTGCTTCAGCGGCAGGTAGACGTCCGTGGTCGTCTCACTGCTGTCGGGCGTCGCGATCCCGACGATCTTGTACTTGGTCCCCGAGATCTTGATGCTCTCGCCGACCGTGTACTTGTTCTCCTTGGCGTAGGACTTGCTGACCACCGCGACCTTCGCGTCGGTCTGCGCGGCCGTGAAGGTCACCCCCTTGGTGATCTTCGAGGTGGCCAGCGGGCCGAGGTCCTGGTTGGTGACGTCGACACCCGCGACGGAGTACGAGTTGACGTCGAAGGAGGCGCCGCCGCCCTGTACCTGCGGCTGGCCCGAGCCGCCGCTCTGGCTGCTGCCGCCGGGGCCGCCCTGGCCCTGCTGCTGCGTGGTGGAGCTCTTCGCCTTGCCCTGGGTGAAGGAGCCGTCGACCTTGGTGACGTTCAGGGTCAGCGCGCCGACCGCGCTCGCCACGCCCTTCTGCGCCCCGACCTTCTCCACCAGCGCGGACTTCAGGGTCTGCCCGCCCTGTGTCATGACCCGGTCGGAGCTCTGCGTCTCGTCGCTGTCCGCCTTCGCGTCGAAGTCGAACTTCGGTCTCTCGGAACTGTTCCCCGAGGGAGCCGCCGCGGCCTTGGTGACCGTCATGTCGGTGCCGAGCCCGTACAGCGACTTCAGGACCTTGTCCTGGGCCTGCTGCATACCGGCCGACACCGAGTTGACGGTGATGACCAGCGCGATACCGAGCGCCAGACCCAGGGCGATCACCAGCGCCGCCTTCTTGCGCCGGCTCAGCTCACGCTTGAGATAGATACCGAACATCCCGTTCCTCAAAGGTTCTTGGCGCCCGCTGTGGGCGCGGCGAAAAGCTATGGGCGAACCTTTGAGGGGACCTGAGGACAGCATGTGCCGTTGCTGAGAAAGTGAGGCCCGACATCAGAATTCCGTCAGACAGCCAATTCCTAAGCCACAGAGGGCCTGCTGCCAGGAAAGGCCTGTTGAGTGAGGCGCGGTGAAGAACAGCGGGCCCGCCCGGCATGCGCCTTCCCGTGGGACGGTGGACAGGAGCGAGGGGCGGGCCCGCGCCTTTTCGCGTCGCTCCCCGCGCCGTACGCGTGTTCTCGCGCACCGCTCCCCGTGCCGCACGCGTGTTTGTCGCGTACTGCTCCCCGCGCCGCACGCGCGTTCCCCCTCCCTGGCGTTCCCGGCCCCGGCGGCGGTCTCTTTGCCGCGCCTTTGGCAGCGCCATGCACTTTCTTTGTGACCCCGGCGTGCGGGGACACAGCAACGCTTTGTACGGTCCCCGGATGCGCGATTCCTCACCGCTCAGCCGCCGGGCCGCCCTGGGCCTCGCCGCGGCCGCCGTCCCGCTCGCCGCCGCGGGCACCGCCTCCGCCGCCACCACGATCGGCGGTGAGCGGCTGGCCCGCTCCGGCGTCCAGGTGAGCGGTGCCCCGAAGCCGCCCGAACTCACCGCCCGTGCCTGGCTGGTGGCCGACCAGGAGAGCGGCGAGGTGCTGGCCTCCTGCCGCGCGCACCAGCGGCTGGCGCCCGCCTCCACCCTGAAGATGCTGTTCGCGGACACCGTGCTGGGCGAGTTCGAGCGGACCGAGCGGCACACGGTGACCGCCGAGGACCTGGCGGGCATCCCCGCGGGCTCCAGCCTGGTCGGCGTCCAGGCCGGCATCACGTACACCGTCGAGCAGTTGTGGCAGGGCGTGTTCCTGCGCTCGGGCAACGACGCGGTGCACGTGCTGAGCCATATGTACGGCGGGGTGGACGAGACGGTCGCCGCCATGCAGGCCAAGGCCGAGGACCTCCAGGCCCTGGACACCCATGTGGTCAGCCCCGACGGCTTCGACCACAAGGGGCAGCTCTCCTCCGCGTACGACCTGACGCTCTTCGCCCGGCACGGGCTGCGCGACGACGACTTCCGGGCCTACTGCGCGACGAAGACCGCCGACTTCCCGGCGGGCGGCAAGAAGACCTTCCAGATCCAGAACACCGACCGCCTGCTGACCGGCGCCTGGGGGATGGAGACGTACGACGGGCTCATCGGCGTCAAGAACGGTTACACGAGCCATGCGGGCAACACCTTCACCGGCGCGGCCACCCGGGACGGGCGCACCCTGCTGGTCACCGTGATGCACCCCAAGGCGGGCGGCAACGGCGTCTACGAGGAGACGGCCACGTTGCTCGACTGGGGCTTCAAATACGCGGACGGCGCCGGGGCCGTGGGCACGCTGGTCGAGCCGCTGAGCGAGGGCGGGGCCAGTCCGGCCCCGACGCGCAGCGCCGTGAAGGCCGCGGCGGGCGCGCCGGCGGCGGTCCCGGGGGACGGCTCGCCCTGGGAGCTGGTGGGCGGGGCCGGGGGAGCGGCGGCGATCTTCGCGGGCGGACTGTTCGCCGCGCTGGTCAACCGCAGACGCAGGGCGGCGCGGGGCGCGGCGGGCGGCGTGGCGGAGGACACGGCGGAGGGCCGGCGCCGGGTGACCACGAAGGCCGCACCCCGACGGGAGGGCACGGGTCGCCGACGCCGGCGGTGAAACGCGGGGCGGCCGCCGGTAGCGAGTACGAGGCGGCCACGGACGGCAAGTGCGGGCGGCCGTCGGCGGGGAGCGCGGACTGTCGCCGACGGTGAGTGCGGACGGTCGCCGGCGGCCGAGGGCTGGAGTGTGGGGCAGCCGTCCCACGGCCCGGTGCTTGCCTCGCGTTCCGGCGCGAGGCCCGCCCCCTTCCGGGCCACGGAACGGCTGCCGCCTCCCCCCTCGGTGCGGACTGCGGGAGCGAAGTGCTCTAACTGTGAAGCTCTGGTGGAGGAGAGTCGAGCATAAGCCCGCCACCGGCACCAATGGCACGGACGAACAGCTTCCGTTTGTGCAGGTTGAGTCATTGACCAAACCTTGAGCGGAACGTGACCGCCCCGGCCGCGCACCGGCCCCGGGCCCGGCCATCCGGAACTCATCCGTCCGACACCTTTCTGTTGTGTACGCGACAGTCCAGCGTCGACCCTGGCAACTCCAATGCTCGGTACAACCACCGTCCGTGGAGGGCCAGATGACACCCGCAGCCCATCAGCCGCCGCACCGCAGCACGTCCCGGCACGCCCCCGAACTGCGTGCCGCCGCCCGGCACCTCGGCCGCCGCCGCTTCCTCACCGTGACCGGCGCCGCCGCCGCGCTCGCCTTCGCCGTGAACGTGCCGACGGCCGGCGTCGCCTCCGCCGCCGAGCTCGACGCCGCGAAGATCACCGACAACCCCTTCACGCTCGGCGTGGCCTCCGGCGACCCGCTGCCCACGTCCGTGCTGCTGTGGACCCGGCTCGCCCCCTCGCCGTACCAGGCAGGCAGCGGTCTGCCCGAGAAACGGGTCACCGTGCACTGGGAGCTGGCCCACGACGAGCGTTTCCGCCGGATCGCCAGACGCGGCGCCGCCGTCGCGCACCCCGAGTACAACCACGCCGTGCACGTCGAGGTCGGCGGCCTCGACTCCGACCGCGTCTTCTACTACCGCTTCCGCGTCGGCGCCTTCGTCAGCGAGACCGGCCGCACCCGCACCGCGCCCGCCACCCGCGCCCGTACCGCCGCGCTGACCCTGGCCGCGGTCTCCTGCCAGGCGTACCACGACGGCTACTTCACCGCGTACAAGCACCTCGCCGAGGACGACGTCGACGTGGTCTTCCACCTCGGCGACTACCTCTACGAGTACGCCGTGAGCGCGGTCGGCGGCGCCCGCAACTACACCGACCGCACCCTGCCCGACCTCTTCAACCACGAGACGGTCACCCTGGAGGACTACCGGCTGCGCTACGCGCTGTACAAGTCCGACCCGGACCTCAGGGCCGCGCACGCCGCGCACCCCTTCGTCGTCACCTGGGACGACCACGAGACCGAGAACAACTACGCGGACGACCTCGACGAGAACGGCAACCCGCCGGAGGAGTTCCTGCTCCGCCGCGCCGCCGCCTACCGTGCCTACTGGGAGAACCAGCCGCTGCGCCGCCAGCAGCTCCCGGTCGGACCCGACGCGCAGCTCTACCGCCGCCTGACGTGGGGCCGCCTCGCCCAGTTCGACATCCTCGACACCCGCCAGTACCGCTCCGACCAGGCGTACGGCGACGGCTCGCACGTCCCCGGGCCCGAGTCGGACGACCCGGCGCGCACCATCACCGGCGCCACCCAGGAGCGCTGGCTCATCGACGGCTGGAAGAACTCGCGGGCGCTGTGGAACGTGGTGCCGCAGCAGGTCACGTTCTCGCAGCGCAAGCTGGACCTGAACGCGGTCGCGAAGGTGTCGATGGACGCCTGGGACGGCTACCGCGCCTCCCGCGACCGGGTGATCGCCGGAGCCAAGGCGGCCGGCATCGAGAACTGGATGGTGCTCACCGGGGACGTCCACGTCGGCTACGCCTTCGACATCAAGGACGACTTCGACGACCCGTCCTCCAACACCCTCGGCACGGAGATCGTCGCCACCTCCATAGCCAGCGGCAAGGACGGCTCCGAGAAGCCCTCGAACTGGACCACGTACACGACCGCCAACCCGCACCTGAAGTTCTACAACGGGCGGCGCGGCTACGTGACCGTCGAGCTCGGGCAGGACGCGGCGCGCGCCGACTTCAAGACGGTGTCCGCCGTGACGACGCCCGGGGCGCCGATCACGACGGCCGCGTCCTTCGTCACCGAGGTGGGCGACCAGGGGCTCAAGGAGGCGTGAGCCGGGGACGGGCCGGGACGGTGCCCTCGGGCCCGCCCGGCCCGGCCGGGCTCCGTCAGATGCCGCCCTCGCCCGGGTAGCGGACGCCGACGCGGTCCCGGATCGCGTCGAGCGTCCGCATCACGGCGAGCGTGCCCTCCAGCGGGACCAGCGGCGACTCGGTCTCGCCGGCCCGCAGGGCCCGCATCACCTCCACCGCCTCGTGCTTCATGCTGTTGCGGGGGCCGTGCGCGGGATCGGCCGCGAAGGTCTCGCTCTCCCGGCCGTCCCGGTGCAGCACGAAGTGGTCCGGGAAGAAGAAGCCGTCCGGGATGTCGATGCGGCCCGTGGAACCGGTGACCGACGCGGAGACGGGCGTACCGGCGTTGATCGCGCAGTGCACCGACGCCAGGGCACCGCTGTCGTAGGAGAGCAGCGCGCCCGTCTGGAGGTCGACGCCCTCCTCCGAGAGCACCGCGCTCGCGGCGATGTCCGAGGGCTCCCCGAGCAGCAGGTGCGCGAACGACACCGGATAGACGCCGAGGTCGAGCAGCGCGCCGCCGCCCTGCTCGGGGTCCCGCAGCCGGTGCGAGGGCGGGAACGGCCCGTTGATCCCGAAGTCCGCCTGGAGCGTGCGGACTTCACCGATCGCGCCGTCCGCCACGAGCTGCTTCAGCCGCAGCACCAGCGGGTTGCAGAAGGTCCACATGGCCTCCATCAGGAACCGGCCGCGCGCCCGCGCGAGGTCCACCAGCTCCCGGGCCTCCCACGCGTTCAGCGTGAACGCCTTCTCGCACAGCACATGGCGCCCCGCCTCCAGGCACAGCCCCGCCGCCGCCCGGTGCGCGGAGTGCGGGGTCGCGACGTACACCACGTCCACGTCCTCGTCCGCCGCGAGCGAGGCCCAGTCCCCGTACGCCCTCGGTATCCCGAACCGCTCCGCGAACGCCTTCGCGGAGTCCGTGCTCCGCGAGGCCACCGCCACGACCTCCGCGTCCGGCAGATCCACCAGGTCCGCGGTGAACGTCGCCGCGATCCCCCCGGTCGCCAGAATCCCCCACCGCACCCGCTCGCCCGTCATCCCCTGGCCCCTCGCCCGTGACCCGAACACCCTGTACGAGCTGAGAGCATAGGTGGCGGAACGATCCGAGAGGGAGGGGCACATGCCCGAGGGCGGCCGCACCGTGCGGTACGAGGACGACGCGACCGAGACGAAGGGGCACACGGCAGGGACTACGGCCGGACCGGCACCCGCCGCGCCACCACGGACACCGACGAAACCCGCGGGAGCGGCGGGGCTCAGCGGAGCCCGCCGCGCGGGACTCCTCGTCACCCTCGTCCTCGGCGGGCTCACCGCAACACCCCCGCTCGCGATGGACATGTACCTCCCCTCGCTCCCGGAGGTCACCGAGGCACTGCACGCGCCCGCCGCCACCGTCCAGCTCACGCTCACCGCGTGCCTGGCCGGGATGGCGCTCGGCCAGCTCGTCGTCGGCCCGATGAGCGACCGCTGGGGCCGCAGGCGCCCGCTCCTCATCGGCCTCGCCGTCTACGTCGTGGCCACCGCGCTGTGCGCCGTCGCGCCGAACGTCGAGCTCCTCGTCGCCTTCCGCCTCGCGCAGGGCCTCGCGGGCGCCGCCGGCATCGTCATAGCCCGCGCCGTCGTCCGCGACCTGTACGACGGCCTCGCCATGGCCCGCTTCTTCTCCACCCTGATGCTGATCTCCGGCGTCGCCCCGGTCGTCGCCCCGCTCATCGGCGGGCAGATCCTGCGCGTCACCGACTGGCGCGGCGTCTTCGCGCTGCTGACCGTCGTCGGCGTCCTGCTCACGGCCGTCGTCTTCTTCCGGCTCCCGGAGACCCTGGCCCCCGCCGACCGCAACGGCGGCGGCGTCAAGGCGGCCCTCGGCGCCATGCGCGGCCTGCTCGCCGACCGCGTCTTCACCGGCTACATGCTCACCGGCGGCTTCGCCTTCGCCGCGCTCTTCGCCTACATCTCCGCCTCGCCCTTCGTGATCCAGGAGATCTACGGCGCCTCCCCGCAGACCTTCAGCCTGCTGTTCGGCGTGAATTCCGTGGGCCTGGTCATCGCGGGCCAGATCAACGGCAAGATCCTGGTCGGCCGGGTCAGCCTCGACAAGACGCTCGCCACCGGGCTCGCCGTGATCACCGCCGCCGCGACCGCCCTGCTGCTGATGTCCACCGGCGTCTTCGGCGAGGTCGGCCTCGCCCCCGTCGCCACGGCCCTGTTCGTGCTGATGACCGCCATGGGCATCACGATGCCCAACACCCAGACCCTCGCCCTGCTGCGGGTCCGGCACGCGGCCGGCTCGGCCTCGGCGCTGCTCGGCACCTCCTCCTTCCTCGTCGGCGCCGTCGCCTCGCCGCTCGTCGGCATCGCGGGCGAGCACACCGCCGTACCCATGGCCGTCGTCCAACTGGCCGCGGCACTGGTGGCCGTCGCCTGCTTCGTGGCACTGTGCCGTCCCTGGGAACAGGGGATCGCCCTGTCCGGGCGGCGCCCGGGAACCGGGGCGGGCCGTACGGCGGAAGGAAAGGCGGCGGACAGCTGAGCGCACCGAGACTGCGCCCCGGCACCCCGGAACGGGCCGGGCTCGACCCCGACGAACTGCGCCGCCTCGTCATGGAGGTGCGCACCGCGACGACGGGGGAGCGTCCCTGGGCGGCGGGCGCCGTCGTGCTCGCCGGACGCGGGCCCGTCATCGCCGTGGAGGAGGCCGTCGGATGGGCGGTGCGCTACTCCTCCTACGACGCGGTACGGGACGCGGGCGTCGACCCGCCGGCCCGTGACCGCGTCCCGATGACCGTGCACACCCCCTTCGACCTGGCGTCGCTGACCAAGCTGTTCACCGCGGTCGCCGCCGTGCAGCAGCTGGAACGCGGCACCCTCGGCATCGACGCCCGGGTCGCGGCGTACCTGCCGGACTTCGGCGCCGCCGCCGAGCACGGCATCACCGTGCGCCAGCTCCTCACCCATACCTCGGGGCTGCGCCCCGAACTCCCGCTGTACGACTGCCCGACCGCCGCGGCCCGCCTTTCCCTGCTGCGCACGGAGGCACCGGAGCGCCGCCCCGGCACCGCCCACCGCTACAGCGACCTCAACCTGCTCCTCCTTCAGTACATCCTGGAGCGCATCACCGGGCGCGGGCTCGACGTCCTGATCCGCGACGGCATCACCCGGCCGCTGGGCATGACCGCCACCGGCTTCGGGCCCTGCCCCGGCGCGGCGGCGACCGAGGACCAGCGGCGGCCGTGGGCCAAGGCGGACCGCGGCATGCTCAGGGGCGTGGTCCACGACGAGAACGCCTGGGCGCTCGGCGGGGTCGCCGGACACGCGGGCCTCTTCTCCACCGCCCGCGACCTCGCCGTCTTCTGCCGGACGCTGCTCGCGGGCGGCTCCTACGGGCCCGCCCGCATCCTCGGCCCCGACTTCGTGGAGCTGATGTTCACGCCGCCGGGCCTCGGCTTCGCCCTCGACCAGCCGTGGTTCATGGGCGCCCTCGCCGGACGCGGCGCGGCGGGCCACACCGGCTTCACCGGCACCTCGCTGGTCCTCGACCCGGCCACCGACACGTTCCTCGTGCTGCTCGCGAACACGGTCCACCCGCGGCGCCGCGCCCCGGACAGCGGCGTCCGCGCGGCGGCGGCCACCCGGCTGGCACGGGCGGTCCGCGGGACCCGGGAGGGCGGCTGACGGTGACGGCCCCCGAGGAACTCCCCACCTTCTCCGCGGCGGCGGTGGCGGACGTACGGCACGGCCAGGCCTCCCCGGCGAGGCCGGGAGCCGGCTGCTCCTCGGCACTCCAGGATGTGGTGCCGGCGGGAGTGCGGGACCGCCCCGTCGAGGTCGAGGGTCTCCTCCGCCGACTCGAAGTCCCGGTGCGGGCGCTCCCGGTCCAGCAGGTGGAGAAGTGCGCGAAGGAACGTACGTCCCGGTTCAGCCGGTAGGGCGCGGTCTGTACGTGGGGGACCCGGCGGCACGGTAGCCCGGCCGGGCGTGGTGGCCGCCGATCGTAGAATCGCGGGGTGAACGCCCCCGCTCCCCCCGCCGAGACCCTGCGTGCCGCCCTGGCCGGGCTGCTCGACGGACTGCCCCCGAAGGCGGCCGCGCAGGCCGTCGAGCGGCTGATCGCCAACTACCGGGGGACCACCCCGACGCACGCCCCGATCCTGCGCGACCGCTCGGACGTCGTCGCGTACGCCGCGTACCGGATGCCCGCCACCTTCGAGGCGGTGCGCGCCGCGCTCGGGGCGTTCGCGGACGCCGTGCCGGACTGGACGCCGGGCAGCCACGTCGACGTCGGCGGCGGCACCGGCGCGGCGACCTGGGCGGTCAGCGCGACCTGGGACGGCGTGCGTCCCGTGACGGTGCTCGACTGGGCCGAACCGGCCCTCGCGCTCGGCCGCGACCTCGCCGCCGCGAACCCGGCGCTGACGGACGCCGAGTGGCAGCGCTCCCGCATCGGAGCCGCGCTCACCATCGGCAGCACTGACCTGGTCACCGTCTCCTACGTCCTCGGCGAGCTGACCGGGGACGACCGCGCCTCGCTCGTACGGGCCGCCGCGGACGCCGCGCAGGCGGTCGTGGTCATCGAGCCCGGCACCCCCGACGGCTACGCCCGCGTCATCGAGGCCCGGGACCGGCTGATCGCCGCCGGGTTCCACGTCGCGGCGCCCTGCCCGCACAGCGCCGCCTGCCCCATCGTCCCCGGCACCGACTGGTGCCACTTCTCGGCCCGGGTCAGCCGCTCCTCCCTGCATCGGCAGGTCAAGGGGGGCTCCCTGGCGTACGAGGACGAGAAGTTCAGCTACGTCGCCGCGACCCGTTTCCCGCCGGACCCGGCCCCGTCCCGGGTGGTGCGCAGGCCGCAGATCCGCAAGGGCCAGGTACTGCTCGACCTCTGCGGCCCCGGCGAGTCCCTGCACCGTGAAACGGTGACCAAGCGCCACGGCCTCCTGTACCGCTCCGCCCGCGACACCGACTGGGGCGAGGCGTGGCCCCCGGCCGCCCCGTGAGCCGGCACCGGGACCCGGCCGGCGGACTCGGCTGAGGATCCCGCCCGCGGATGCCGGGCCGTGGGCCGCGCCCTGAGACCGCACCGGGGGCCCCGGCCGGGGCCCGCTTTCACGACGTCCCGTCCCCGGCCCCGCGCCGACGCGGGCGCCCGGGTTCCCGCCGCGCGGCCCCGGCGAGACGTATCGTCTCGCCGGGCTCCGGCCCGCTGTCCGGCGAGACGTGACGTCTTGTCAACCTGTTAGATTCGATCCATGGCCGACAAGCCCGCTCCCGACGCCGCCCGCCGCAGCCAGCGCTCCCGCCGTGCGATCTACGAGGCCGCCCTCGCCCTCGTCGGCGAGGTCGGCTACCCGAAGACGACGGTCGAGGGCATCGCCGCCCGCGCCGGCGTCGGCAAGCAGACGATCTACCGCTGGTGGTCAGCCAAGGCCGATGTCGTGCTCGAGGCCTTCCTCGACCTGACCGGACAGGCCGGACAGGCCGGACAGGCCGGCGAGGCGGACCGCGCGCCGCAAGGCATCCCGGACACCGGTGACCTCGCCGCCGACCTCAAGACCGTCCTGCGCGCCACCGTGGACGAACTGCTCGACCCGAAGTTCGACGTCCCCGCCCGCGCCCTGACCGCCGAGGGCCTGGTCAACGAGCAGGTGGGGAGGGAGTACGTCGCCGCGCTCCTCGAACCGGCGCTCCAGCTCTACGTCGAGCGGCTGCGCGCCGCCGAGAAGCAGGGCGCCGTCCGCCCCGGCCTCGACCCCCGTATCGCCCTGGAGCTGTTCGTCTCCCCGCTCGCCCAGCGCTGGCTCCAGCGCACCGGCCCGATCACGTACGAGTACACGGACACCCTCGTCGACTACGCCCTGCACGGACTCGCCCCGCGCTGAGAGCCGGTGTCTGAACCCCGGCCGGGCGCGCGACGCCTGGCACGCACTCCCCCAAGCTCTGCGAGCAGGGGGGACCCCCAGCCGCGTTGCCGAAACGCCCTGGTAGCTCCTCCCCCAAGGTCTTAAGGACCAGGGGGGACCCCCATGCCGCCGCGCGCTGATCCGGCCGGGGTTTAGACACAGGCTCTGAAATCCGCCCGAAGCGCCCTCAGGGCGTCCGTACCGGATGGCGGGCCAGCCGGCCCGGCGCGTCCGTGATGATGCCGTTGCAGCCCAGCGCGAGCGCCCGGTCGCGCTGGGCCGGGGTCACCACGGTGTGCGCCCACACCCGGGGGATGCCCGACCGCACGGCCCGGCGCAGATCCCCGGCGCGCGCCCGGTGATCCACGTCGAGCAGGTCCACGAACGGCGCCCAGCGCTCGGGCCGGTCGCCGCGCAGCTGCTCCGCCGAGCGCCACAACTGGGCGACCAGGCCCATGCGGTGGGCGCGCAGGGCCACCGCGGGATCGTTGGAGTTGACGAAGACCGAGCGGGTCAGGCCGCGGTCGCGCAGCAGCTCCGCCAGCGGGCGCAGGCTCTTGGGGTCCTTGGCCTCCAGCATCAGCACCGTCCGCCCGCCGAACCGGTCGAGCACCTCGGCGACGGTCGGCGGCCGCTCCGAGCGCCAGCTGCCGGGCAGCCGGTCCCGGGGCCGCAGCCGCACCCCCCGCCAGTCCCGGGAGTCCAGGTTGCGCACCGGACCGCCCAGGTAGGTCGTGCGGTTCAGGGTGTCGTCGTGCATCACCACCAGCTCCCCGTCTTGCAGTATCCGGGTGTCGAAGTCCAGCACCTGCGCCGTCCCCCGCTCGTACGCTGCCATCAGGCCCGACATGCTGTTCTCCGGGACCTCGCGGGCGCCGCCGCGGTGGGCGACGTAGACGACCGGGGGGAGCGCGTCCACGGTCAGGGGGCCGCCGCCCCACTCCAGCGGGGACAGGACGCCGCCGTGTCCGGCGGCGGCCAGTGAGACGAGACCGGCGAGACCCGTGAGCACAGACCGTGTGACCATGGCGACCACGGTAGGCGGGTAAATACCATCAAAGTACGCAATGACACTCGATCCGGGTCCGGGGACCGGCATGCCCCAGGTACCCCGGATGTGGGCTCCGGCCACCCAGGGCGCAGGATGGTGGGACGATGGAGTCGGCCGTCCGTTTCCACTGCGGGTTCGACGGCGAGTTGCACGGCGTGTTCCACGGCGAGGCGAGGGGTTGGATGAGCGCGGAGTTCGGTGGCCGTTCCGGCTTGCAGGGCAGGATCTCCCAGTGGCTGCGCGGGCGTCGCCCCAGGGGAGAGTCCGGGCAGGTGACCGGCGGTGACCGGGAGTCCCTGCTGCTCGCCGCCGCCGGTGCCGGGCTGCCGCTCGCACCGGCCGCGCACCCCGCCGGCTACCGGTGTTCCTGCGATCGCGTCGGCTGTCCGACGCCCGCCCGGCACCCGGTCTCCTTCGCCTGGCAGACCCAGTCCACCACCGACCGCGCGCAGATCGAGCGCTGGGCCGGACACCAGCCGCAGGCGAACTTCATCACCGCGACCGGCATGGTGCACGACGTCCTGGACGTCCCGGCCGCCGCGGGCCGCGAGGCGCTGGAGCGGCTGCTCGCCGCCGGTGTCGAGGTGGGCCCCGTCGCCGAGACCGGCGACGACCGCATGCTCTTCTTCACCCTCACCCGGGGCACGCCCGAGGACGAGGACGAGTGGTGGCCCTGCGAGCTGGACTGCCACCCGGAGACCATGGACGAGCACCCGGGCCTGCGCTGGCACTGCCGCGGCTCGTACGTGCTGGTGCCGCCGGCCCGGCTGCCCGGGGAGCTGTCGGTCGACTGGATCCGCGGACCCGAGCACCCGCTCCCCGATCCGCTGAGCCTGCTCGAGGTCCTGACGGACGCCTGCGCCCGGTACGCCGAGGACGAGCCGGACCAGCTCGCCGCCTGGCCGCACCGGAACTGATTCCGTACGACCGTCCGCCGCTCCGGCGCTGACACGAGTCGGCGCCGGAGCCGCCCGCCGCCGGTCCCGGCGGAGCACCCCCGGAAGCGCTACTCGCCCTTCGCGCCCGTCAGCCCCTGCACCCGGCTGAGGAACTCGACCTCGGGGTCCGAGGCCGTCCGGGCCGGGTCGAGGACCGCCTGGTTGGAGACGAACTCCAGGGTCAGCGATTGCTTGGCGTCGCCCTTGAGCAACGCCTTGATGTTCTCGTCCGTGACGTTGATGTCGACGCCCTGCGCGGCCGTCTGCTTCTCGTAGTGGTGCGTCGCGAAGAACACCAGCGCGCCGCCGTCCTTCGTCCGCAGCCCCACCGGGGCGTAGTCGCCCGAGGTCAGCGGCTCGTCCACGTACTGCCGGGCGAGCCCCGGCCGGTTGGCGTTCTTCTTGCGCAGCGCCCGCCACGCGGAGGTGTGGGTGCCGTCCGCGAAGGTGTCGCCGCCGTCCTTCAGATACGTCGCGTACGACTCGCCCAACTCCTCCGGGCGAATGGCGAGTTCCTTGGCGTCGGCGGTGACCGGTTCGGCGTAGCCGTCCGCGTCCTTGACGAACTCGGGCACGTCGTCGGCGGCGAGCACGGTCAGGTAGGAGACCTGCCACACGTCGTCCGCGCTGCCGCGGGTGAAGACGAACAGCCAACGGGAGTCCGCCGAGCCCTTGTTGGCCTTGGTGTCGGCGACGAACCAGCGCGGCCAGCCCGCCTTCTTCGGGATCACGAACTCGGCGTCGGTGAGCTTCAGCGGCTGGTGACCGGGGTTGCCGTCCGGGTTGTTGGCGTGGCCCGCCTTCAGCTTCGCGCCGTCGATGGCGGCGAGCGGCCCGGTGACCCGGTCCTCGTCGAGGGAGGAGTCGTACGCCTTGTCGGCCTTGTTGTAGGCCGTGGTGAAGTCCTTCAGGGCGCGGGCGGCTTCGGTCTCCTTCGCCGCCGGGAGCACCTCGCGCTCCCCGTGCACCACCACGCATCCGCTCGCCGTGACGGTCAGCGCCGTCCCGGCCGCCACCGCAAGCGCGGACCGCCTCAGCCTTCCAAGCGTGCTCATCGGGTCCCTTCGCCTTCCCCGTTCCCGGGCCCGAACCCTACCGGGGTGCGTCGGCGCGGCGACCGCGGGGACCCGGAACGGCACCCGCATCGTGACCGAGGCCGAGCGGCGAGAGGAAGAGGGCGAGGACCGGGACCAGGTACAGCACCCACACCACGGCCTGGAGCACGGTCGGGTCGGGCTGGAAGTTGAACACGCCCTTCAGCAGGGTCCCGTACCAGCTGTCCGGCGGGATCGTGCTGCTGATGTCGAAGGCCAGATGCGTCAGACCGGGGATCCAGCCGGCCTCCTGGAGGTCGTGGACGCCGTACGCGAGGACGCCCGCGGCGACCACGACGAGCATCCCGCCGGTCCAGGTGAAGAACTTGGCGAGATTGATGCGCAGGGCGCCGCGGTAGAAGAGCCAGCCGAGGACGACCGCGGTGAGCAGGCCGAGGGCGACCCCGATCAGCGGGCGCGGGGTGCCGTCGCTCGCCGCGTGCACGGACGCCCACACGAACAGCGCCGTCTCCAGGCCCTCGCGCCCGACGGCCAGGAACGCCGTCGCCACCAGCGCGCCGGTGCCCATCGCGAGCGCCGTGTCCAGCTTGCCGTGCAGCTCCGCCTTCAGATGCCGGGCGGTGCGCCGCATCCAGAAGACCATCCACGTCACCAGGCCGACGGCGACGATCGACAGCGAACCGCCCAGCGCCTCCTGCGCCTCGAAGGTCAGCTCCTGGGAGCCGAACTCGAGTGCGCAGCCGAAGCCGAGGGCCAGCGCGACCGCGACGCCGATTCCGGTCCAGATCGGCCTCAGGGCGTCCCTGCGGCCGGTCTTGACCAGATAGGCGATGAGGATGCAGACGACGAGACTGGCTTCCAGGCCCTCACGCAGGCCGATCAGATAGTTCCCGAACACGGCTCACGCCTTCCCGGTCAGCAGCGTCCGGCCCCACCAGTCGCCGCTGTCGCGGACGCCGGGCGGGATCGCGAAGACCGCGGAACCCACGTGCTGGATGTACTCGTTGAGCGCGTCGGACCGCGACAGCCTGCGCTGCACCGGGATGAACCCCGTACGGATGTCGCGCTGGTAGGCCAGGAAGAACAGGCCCGCGTCGAGCCGGCCGAGGCCGTCGGTGCCGTCCGTGAAGGAGTAGCCCCGGCGCAGCAGCGTCGCCCCGTCGTTGGAGTCCGGGTGGGCGAGCCTGACGTGCGCGTCGGGCTTCATCGCCTTCAGGAACGGCTCGTCGCGCTCCTCGGCCTTGCCGACCGGGGCGCCCTCGCCCTTGTCGCGGCCGAAGATGTCCTCCTGCTCCTGGAGCGAGGTGCGGTCCCAGGTCTCGATGTTCATCCGGATCCGGCGGGCCACGAGGTACGAGCCGCCGGTCATCCAGCCGGGCCCGTCGTCCTCGCCCACCCACACGAACTTCTTCAGCCGCTCCGTCTCGGTGCCCGCGATGTTGCGGGTGCCGTCCTTGAAGCCCATCAGATTGCGCGGGGTCTGCGCGTCCGGGGTGGTGGACGAGGTCTTGCCGAAGCCGAGCTGCGACCAGCGGACGGCGACCCGGCCGAAGCCGATCCGGGCGAGGTTGCGGATGGCGTGCACCGCGACCTGCGGATCGTCGGCGCACGCCTGCACGCACAGGTCACCGCCGCCGCGCGCCTTCTCCAGGTTGTCGCCGGGGAAGCCGGGCAGATCGGCCAGGGCCTCGGGCCGCATGTCCGCCAGATCGAACTTCTCGAACAGGGAGGGTCCGAAGCCGAGGGTCAGCGTCAGCCGGGACGGCTTGAGGCCCAGCGCCTCGCCGGTGTCGTCCGGCGGCGCCTCGGCGAGCCCGCCGTACGCGCCCTCGCCGACGGTGTGCCCCGCGGTCAGCCGGGCCGCCGCCTCCGTCCAGTCCTTGAGGAGCTGGACGAACGCGGCACGGTCGTCGGTCCTCACGTCGAACGCGGCGAAGTGCAGCCGGTCCTGCACCGCGGTCGCGATGCCCGCCTGGTGCGTCCCGTGGAAGGGCACCGCGGTGCCCGCGGAGGCGGCGGCCGGTACCGCGTCCTCGCCCGTACGGGACACCGCGACGGCGCCGCCGGCCGCGGCGGCACCGAGCGCGAGCCCGGCGCCGCCCCAGCCGATCAGCGCACGCCGGGAGGGGGTGCGGGAGCCGTCCGCGGTGGCCGTGCCCCTGGTCGGGTCGTTCATGGTCATGGCCTCGCTCACTTCACGACGGCAGCGGCGAGCCGGGACAGCGGCTCGGCGAGCGCGTTGACCGCGTCCGACAGCTCCTTGCGGTCCGCCTTGCCGACCTTGTCGTAGGAGACGAACGCGTAGGAGGACGCGCCGGACGTGCCGGACTTGTCCTCGCGGTACCGGTCGAGCAGCGTGTTCAGCGCGGTGAACTGCTTGTCCAGCTCGGTGGTCAGGGCCGCGTCGTTCTCCTTCGCGACCGGCTTCAGCAGCTCGTACGCCTGCTGCGCGCCCTCGACATTGCCCTTGAAGTCGCTGAGGTCGGTGTGCGAGTAGCGGTCCTCCTCGCCGGTGACCTTGCCGGTGGCGACCTCGTCGAGGAGTTCCTTGGCGCCGTTGGCCATCGAGGTCGGGGTGATCTCCGCCCTGCCGACGCGCTTCTGCCAGTCGGTCAGGTCGGTGACGAGCTGACCGGCGAGCGTCTTCTCCCGCGCGCCGATCTTCTTGTCCTGCCAGAGGGACTTCTCCAGCCGGTGCCAGCCCGTCCAGTCCTTCTCCGGGTCCTGTCCGTCCTCCAGGCCGTCCTCGCGGACGTCGACCTTCGGGTCGATGTCGCCGAAGGACTCCGCGACCGGCTCGGTGCGCTCCCAGCCGAGACGGGAGCCGGCGAACTTCTCCTTCGCGCCCTCGATGTCGCCGTCCTCGACGGCCCGCGCGAACGCCTTCGCCTTGGGCAGCGTCTCGTCGGCCTGCGTCTGCGCGTACTCCCGGTAGGCGGCGACGGCCTTGTCCAGTCGCGGGTCCCGCTTCGCGACCTTGCCCGAACCGGTCACGGTGAGCTTCTGGCGCACGCCGTGCCCCTTCATGCCGGGCCGGCAGGCGATCTCGTACGACCCGGCCTTGACCTCGGCGGTCAGCGTGTACTTGGTGCCGGGGCCGATGTTCTCCTTCTCGGAGACGATGCGGTCGTCGGGGAAGAGGATCTCGACCTCGGTGGCCCTGGACCCCTTGTTCTCGATCCGCAGCGTGACCTGGCCGGCCGGGACCGACTTGGCCGAGGTGTCGCAGGCGCTGTCGGCGGCGGTCACCTGGATGGCGTCGCCGTCCTTGGCGTCGCTCTTCTCCGTGCATCCGGTGACGGCGGCCAGGGCGGCTGCCGTGGCGGCTGCGGTGACGGCGGAGAATCTGACGGCTCGCATGAAATCTCCAGGTGAGGGGCGGGCGCACCGCGCGGAGCGGACCGCGCGACAGGAGGTGAGGCGGGCCTAACTTATCTGAGCCTTACCTCAGTCATACCCCTCCGTTCAGTGATTCAGCTCTCACAGGCGCTGGACAGGAGGGGCACAGCAACGGCTTGATTACGGCGGCTAAAAACGGACCCCACGGGACGGTCAACCACCGGTCAAGAGTCCCTTGTCGTGGCAATCCCCGTCAGACGTCCCGTCGCGGGCTGATCACCGCGGCCCCCGTCCTGGGGTGCGGGAACACCTCCACGGGCTGCCGGTAGACCTCGCTCAGCAGCTCGCCGGTCAGCACCTCGGCGGGCGGGCCCTCGGCCGCGACACGACCGGCGCACAGGATCGCCACCCGGTGCGCGTACGCGCCCGCGAGCCCGAGGTCGTGCAGCACCACGACCACCGCGTCCCCGGCGTGCGCCCTTGCCCGGCACACCCGCAGCACCAGCTCCTGGTGGCGCAGGTCGAGCGCGGCGGTCGGCTCGTCGAGCAGCAGCAGCGGGGCGCGCTGGGCCAGCACCCGGGCGAGCGCGACCCGGGCCCGCTCGCCGCCGCTGAGTGCCGAGAACGGCCGGCCGGCGAACTCCGTCACCTCCGTCGCGGCCATCGCCTCCGCCACGGCGTCGTCGTCCGTGCCGTCGTCCGCCCCGGCCGCGTGGGCCCACGGCGCGCGCCCCATCCGGACCACCTCCTCGACCGTGAACGGGAAGGACAGCGCCGCGCTCTGCGGCAGCACCGAGCGCCGCAGGGCGAGTTCGGGCGCCGTCCAGTCCGCCGCCGGGCGCCCGTGGATCCGGACGGCGCCCCCGGCGGCACCGATGTCACCGGCCAGCGCGGCGAGCAGGGTCGACTTGCCCGCCCCGTTCGGCCCGACCAGCGCGAGCACCTCGCCCGCGCGGGCGCCGACGTCGACGCCGCGCAGCACCTCGCGGGCGCCGAGGCGGACCCATAGCCCCGCGGCCTCGGCGAGCACGTCGCCGGGCGCGGCCGGACCGGGCGGCGCGGGCCGCGCCGTACGGGGGAGTCGGGGGACACGGAGGAGCTTCACGCCCAGCCTCCCTGCTTGCGGCGGGTCCTGCGCAGCAGCCAGAAGAAGAACGGGCTGCCGAGCAGGGCGGTCAGTACGCCGAGCGGGAGTTCGGCGGGCTCGGCGACGGTACGGGCGGCGAGGTCGGCGGCGAGCAGCACGACCGCGCCGCCCAGCGCGCTGCCCGGGATGAGGAAGCGGTGTCCGGGACCCGCCGCCATCCGCAGCAGGTGCGGCACGACGAGCCCGACGAAGCCGACGACCCCGGAGACGCTCACGGCCGCCGCCGTCAGCAGCGCGATGACCAGGACGAGCACGATCCGCAGCCGTTCGACGTCCACGCCCAGGTGCCGGGCCGGCCGCTCGCCGAGCGCGAGCAGGTCCAGACGGCGTGCGTACAGCGGCGCGACGCCCAGGCCGACGGCCGCGCACGGCAGCACGGCCAGCACCTTCGGCCAGGTGGCCTGGGCGAGCGAGCCGAGCTGCCAGAAGGTGATCTGGCTGATGGCCGCGGAGTCCGCGAAGAACAGGAAGAGCCCGATCAACGCGCCCGTGAAGGCGTTCACCGCGATGCCGGTGAGGATCAGCGTCACCACTTCCGTCCGGCCGCCGGAGCGCGACATCGCGTACACCAGGAGCACGGTGACGAGCCCGGTGACGAACGCGGTGACCGAGACCGTCCAGGTGCCGAGGAAGGTCAGCCCGAGGGCGAGCGAGCCGACCGCGCCGACCGCCGCGCCCGACGAGACGCCGATGACGCCCGGTTCGGCCAGCGGATTGCCGAACACGCCCTGCATCAGCGCACCCGCGCAGCCCAGCGAGGCCCCGACGAGCAGCGCGAGCACGATGCGCGGGAAGCGTACGTTCCACAGCACCGACTCCGGGACCCGCTCCAGGGCGTGGCCGCCGGCGCCGATCCGGTGCGCGAGGGAGGCGAGCACATCGCCGGTGGGGATCGGGTACGCGCCGAGCCCGGCGGCGACCGGGACCAGGACGAGGAGGGCGGCGACGAGCCCGGCGGCGAGGAGGGGACGGGTGCCGCGCGCGGCATGCGGCGCGGGCGCTTCCGTACCGCTGCCCGTCCTCGTGCCCGTGCCCGTCTCGCGGGTGCCGGGCGCTTCTTCGGCGACGGTCACCTGGTGCCCCTGGGGCGCTTTCGATGGGTCTCCGCCGGTCGTGTGTGCTCGCGTCGCACGGTCTCGTCCATCCCTTCGCCGTCCCCGTCCACCTCGTGATCCCGGAGGTGCGGAGGTAGCTTAGGTTAGCCTTACCTTTGCCGCTACCGGCTTCGCTGTGATGTTCAATGCCCCCGTGACTGACTACGACGTGCTGCGCGTCTTCTGCGCGGCGAACGGCGGATACGGCAACGAGCTCGGCGTCGTCCGCAACGGCTCTCTCCTCCAGGACCCGGCGGACCGGCAGGAACTGGCCGCGAAACTCGGCTTCAGCGAGACCGTGTTCGTGGACGACCCCGAGCGCGGCGTCATCGACATCTACACGCCGACGCTGCGCCTGCCGTTCGCCGGCCACCCCTGCGTCGGCACGGGCTGGCTGCTCGACGTGCCCGAACTGGTCACCCCCGCGGGCGTGGTGGGCGTACGGCTCGACGGCGAGTTCAGCTGGATCGAGGCGCGGGCGGAGTGGGCGCCGCCGCGCACCCTGCGCCAGTACGCCACGGCCGCCGAGGTCGACGCGCTGCCCGTACCGCCGAAGGGTGAGTGGCTGTACGCCTGGGCATGGGAGGACGAAGCGGCGGGCCGCGTCCGCGCCCGCGCCTTCCCCGGCCGGGGCGACGGGATCGACGAGGACGAGGCGACCGGCGCGGCGGCCCTGCTGCTCACCGACCGCCTCGGCCGGGCCCTCAACATCACCCAAGGGGCGGGCTCCCAGCTCCTCACGGCACCGCAGCCGGGTGGCTGGGTCGAGATCGGTGGCCGAGTGTTTCTGGAGAATTAGGTCCCGCAAACACCGCTGTTCGTACGGCAGTTGACTCCCGGTAAGGCCCGAACGGCCCTGTTTTGCCGTCACTTGACATGACCACAGGCGCTCGATTTACTCGGGCAACGTCGGCCCCGATGGCCGGCGGAAGAGGTACGCCCAGCCGGTAACCGGCCTCGGCCGGCAGCCCGGACAAAGTCGCCAGGACCGCCATGGACCGCCATCGGTGTCCGAGGCGGGGACGTGCCCCCAACCCACTGGAGCTCGCTTTATGAGCGGTAACCACAAGTTCTCCCGCATGCCCTCCCGCAAGGTCCTGGCCGTGACCGCGGCCGGCGCGTGCGTGGCGGCCCTGGCCGCCACGCTGTCGGTGCACGCCACCACGGCCTCGGCGGCGGAGATCTCCCTGCCGCCCACGCACGCCGGCTTCGACTACCAGATCGGCGGCGCCTACACCCCGCCGTCCGGCGTCGAGGTGGTCACCCGCGACCACACCGCGTCCCCGGTCGACGGCCTGTACAACATCTGTTACGTCAACGCCTTCCAGGCCCAGCCCGGCGCCGAGAGTGAGTGGGGCTCGAACCTGCTCCTGCACGACGGTGACGGCGAGGTCGTGTACGACGACGCCTGGGGCGAGGCCATGCTCGACATCACCACCGAGGCCAAGCGCGAGTCCATCGCCGCGAAGGTGGGCACCTGGATCGACGACTGCGCCGCCAACGGCTTCCAGGCGGTCGAGCCCGACAACTACGACACCTTCACCCGCGCGGACGGCCTGATCGACGCCGCCGACGCCGAGGCGTTCATCCAGCTCCTCGCCGACCGCGCCCACTCCGCCGATCTGGCGATCGCGCAGAAGAACACGGCCGAGCTGGCCGGGGACCGTGAGGCGAACGGCCTCGACTTCGCGGTGGTCGAGGAGTGCGGCCGCTATGACGAGTGCGGCGACTTCACCGACGCGTTCGGCGACGACGTGATCGTCGTCGAGTACTCCGCCTCGGGCCTGAAGAAGGCCTGCTCCGGCTGGGGCGACGAGCTGAGCATCGTCCGGCGCGACGAGGACGTGACGACGCCGGGCAGCGGCTCGTACGTCCGCAAGACCTGCTGAGAGCCGGTCTCCCGGAAGACCGGCCGGGAGCCGGTCCCCAGATCCCCGCGCGCCGGGGCGGCGCACCGTCCCGCCCCGGCGTCTGCGGCTGTCGCGGCCCGTCAGGCGCTGAGGGGGAACTCCTCGCCCAGGGCACGGAAGACGGCGGTGTTCAGCGCGAACGCGCGCTTGCACTCCGCGACGATGCGCTGCTTCTCCAGGTCGTCGGCCGGTACCGCGTCCAGCAGCTCGCGGTACTCGCGCTTGAACGCGGCCGGGTTGGCGATGCCCTCGAAGACGTAGAAGCGGACGCCGTCGCCCTTGCGGTCGAAGCCCCAGGTGCGCTCCGCCTTGCCCCGGATGATCTGCCCGCCGGAGAGGTCGCCGAGGTAACGGGTGTAGTGGTGGGCGACATAGCCGCCGGGCCACTGCTCCGCGCAGTGCGCCACCCGCGCCGCGTACTCCTCGGTGGCCGGCAGCGGGGAGAGCGTCGCGCGCCAGTCCGGGCCCCGGAGGTGGGCGAGGTCCCGCTCGAGGGCGGGCCCGCGCAGCAGCTCGGGCCGGATGAAGGGCCCGGCCACCGGGTCGGACGCCAGCCGCCCGACACCGGCCTCCAGCGCCTCGTACACGAACCAGAGCTGCTCGGTGTAGCGCGCGTACGCGTCGACGCCGAGTCTGCCGCCGAGCAGGTCGCTCATGAAGGTCGAGGTCTCCGCCTCCACGTGCTGTTCGTGGGACGCGGTGCGGATGAGGGTCGAGAACGCGGTCGTGGTCGCGTCGGACTCGGTCGACGACTGCATGGGGACCTCCGGTGCGGGGCTGGACGAGAGCCGGGCCACCATCTTTTAAGGTTAGGCTTACCTAAGTCAATAGGTTCCCGACGCCCTGTCGGTAAAAGCGTACCCCGCGCCGGGCCGGTCCATAGGAAAAGCCCGCCGGGTGCACATCTGTGCACCCGG
>NZ_JBHWHV010000038.1:0-94923 GCF_042732375.1 Streptomyces sp. NPDC059785
CCGCCGGGCGGCGGACTACGTCGCCGCCGCGATGATCTTTCTGCGGGACAACCTCCTGCTGCGCGAGCCACTGCGCCCGGAGCACCTCAAACCGCGGCTGCTCGGCCACTGGGGCACCTGCCCCGGCATCACCAGGACGTACGCGGCGCTCAACGTGCTCATCGAGGAGAGCGACGCGGACGTCCTGCTGGTGACCGGCCCGGGGCACGGCGCGCCCGCCAACCACGCCAACCTGTGGCTGGAGGGCACCCACGAGGAGTACGACCCGGACCTGGACCGCACGGAGCAGGGCCTGACCGAGCTGGCCCGCCGCTACTGCGCCCCCGACGGCTTCCCCAGCCATCTGTCACCGGCCCTGCCGGGCACCCTCCACGAGGGCGGCGAACTCGGCTACGCGCTGGCGACCGCCTTCGGCGCCGCCCTGGACGCCCCGGACCGGCTGGTCGCCTGCATCGTCGGCGACGGCGAGGCCGAGACCGGGCCGACCGCCGGCGCCTGGCACTCCACCAAGCTGCTCGACCCCGCGACCAGCGGCGCGGTGCTGCCGGTCCTGCACCTGAACGGCTACAAGATCTCCTCGCCGACGCTGTTCGCCACCATGTCCGACGACGAACTCACCGCGTTGTTCCGCGGCTACGGCTGGGACCCGCGCATCGTCGACGTACGGGCCGAACCGGACGGCGAACAGCTCACCGACGCGGTCCGCGACGCGTACGCCGCCATCACCCGCATCCAGCACCGCACCCGGACACAAGGCACTGTCGAGCGCCCCGCCTGGCCGATGATCGTGCTGCGCAGCCTCAAGGGGCAGGGCGCGCCCGCCGAGGTGGAGGGCAGGCGCATCGAGGGCACCTTCCACTCCCACCAGATCCCGCTGGACGGCGTCCACGACGACCCCGAACAGCTCAAGGCGCTGGAGACGTGGCTCCGGTCGTACCGCCCCGAGGAACTTTTCGACGAGCACGGGCGGCCACGTCCCGAGGTGACTGACCGCTGCCCCCGCGGCGACCGACGCATCGGCATGCAGCGGGCCGCGGACGGCGGCCGGCTGCGCCGCCCCCTGGACCTGCCGCCGCCCGAGCCGTACGCCGTCGACGTGACGCAAGGGCCCGGCTCCGCGACCGCGAGCCCGAACAAGGCCCTCGGCGCCTGGCTCACCGAACTCATGCGCCGTACGAAGACCACCCGCGACTTCCGCATCGTCTCCCCGGACGAGCTCGCCTCCAACAAGCTCGACGCCGTCCTGGAGGTCAGCGGCCGCTCCTACGTGTGGCCGGTGGACGAGTACGCCGAACACCTCTCCCGCGACGGCCGGGTCATGGAGGTGCTCTCCGAGCACAACTGCCAGGGCTGGCTCCAGGGTTTCCTGCTGACCGGCCGCCACGGCCTGTTCCCGACGTACGAGGCGTTCGCCACCGTCGTCGACAGCATGCTCAACCAGTACGCGAAGTGGCTGAAGATGTCCCACGAGGTGCCGTGGCGCACCCCGGTCAGCAGCCTGACGTACCTGCTGACCAGCGAGGGCTGGCGGCAGGAGCACAACGGCTACAGCCACCAGGGCCCCGGCTTCATCAACAACCTGCTCACCAAGAAGCCCACCGTCACGGGCGTCTACCTGCCGCCGGACGCCAACACACTGCTGGTCACCATGGAACGGCTGTTCACCGACACCGGACGTGTCAACCTGGTCGTCTCGGGCAAGCACGAGGCCGCCCAGTGGCTCGGCCTGGACGACGCCCGCCGCCACTGCGAACAGGGCGCCTCGATCTGGCGGTGGGCCTCCACCCACGACGGCGAGGACCCCGAGATCGTCCTCGCCTGCGCGGGCGGCATCCCCACCGTCGAGACGCTCGCCGCCGCGCAGATGCTGCGCCGCGACCTGCCCGACGCCCGGGTCCGCGTCGTCAACGTGGTCGACCTGTGCGCCATCGCCCCGCCGGACCGCCATCCGCACGGCATGCCGGACGCCGACTTCCGCGCCCTGTTCGGCACGGACACGCACGTCGTCTTCGACTTCCACGGCTACCCGTCGGCCGTCCACCAACTGCTGCACGGCCGCCCGTACACGGAGCGCTTCCACGTCCGCGGTTACGTCGAGGAGGGCACGACCACCACCCCGTACGACCTGCTCGCCAGCAACGGGGTCTCGCGGCACGACCTGGCGATCACGGCCCTGGAGTACCTGCGCGGACGCAACGCCACCACCGGTGACCTGGCCGTCGGCTACGCCCGCGAACGCGACCGGTACCGCAAGGAGCTGCGGCGCACCGGCATCGACCCCGCGGCGATCCGCGAGTGGACGTGGCAGCCGTGAGCGGGGGACCCGTACTGGTCGTCGACGCCGGTTCGTCCAGCCTGCACCTCGCGGTGCTCGACGCGACGGACCGTACGGTCGCCGAGCGGGACTTCGACTCGGCGCCCGGGCCCGGCACCGCGGACGACGTCGCCGCCTTCCTGCGGGACGCCCCCGGCATCGCCGCCGCCGGGCACCGCATCGTCCACGGCGGACCGCGGCTGCGCGGCCCCGTCCGGCTCGACGACGGCGTACGCGGCGAACTCGACCGGGCCGCGGACCTCGCGCCGCTGCACGTCCCCCCGGCGCTCACCGCCCTGGACGCCGTGCGCGACCGGCTCCCCGGCATCCCGCACGTCGTGTGCCTGGACACCGACTTCCACCGGGACCTGCCCGAGGCCGCCACCACCTACGGACTGCCCCGCGAGTGGACCCGCCGCCACGGGCTGCGCCGGTACGGCTTCCACGGCCTGTCCTACGCCTGGGCGCTGGACCGGGCCGCCGCCCTGCTGGACCGGCCGGCCGAGTCGCTGCACGTGGTGCTGACCCACCTGGGCGGCGGCTGCTCGGCCTGCGCCGTACGGGACGGCCGCAGCGTCGACACCACCATGGGGTTCACACCCCTGGAGGGCCTGGTGATGAGCAGACGCAGCGGCAGCGTGGACCCCGGGCTGCTGCTGTGGCTCCAGACCGCGCAGGGCATGAGCGCCGAGCGCCTGAGCGACGCCCTGAACCACAAGTCCGGCCTGCTCGGACTGTCCGGGACCTCCGGCGACACCCGTGACCTGGTCCGGGCCCGCGCCGACGGCGACGAGGCGGCGGCGCTCGCCCTCGACGTGTTCGTCCACCACGCCCGCCGCGGCATCGCGGGCGTCGCCGCCTCGCTCGACCGCGTCGACGCGCTGGTCTTCACCGGTGAGATCGGCGAGGACCAGCCTGAGGTACGGGAGGCCGTCTGCGCCGGGCTCGGGGTGCTCGGCGTCAGCGGCGGGCTGACGCCCGGGAATCCGGGGCGCGACGCCGTCGTGAGCGCGCCGGACGCGCCGGTCCCTGTCCTCGTCGTGCCCACCGGCGAGACGGCCCGGATCGCACGGGAGACGCGTGCGTGCCTGGAGGCGGACGGGCGGTGAGGGCTGTCGGCCCCCGGCTGTGGCCGGTGATGCCGATGAGCCAAGAATGGCGTGATCCACGATTGTCCCGCGGCAGGTCCGGCGGCGAGATTGGCCGGTATGGAGGGGCGAGAGGAGCCGGTGTCCGGGCTCGAGCAGGTACGCGGCGCGGCCGGCCTTGTGGCGCTGATGAAGCGGCTGAAGGAGTCCTCGGGGCTGAGCTACCGGCAGTTGGAGGAGCGCGCGGCGGAACGGGGCGACGTGCTGGCCAGGAGCACCCTGGCGGACGTGTTCGCGCGCAGCGCGCTGCCCAGGCCGGAGCTGCTGGCGGCGTTCGTGCGCGCCTGCGAGGGGGAGGAGCGGCTGCCCCAGTGGCTGGCGGCCCGCGACCGCGCCGCCCTCGCCCCGACCGGGCCCGCCGCTTCCGGCGGGCTTGCCGCCTCTGCTGGGTCCGCCGCTTCCGACGGGCTCGCCGCCTCCGCCGAGGCCGCCGCTACCGATGGCCCCACCGCCCCCGGTGGGCCCCCCAGTGCCGGCCGGACCCTCGATTCCGGCCCGTCCGGGGGTGCCGGGCGCTTACTCGATGCCGGCCTGCCCGCCGACGCCGATCGCTCCCTCGATGCCGGCTCGTCCGCCGCTTCCGGCCCGTCCGCAGCCTCCGCCGCGGCCCGGCCGGACGCGGACGCCGCCGACGCCTCCGGCGGTGACGCGCAGGCCGGAACCCCGGCCGCGAGGAGCCGTCTGCCCGGCGGGCCGCGCGCCCGCACCGTGCTCGCCGTGGTGGCCGCGGCCGTCGTCCTCGCGGGCATCGGTGCCGCGCTGCTGACCCCCGATGGCGGGGACCCGACGCCGCCCGACACCACGGGCGGGCAGGAAGTCGCGGGCCAGGCCGACAGCCCGGGGACTCCGCCGCCGCGGGGCACCGTACGGGTGCGCCCCGTGCTGGCCCCCGGCCTGTGTCTGACGGACGGTTTCGTGGCGGACGGCCGGTACGACACCGAGGTGGCCGTGCACCGCCCGTGCGACGAGGCGGAGCCGCCGACCACCAAGCTGCTGCCGCTCGGCGACGGGTTGTACCGCGTGCAGTGGGACCACCCCGAGCACGGCAAGGGGTGCCTGATCGTGCTGCGCGGCGGCGACGCCGACGGCCTGCTCGAACCCCGCAACGACTGCGGCGGCTCCAGCCGCTTCCGCGTGGTGGAAACCACCGCGGCCACCGGAACAGCCGGGTCCACCGGGACCGCCGCTTCCGGCGCGAAGGAGAGCGGCACGCCCGGCGAGGACGAGACGTCCGCCCGGACGTACGTCCTGCGCGTGGACGACGACGGGTGCATGGGCGTCGCCGGCCCGGCCGCCTCCGAGCCTGCGGCGGGCACCGAGGCGGTCGTCCAGTCGTGCGACGGCCGGGCCGCGCAGCGGTACCTGATCGAAGCCTCGTCCTGAACGGTCCCGAACGGTCTCGAAGGCCCTGGTGCGGACCCGGTCCGGTGAGGTCCCCCGACAGCTCACCGGACCGGTCCGGGTGATCACACGTCAGTCACCGCAGGCCTTCCGTGTGCGGCAGAGAGCGGTTTCGGCCATCCGGCACGGTGGCCGAAGCGGTGTGAACGGCGCCCCTGATGCGCCCGCCCGCCACCGGCCGTACCTCTCCCTCGCCCCACACGGTCCCCCGTTCCCCCGATGGGCCAGCGGTGTGACGTTGTGTCCCCATGAGCTTGTGGGGAGGACGGGGCGCGGGGCAAGAGGTGACGGGTGTCCGGGACAGTCGCCGGATGTCCGGGCTGGTCAGCGCGGTGTCCGGGGGCGAATCCGGACAGCCGCGGGGCCGCGTCCCGGTGCGCCGCGGTCTCCGGTGCCGCGACCGCGCCCCGTTCAGGCCGCCGTCAGATCCGCCTCCAGCGCCCGCGCCGCCGCGTCGAGGGCGGCCACCAGGGGAACGGAGCCGGCGCGGTTCGTAGCGGACACTGGGCATCGACACCGACAGACCCGCCACGGCCGTGCCGTCCGCGCCGCGCACCGGCACTCCCACCGCCACCAGCCCCCGTTCCGAGCGCTCGCGGTTGACGACGAAGCCGCCGCGGGCGGCACGCTCCAGTTCGGCGCGGAGGGCGGGCAGGTCGGGCCGCTCCCCGGGGCGGTCGCGGTACCGCTCGGGCGCGTACACGTCGGCCGGCTCGTCCCCAAAGAGCCCGGCCAGGAGCAGCAGCCCCGCCGTGGTGCGGTGCGCCGGGAAGACCATGCCCTCCCGGGACCCGACGCGCAGCGCCTGCCCGCACTCCACACTGGCGATGAAGCGGGCCGTGTCGCCCGTGCGGATGGTGAGGTTCGCGGTCTCCTCCAGCAGGTCGACCAGGCGGCGCAGATGCGGCAGGGCGGCGGCGCGCAGCAGGGACACCTGGGAGCGCGCGTGCGCGGCGAGCTCCAGGACCGGGCCCGCGTGGTAGACGCGGTGGTCGTCCTGCACCGCGAAGTCCCGGTGGACGAGCATGGCCAGCAGCCGGTGCGCGGTCGACCGGGCCACCCCGAGCCGCCCGGCGATCTGCGAGACGGTCAGCCCGCTCTCCGACTGGAGCATCGTCGCGGCCCGCAGCGCGTGATCGACGCTGGCGATCGCGTACGGCGGCGGATTCTTGAGCGGCTTGCGGCGTGAGGTCGCCGATCTCGGTCCACAGCGGGACGAGCAGTTCCTGCTCGAAACCCCGGTACGGCTCTTCGAGCGCCGGGGTGACCTGGCCGAGCCGCGCTCCCGCGCCGTACCGCACCTGTGGCGCTGGCGGCGGCTGCGTCAACTGGCCGCGCAGGCCGGCGACATCGTGCCCGTGGGCCGCGGCGGCGAACGCCGCGCCATCGCGCCGGCCGACCCGGCGCTGGGCGGCCGCGCGATGGACCTGGCCATCGGGGCCAAGCAGGTCCTCGTGATGACGAAACTGTTCACCCGGGACGGCACCCCGAAGCTGGTCCCGGCCTGCACCTAGCCGCTGACGGCCCAGGCCTGTGTCTCCCGCGTCCACACGGACCACGCCGTCTTCTCGGTAGAGGCCACAGGCGTCCGCGTCCTGGAAACGTACGGAATCACGACCGCGGACCTCATCCACCGCCTGAAGCCGCGCCCAGGCACCCACCTGAGCCCCCGTACGACAACGGAGGCCACACCGCGCGAAGCGATGTGGCCTCCGTCATCCACCCACGGTCAGGCGCCACTGGCGTTGAGCATGTCCTCACGCTCGACGAGCTTGACGCGCTCGCGGCCCTGGGGCTCGCCCAGCGCCTTCTCCGCGGCGTCGAGCTGGTACCAGCCGTCCCACGTGGTGAAACGGACGTTCCGCGAGGCGAGGAACGCCTCAACGGCCTCCGGGGCGGGGGCGTCGGGCTCGTGCAGCCGCCCGTTGGCGAAGTCGTCGAGCAGGTTGGCGACGGTCTCGTTGGCGTCGCCCTTGGTGTGCCCGATGAGACCGACGGGACCGCGCCGGATCCAGCCCGTGACATAGGTCGACCGAAGGTGCGCCCCGGTCTCCTCGATCACCCGGCCGCCCTCGTCGGGCACGGTGCCCGTCTCGACGTCCCAGGGCAGCTTGGGCAGCTTGTCGGAGAGGTAGCCGACGGCGCGGTAGACCGCCGTGACGTCCCAGTCCTTGAAGGTGCCGGTGCCCTTGACGTTGCCGGTCCCGTCGAGGGCGGTGCGCTCGGTGCGCAGACCGACGACGCGGCCGTCCTCGCCGAGGATCTCCGCGGGCGACTCGAAGAAGTGCAGGAAGAGTTTGTGCGGCCGGTCGCCGACGTCGCGGATGGCCCAGTTCTCCAGGGTCTTGGCGACCATGTCGGCCTGCTTGTTGGCACGCCGGACGGTGATCGAGCCCTCGTCGTAGTCGATGTCCTCGGGGTCGACGATGACCTCGATGTTGGGGGAGTGGTCGAGCTCCCGCAGCTCCATCGGACTGAACTTGGCCTGCGCGGGCCCACGGCGCCCGAAGACATGGACCTCCAGCGCCTTGTTGGCCTTGAGCCCCTCGTAGACGTTCGGCGGGATCTCGGTCGGCAGCAGCTCGTCGGCCGTCTTGGCGAGCACACGCGCGATGTCGAGCGCGACATTGCCGACACCGAGAACGGCGACCTTCTCGGCCTCCAGCGGCCAGGTGCGCGGCACATCGGGGTGACCGTCGTACCAGGACACGAAGTCGGCGGCACCGTAGGACCCGTCGAGCTGGACCCCCGGTATGTCGAGCGCCCGGTCGGCCGTCGCGCCCGTGGAGAAGACGACCGCGTCGTAGAGGGACCGCAGATCGTCCAGGCTGATGTCGGTCGGGTAGTCGACGTTGCCGAAGAGCCGGACCTGCGGCTTGTCGAGCACCTGGTGCAGGGCGGTGATGATGCCCTTGATCCGCGGGTGGTCGGGGGCCACGCCGTACCGGATCAGGCCGAAGGGCGCGGGCATCCGCTCGAAGAGGTCGATGGACACGCCGGGCTCGGCGGCCACTTCGGACTTCAGCAGCGCGTCGGCGGCGTAGATCCCAGCGGGTCCGGCTCCGACAATGGCTACCCGCAGGGGGCGGGGCATGTTCAGGTTCCCTTCGAGCGGTGACAGACTCGACGGCAACCCTAAACTAAGGTGAGCCTAACTGAGTACGAGGGTCCGGCCTATGACCTCATAAGCAAACCTTATGCCCGAGCTGAGCCGTCACTCGACGGCAGGATCCTCCTGGGCCTGCCGAGCGGCCTGTCGCACAGCCCGCTCCACCACCCTCACATCCTGCCCGGTCGCGGCGGCGTACTCGGCGATCGCGACCCGCAGGACCTCGCACCCTGCGCAGTACCGGCCCCGCTGGTCCTCGTACTCCTCGCCGCACAGTCCGGCCAGCCGCGCACGCTCGACCTCGGCCGCCAGTTCCAGCTCGATGAGACGCTCCGGGATGTCAGTCACCCTCCGGATCCTAGGCGCGGCACAGCCCCGCCGACCGCACCACCGCAGGACACGCCGGACCCGACGCGCCCGGACCCGGATGGCCCGACTGCCCGCTGCCCGGCCACGGTAGGGATGGGTCGTGCAGACATTCCTCCCCTATCCCGGCTTCCTCAGCTCCGCCGCCGTACTCGACCCCGCCCGGCTGGGCAAACAGCGGGTCGAGGCACTGCAAGTGCTGCGCGGGCTGACGGTGCCGGGGTACGGATGGCGCCACCACCCGGCGGTGCGCATGTGGATCGGGTACGAGGAGGCGCTGGTCCGCTACGGCCTGGACATGTGCGGGGTGTGGTCGGCCGAGGGGCGCGCGGACACCTGCGCGGTCACGATGGTCACGGACTTCACCCGGCACCGCCCCGGGGGCGAGGTCCGCACCCAGGAGGAACTGGTCGCCGCCGGGGAACTGCCGCCCTGGCTGGGCGACGAGGACTTCCACCGCAGCCACCGGTCGGCACTGGTGCGCAAGGCACCGGAGGTCTACGCCGCCCGCTTCCCGGACGTACCGGACGATCTGCCGTACGTGTGGCCGGCGTCGGACCGAGGCACGACGCTTACGTAGCCGACGCGTACGCACAGAGCCCGCTACTTCTTCTTGGGATCGTGCCCCCAGTTCATGAGCGAGTACCGCCACGTGCTGTCGGTGATGTCGCCGTCGGGCCGCTGGGCCAGGTGGCGGTGGACGTAGCCGACGACCTTGCGCATGTGGGCCACGTCGTCGTCGCTCAGGTCGGACTTCTTCGTCCGCTGGAGTTCGACGATCCGGCGCCCCGCGGCATGCCCGACGCTCTCGCCGCCGCCCTTCTTCTGGCCGGAGTCCTTCGACTCGTCGGTGCCGAGCCACTTCTCCAGCTCGCCGGGGGACATGTTGACGGCGTCGTCGAACTCCTTGAGGGTGCCCTCGCGGTCGTCGTCCTTGCCGCCGCTCACGACTTCTTGCCTCGCTTGTGCAGGGACTCGGGCTTGTGGACGGCGTTGCCGCCCGACTTCTCGCTCTCGACCTCGTACTGCGGTTCGTCGCTGGACGCGTCCACGGTGCGCCCGGCCGCCTTGGTGCGGTCGGTGATCTTCTTCTTCACCGTGCCGGGCGTCTCCTTCCCGTGGCTCTGCCAGGAGACCTTGTCGCCCTTGGACAGTTTCTTGTCGGTCATGACTGCTGTCGTCCTTCGCTCGGAGTGCGGCCCCCACCTCCAGCATCGGAGTCCCATCCCCACCGCGCATGTCGAACGCGGACGCGCGGACGCGGACGTGGGTCGGTCGGTCGACACGGCCGGCAGCAGATCGCCGGCCGCGGCTCAACCCATGACAAGGCTCAACCCATGACAAGGCCGGCCCCTGACTCGACTCAACCCGTCACGGAGCCCAGGCCCCCTCCACGGCCCACACGGTGTCCGCGGTGAACGACGCGGGGTTGTCCCAGTCGTGCGCACCACCGGGCGTGGCGAGCCACACCTCGGAGTTGATGTGCCGCAGGTACTGACCGGGATAGTTGTACGAACTCAGCCGCACCCCTCCGGACCCCGCGGCGGCGCACCAGGTGGCGTCCGCCTTGTACAGATCCCCGTCACCGGCCTCCTTGTAGACCCGGAACTCCCGATGGCGCAGATACTGCCCCGGATAGTTGCGGGACTCGAAGGAGTAGCACGAGCTGTCGGCGAGACCGGGGACGATCTTCCAGGTGGCGTCGTTCTTCAGCAGCGCGGTGCTGTTCGCGTCGACCACCTCGGTGAAGGCCGCGCCGTCCTGGTGGCGCAGATAGCGGTTGGTGTAGCCGGAGGTGGTCACCCGCAGCGAGCGGTACTGCCCGGTGGGCAGGGTGACCGGCGTGGGCGGGGTGCGGGAGGCGTCGATCAGCGCCTGGTTGGCGGCCTTGACGCGGGCCGCGTCGACCTTGGTGACCTGCCGGTCGTAGGTCATGAGCCCGTTGGCCTCGTTCTCGACATCGGTGATCTCCGTGTAGACGGAGGCGGACAGCCCCGCGGGCAGCCGGACCTGGCGGATGGCGTCGATGAGTCCCACGAACCGGTCGTTGAGGCGGGCCGTGGTGGCCTGGTCCTCGTAACTGAAGCCGCCGCCCGGATACCACTCGTGACCGGCCACCTTGTAGCCGAGACCGCCGAACTCGCCGAGCACGGCGGCCCGGGTCGCCGAGGGCCTGGTGGTGCCGGGGCCGACATACATGTGGTCGTCGACGACGTCGCCGTTGCCGCCGTCGACGGCGCCGCAGCAGTTGACCCCGCTCATGTTGTCGACGAGCCGCGAGGGGTCGTACGCCTTGACGTGACTGGCGATGCGGGCCTGGTCGTACTGGCCCCATCCCTCGTTCTGGTCGACCCACATGACCAGCGCGGGGGAGCTGCGGTGCTGGTCGATGATGCGGTCGTACTCCGCCTCCCACTGGGTGCGGGCCGCGCTGTCGGGGGACTTGCCGGTGTCCATGGCGGGCATGTCCTGCCACACCAGCAGACCGAGTCTGTCGGCCCAGTAGAACCAGCGCTGCGGCTCGACCTTGATGTGCTTGCGGACCATGTTGAAGCCCAGGTCCTTGTGTCTCTGGAGGTCGTACTTGAGGGCGGCGTCGGTGGGGGCGGTGTAGATGCCGTCGGGCCAGTACCCCTGGTCGAGGGTGCCGGTCTGGAAGACGAACTTGCCGTTCAGGACCGGGCGCAGCACGCCGTTCACACTGGCGACGGAGATGGAGCGCATGCCCGCGTAGCCGCCGACGCTGTCCACGACGGTGCCGCCGTCGAGCAGGTCGGCTCTCAGGTCGTAGAGGAAGGGGTCGTCGGGCGTCCAGAGGTGGGGGTCGGGGACGGAGACGGTCACCGTGGAGCCGACCGTGCCGGTGGCGGTGGAGACGGTGGTGCCGCCGGAGGAGACGGTCACCCGGGCGGTCTGCCCGCTGACGCCGTCGCCGCGCACGGTCACCTTGAGGGTGTTGTTCGCGAGGTCCGGCACGCTGTCCAGGCGTGTGATGTGTGCGGCGGCGGTCGGCTCCAGCCACACCGTCTGCCAGATGCCGGAGGCGGCGGTGTAGAAGATGCCGCCGCCCGAGTGCGGCGTGACGTCGTTGATGCGCTGCTTGCCGACGGCCTGGCCGCCGGTCTGCGTCGGGTCGAAGACGGAGACGACGACCGTGTTGGTGCCGCCGTTGAGCAGCGGGGTGATGTCGTAGCCGAAGGAGTCGTAGCCGCCGCTGTGCACGGCGCCGGCCTGGACCCCGTTGACCCACACCGTCGTACGCCAGTCACTGGCGCCGAAGTTGAGCTGGACGCGCCGCCCCGACCAGCCCGCGGGCACGGTGAAGGTGCGCTTGTACCAGAGCTTGTCGTTCTGCGTGATCTTCCGCTGGATGCCCGACAGGGCGGACTCGGCGACGAAGGGCACCCGGATCTGCTCGGTGAAGGACGCGGGCCGGCCGGCGTCCGCCGAGGTCACGGCGAAGTCCCAGATGCCGTTGAGATTGGCCCAGTCGGGGCGGGTGAGCTGCGGCCGCGGGTACTCGGGGAGCGGGTTGTCGACCGGTACCTGGTCGGTCCACGGCGTGGTCATCGGGGCGGGTTTCGGGATCCACGCCGCCGGGGCGGCCTGTACGGGGCCTGCCGTGACGAGCAGGACACCGCACAGCAGCGCGAGGACGCCGGTGAGCGCGGTCAGTCCGCGGGAGAGGGCGGAGGGTCTGAGGCCCGGAACGGGGGGTGGGACGTGCATGGCGGCTCCTGGTGGTCGGACCCGGGTCCTTGGCCCAAGCGCCTGCGTCCAAGGCGACCGGTTCTGCTGGGGGTGGGGTGTGTGCGCGACGGTGCCAGAGTTGCCTGAAGCGTGTTTTATAACGTTGGAATCGACCTGTAAAGAGGTCCGTACCAGCTTCACGGCACGCCGCTCCCGGGGCGGCCGGACGGGACGGGCGGGAACTCCCGCGAGCGGTGGTGCGTTGACAACAGACGCGCACGGAACGGAAGTTGCGCCTCGCGCGGCTTCCCCGCGTCCCCTGAGCTCCCGCGTCCCACCGTTTTCCGTTCCCCGTTCCCCGAGTTCCTGAGCCCCTGCACGTCATCCGTCATCCGGAGGTACGGAACCATGGCCCGACCCCCGTTCGACCCGTCCCGCCGCGCCGTCCTGGGCACGGCCCTCCTGGCCGCGGCGGCCACCGCCGGCACGGCGCACACCGCTGCCGCCGCCGAGGCCACCACCGCCCCGGCCGGCGCCTGGCCCACCGAGTTCCCGCTGCCCGACGGCTGGCTCCCGGAAGGCATCACCATCGGCCGGGAGCCGTACGCCTACCTGGGATCGCGCGCCAACGGCGCCGTCTACCGCACCGATCTGCGCACCGGCCGCGGCGAAGTGCTGTATCCCGGCGAGACCGGCGCGGTGGCCGTCGGACTGGAGCTGGACCACGACGGGCTGCTGCACATGGCCGGGGGCCCCGGCGGAACCGCACGCGTCGTGGACAGCCGCACCGGCCGCCTGCTGACCACGTACCGACTGACCGAAGCCACGGGCCACTTCATCAACGACGTGCACGTGCTCGGCGACCGGGCCTGGTACACCGACTCGCGGGACAGCGTGCTGTACGGCGTGCCGCGCGGACGCAGGGGGAAGGTCAGAGCGCTGCGGCTCGGCGGCGACTGGGTGCAGACACCGGACGTGAACAACGCCAACGGCGTCGTCGACACCCCGGACGGCCGCGGACTGATCGTGGTCAGCAGCCAGCCGGGGCGGCTCTACCGCGTGGACCTGCGGACCGGCCACGCCACCGGACTCGCCCTGAGCGGCGCGGCGGACGTGGCAGGCGGCGACGGACTGCTGCGCGTCGGACGCACGCTGTACGTCGTCCAGAACCGGCTGAACGTCGTGAGCGTCTTCGCCCTGGACGCCGCGGTGACGACGGCGACGCTGCGGCGTACGATCACCGATCCCCGCTTCGACGTCCCCGCGACCGTAGCCCGCTGGCGCGACCGCCTCTACCTGGTCAACGCCCGCTTCACGTCACCGCAGACACCCGGGACGACCTTCAGCGCGGTGGCCGTACCGCGCTGACCGCGAGGCTCCCAGCGCGCAGGGCCCCGGCGTGCTGCCGGGGCCCTGCGCTGCACTCCTCGGGCGATTACTTCATCGCGTCGGCGAAGAGCGGCACCACGTTCTTCAGCGCGTAGTCGACCGAGAGGATCGAGTCCGTGGCGAAGGCGCTGCTCAGGTTGGAGTCGTCGAAGACCACGGAGTGGCCCTTCTTGACGGACGGCACCGCCTTGTACAGCGGGTCGGAGGAGATCTTCTTGGCGGTGATGCCGATGGGCGCCATCACCGTGAGGTCGGCGTCGAGCAGCTGGAGGTTCTCCTCCGAGACCGGCACGGAGAACGCGTCACCCGCCTTGGCCTCGATCTTCGGGTTGTTCTCGAAGCCGAGCCGCTCGACGAAGTCGATCCGCCCGGTGCCGCGCACGTAGGCGCCCCAGGCGCTCGCCGTCCGCGAACCCACCGTGATCGTCTTGCCCTTGAACTCCGGGTGCTCGGCCGCGGCGTCCTTGAACTTCTGCTCCGTGTCGGAGATCAGCTTCTCACCGTCGTCCGCGAGCCCGAGCGCCTGGGCGACCATGCTGGTCTGCTTCTTCCAGGAGATCTTGTACTGGTCGCCGCCCTTGGGCACCCCGATGGTCGGCGCGATCTTGCTCAGGGTGTTGTAACGGGTCTCGTCACCACTGGACTTGGTGTCGAGGATGAGGTCCGGCTTGAGGGCCGCGATCTTCTCGTACTCGGGCTCCAGCGTGCCGATCTTCTGCGGGCTCTTGTCGTACTTGCCCTCAGCCCAGGGACCGACGCCGTCACCCCCAAAAGCGAGCCAGTCGCTCTGGCCGACCGGCTGCACGCCGAGGGCGAGCGCGGTCTCGGCGTCGCCCCAGCCGAGCGCGACCACACGCTTGGGCCGGGAGTCCACGGTCACCGTGCCGAACTTCGTGGCGACCTTCGCGGGGAACGCCCCGGAGGACTTCGTGCCCGTGTCCGAGGACGCCGTGCCGGAGTCGTCGGAGGAGCCGCAGGCGGCCAGCGCGCCGAGCAGCGCCACGGCGAGGGCGCCGGTCAGCAGCCGCGTTCCGCGCGGGCGGCGGACACGGGAGCCGCGGTCGGTGGTACGAGGAGACATGATGTGTGCTCTTTTTCTCAGGGGGGTGGGACGGATGGTGTGGGGGGTCTGGGTCACCCGGACGCGGGGGCCGTGACGTGGTGCCGGCCCATGGGCACGATCATGGGAGTGCCCGAGGCCGGGTCCGGGACGACGGCGCTGCGCAGCCCGAACACCTCGTGCACGAGGGACTCGGTGACGATGCCGGAGGGCGCGCCCTCGGCGACGATCCGGCCGTCCTTCATCGCGATGAGGTGATCGGCGTAGCGGCAGGCGAGGTTCAGGTCGTGCAGGACCACGGCGAGGGTGACGCCGCGGGCCCGGTTGAGGTCGGTGAGCAGGTCGAGGACCTCGAGCTGGTGGGTGATGTCGAGGAACGTGGTCGGCTCGTCGAGCAGCAGGATGTCGGTCTCCTGCGCCAGGGCCATGGCGATCCACACCCGCTGGCGCTGGCCGCCGGAGAGCTCGTCGATGGGCCGGTCGGCGAGTTCGAGGACACCGGTGGACAGCATCGCCGCGGCGACGGCCTCGTCGTCGGCGGCCGTCCAGCGGCGGAACCAGCCCTGGTGCGGATAGCGGCCGCGGCCGACCAGGTCGCCCACGGTGATCGCCTCGGGGGCGACCGGCGACTGCGGCAGCACGCCCAGGACGGCGGCCACCTCCCGGGTGGACGTCTCCTGGATGCTGCGCCCGTCGAGCAGGACCGCGCCCGCCGACGGTGTCAGCAGCCGGGCCATGGACCGCAACAGGGTCGACTTGCCGCAGGCGTTGGGGCCGACGACGACGGTGATGCGGCCGGGCGGCACGTCCACGTCGAGCCCCGGGATGATCTCGCGCTCCCCGTAGCAGAGCCTGAGCTCCCGGGCCTGGAGCGTGTGCTGGGAGGTCACAGGGGTCTCCTCGTGGGTACGGAGCCGTCCCCGGCGGCGCCGGGCGGGGTGAACGTTCCTCGGGCCATGTCAGCCGCCCCGCCCCGCGCGGTTGGCCCGGGCGAGCAGCCAGAGCAGATACGGCGCGCCCACCACGCTGGTCACCACGCCCACCGGGAGCTGGGTGCCCGGCAGTACGCGCTGGGCGGCGTAGTCGGCGAGCAGCACCACGGCGGCGCCGGTGACGGCGGAGGGCAGCAGGGCCGGGCCGCGCCCCGGGACCAGCCGCCGGGCGATCGGCGCGGACACGAAGGCGACGAAGGCGACGGGGCCGGCGGAGGCGGTGGCGACACCGGCGAGGGCGGTCGCGCAGGCCAGCAGGGCGAGGCGGCTGCGTTCGACGCGGGTGCCGAGGCCGCCGGCCGTCTCGTCGCCGAGTTGCAGCGCGGGCAGCGCGCGGGCCGCCGCGAAGGTGAGCGGCAGCAGTACGGCGGCGCTGGTCAGCAGCGGCCAGAAGTTCGGCCAGGAACGGCCGTTGAGACTGCCGGTGAGCCACAGGAAGGCGTTCTGCGCCTCGGTGACGTCGGAGCGCGTCATCGTGTACGACACGATGCTGGACAGTCCGGTGCCCACGCCGATGCCGACCAGGACCAGCCGGTAGCCGGTGACTCCCTGGCGCCAGGCCAGCAGGTAGATGGCGGCGCCCGTCAGTACGGCGCCGCCCAGCACCACGGCCGACAGGGAGAGCCCGCCGACTCCGAGGAACAGGCCGGCGAGGACGGCGAAGGCGCTGGCGCCCGAGCTGACACCGATCACGTCGGGGCTGGCCAGGGGGTTGCGCAGGAGCGCCTGGAAGACGGCGCCCGAGAGGCCGAAGCAGACGCCGACGAGGATCGCGAGCAGGGCCCGCGGCAGCCGGAGCTCGATCACGACGAACCGGGTGCCGGGGTCCCCGCCGCCGACCAGGGTGGCGAGCACGTCCGCCAGGGGTACGGAGATGTCGCCGGTGGCGAGGGACAGGCAGAACGCCGCGAGCACGACGAGCAGCAGACCGCCGGTGACGACGGCCACCCGCGCCCGCCCGCGCCGCCTGACCAGCCGGACCCGCCCGACAGCGGCCAGCCGGGCCGCGCCCGAAAGGACGGTGGCGTGTCCGCCGGGGGCGTCCGGAGTCAGGCCGGGCGCGGGGGCGGAGGGGGTGAACGGGGCGGTGTCGGTCGCCTGTTGCCCGGGGGCGTCCGGGGTCGCGTCGGGTGTGTGGGCGGAGGGTGTGTCCGGGGCCGTGTCGGGCATGTGTCGTCCGGGATCGTCCGAAGGCGCGTCGGATCCGGGGACGTCCGGAGCCGTCTCGATCGCCTGTCGTCCGGGGGTGTTCGGGGTTGCGTAGGGCCCGGGGGTGTTCGGGGTTGCGTAGGGCCCGGGGGTGTTCGGGGTCGCGTCGGGCCGGGGGGTGTTCGGGGTCGCGTCGGACCCGGGGGCGTCCGGAGTCGCGTCGGGCCCGGGGGTGTCCGTGCCGGCCGTACCCGGCTCCGGTGTCGTGGGCCGCTTCACAGTTCCACCGTCTTCCGGCGGCGGACCAGCAGGACGAACGGGATCGCGCCCAGTGCCGCGGTGACGACGCCGGCCTGGACCTCGCCGGGCCGTGCCACCACCCGGCCCACCACGTCGGCGAAGAGCAGCACGGTCGGCGCGAGGAGCGCGCTGTAGGGCAGGATCCACTTGTAGTCGGGCCCGGTGACCAGCCGCGCCGCGTGCGGAACGGCCAGGCCGACGAAGCCGATCGGCCCGGCGACGGCGGTCGCCGCACCGCACAGCAGCACGACGCAGACGGCACAGACCAGCCGTACCGCCACCGTCCGCTGGCCGAGGCCGCGGGCGATGTCGTCACCGAGGGCCAGCGCGTTGAGCGACGGGCCGAGCAGCAGCGCCAGCACGGCACCCGTCGCGATGAAGGGCAGGGCCTGCCACAGCACGTCGGGCTCCCGGCCGCCCAGCGCGCCGACCTGCCAGAAGCGGAACTGGTCGAAGGTCCGGCTGTCGGTGAGCAGCATGGCGTTGGTCAGGGAGCCGAGGATCGCGGTCGTGGCCGCGCCGGACAGCGCCAGCTTCACGGGCGTCGCCCCGTCGCGGCCGAGGCTGCCGACGCCGTAGACGACGGTCGCCGCCACGCAGGCGCCGAGGAAGCCGAACCAGATGTACTGCGACGGTTCCGTCAGGGACAGCACGCTGATGGCGAAGACGACCGTCACCGCGGCGCCCGAGTTCACCCCGAGCAGCCCGGGATCCGCCAGCGGATTGCGGGCGATGCCCTGCATGACCGTACCGGCGAGCCCCAGGGCCACGCCGGCCAGCAGCCCGGCCAGCGTCCGCGGGATGCGTACCTCCTGGACGACGAGCTGGCCGCGGATGCCGCGGTCGGGCGAGAACACCCCTTGGACGACGTCGTGCAGCGGTACGTCGCCCGAGCCCACGAGGAGGCTGACCGCGCACATCACGGCCAGGGCCAGGGCGATCGCGACGAGTCCGGCGACCAGCGCGGTCGGACGGCGGCGGGCACGGACCAGGGTGCCGGCGGGAGTTGCCGCCCCGGCGGCGACCGGCGTCATGAGGCGCCGCGCCGACAGCGCGGGGCACGGCCGGAGGCCGTCCGTCTGAGGTGCACGAGAGTCCTTGTCGGCCCGCGCGCGAGCGGGCAGCCTAGAGTTCCGGAAGCGCTGCTTCCATGCATAAGGTAAGGCAAACCTAACATCAGTTAAAGTTCAACAAGTAACCAGTCAGGCGCCCGAAAGCCGCTCCGACCTCCCCGGTCGCCGCGGCCGTCCCGGCACCGGCCCGGCACCACCCACCCCCCACGGGAGAAGGCTTGTCTCAGACCATGGACGTCGGCGCACACCCCGCGACCGCTCCCGGCGCGGGCGCGGCGGGCGGACGCGTCACGGACGCGGAGGAACACGTCACGGGCGCGGAAGGGGAGATCACCGGCGCGGACGGGTACACCGAGCTGACCTCACGCGACCGGCTCCGCGAACTCCTGGGCGAGCCGCACCCCGTGGTCATCGACAAGGTGCACGGCCGGCTCACCGAAGAGGACCGGCAGACGCTCGTCCGCTCGCCGTTCTGCCTGCTGGCGACCGCCGACCTGCACGGCAACTGCGACGTCTCCCCGCGCGGCGACGGACCCGGCTTCACGCACGTCATCGACCCCGGCACCCTCGCCCTGCCCGACCGGCCGGGCAACCGGCGCGGCGACAGCTTCCACAACATCCTCGACAACCCGCACGCCGGACTCCTCTACCTCGTACCCGGCAGCAGGGACGTCCTGCGCGTCAACGGACGGGCCCGCGTCCTCACCGACGCGCCCTTCTTCGACGCGATGACGGTGGCGGGCCGGCGACCGGCGCTCGCGCTGCTCCTGGAGATCGACGAGATATACCGGCACTGCCCGGCCTCGCTGAACCGCTCGGGCATCTGGAAGCCCGAGTCCTGGGAGAACTGACCCTTCGGGGACCGGCCGCGACGGTTCCACGGAACAGCCTCCGGCCGCACGGGTGTTTGTCCTTCCGGTGAAGGGCAAAGCGGATCCCATGACTGAAGCGAACAAGAACACGAGTGAGAAGAGCGCGGCCGCGCGGACGGCCGGGGCCAAGGCCCAGCGCACCGCGGACAAGGCCACGGCCCCCGCCACCCGGACCGCCAAGACGGCCGCGGACAAGGCGGATGACACCGCGTCGGCCGCGAAGGCGGGAGCCGCGCGCACGGCCGACGTCGCGAAGGCCGGTGCCGCGCGCACGGCCGACGCGGCCAAGGCCGGCGCGGGGCGTACCGCCGACGCGGCCAGTGGCGCGGTGCACAGCGCGGCCAAGGGCGTCGAGGTCGGCCGGCAGGCGATCGTCTCGGCGTCGGGCCAGGTCGCGGCCGGTGCGAAAACGGCCTGGCTGGTCATCAGCCACCGCAAGCTCGTCGCCGCCGGCGTGGGCGCGGGCCTGACCGCACTGAGCGCGGTGTCGTTCGTGGCGGGCCGCCGCGCCGAACGCCACACCTACGGCCCCGTCACCCGGCTGACCGGAGGCCGCTTCTGACCGCGCACGGCGGCGGGCCGGGCGCCCGCCGCCCGGTCGGCCGGGCCCGGGCCGGGGCCCGGTTCAGGAACCGGTGTGCGCCGTGACCCGGGTGGTGAAGACCGTCCGGCCGTCCTGGCGGCCGGTGACCTCGACGGTGCTCATGTCGCCGTCGGCCCGCGCCGCCGTGACGTGCAGCGGCTCCGTGAGTTCCGCGTACTGGCCGAAGACGGTGGCGAAGGTGACGGCGTCCGCGCCGGCGGTGTGGGCGTGGGTGGCCTGCCGGGCGGCCTCGATGAGGACCATGCCCGGGAAGTGGTCGCCGGGGTGGTCGAAGAGCACGGGGTGGCCGAGGTTCGGGTTCAGCAGGAACCGGCCCGGCACTCCGGTGGGGGAGAGCACCACGTCGTAGGGGTGCGTCTTGCCGACGGCGTACGGTGCCACGACGGGCTCGGGGTGCAGCCGCGCGCCGCCGTCGCCGAGGACCGCGCGGCCGGTGCCGGCCGTCGCACCGGCGTGCCGCAGCCGGTGGTACGTGGCCGGGGTGAGGCAGGTGAAGTGCCCGCCGCCGGTGGCGTAGACGCGACCCGTCGCGGCGTGGGTGAGGACCACGTGCATGGCGAAGGCGGCGAGCCGCTTGCCCTTGCGGGTGATGTCGGAGCACGTGGCGTGCAGGGTGAGTTCGGTGGGCCGGGTGCCGATGGCCATCAGGGTGGGATGGCTCGTCGTGGTGAGGTCGTGCAGCAGGAAGTGGTGGCCGAGGGGCACGCCGAGCTGGGCGTGCGCCAGGTAGAGACCGGTCTGGCGAATGGTTTCTGCGGCCTGGAGCGGATCGTGGTGGGTGCCCTGCGGGGTGGTGTAGAAGGTGTGCGCCCGCGGCCACTGGCCGCTGAAGGAGTAGTGCGTCTCGTCGAGCCGCCGGCAGCCGGTGAGGAACACCTCGGCGTGACTGGCGCGGTGGACGTACTCGCGCGGCACGGTGGTGGTGAGCTGCCCCGGTGCCGCCGCCCCGGCCGGTGACGCGGTCCCGGAGGGAGCGTCCGGACCGGCCGTCGGGGCTTCGTCGTCCGCCGGACGAATGGTCAGCAGGGTCATCTCGAGCCGCCTCTTTCCGCATCTGTGCACGAGTGGGTCCGGACGGTGGTGAGGTGCAGGATCGATAAGATACGGACCCGCCGGTTTTCTTCGCAAGGCCGATCCGGGAAATCGTTCGGGCAAACATTCGGACGAACGGCCCGTGATCCGGATGGCCACATCCCGAAGATGTCCTGCTTGTTGTCAATTGAACATGTACGGGCAGGCGACGGGTAACCCGGGGCGGTGCCGGGAAAACCAGGGGACCGGTTTGCAACTGTCGGTCACCACGGTCTCAGAGCCCGTCGAGCGCCCGTTCCGCACGGCCGACCGCCGCCTCGACCTCGGCGGCGGTCCGGTTCCCGGCCGTCCAGGGAAGGTACTGGACGCAAGTCTGCAACTCGGCCCAGCGGCGGCCGAGTTCCGTCGTACCGATGTCCAGCGTCTTGCCGGTGATGTGCTCCCAGGCCTGCCGGTGGACGCCGAACGAGCGGGAGCCGGGGGCGACGAGATTGGCGAGATCGAGCAGGGCGGGACCGACCCGGCAACTGTCCCAGTCGATCGGCCGGGCCCGCCGTCCGTCGACGAGGACATTGCCCGGGTGGACGTCACCGTGCAGCAGCGTGCGGGGCAGCCGCTCCGATGTGCGCCGTACTCCGGGATGGAGGGCGGCCCGCCCGGCCGTCTCCACCGCCCGCGCGAGGGTGTCACCGGGCAGCTTCGCGCGCTGCCGCTCCAGCCCCGGGACGACCCACTGCCGGCACAACTCCCGCCACCAGCGCGGATCCACCCGCGGGAGGCCGGCCGGCACCCGTTCCGCGCCGCGGAACCGGGCGTGCAGGTGGGCCGGCGAGACGAACAGGCGGTCCGGCGCGGCCGTGCCCCGGTCCGGCATGGGCGCTCCGGGCAGGTACGGCGTGATCAGCCACGTCCCGTCCGCGTCCTCGCCCCGGGCGATCAACTCCGGTACGGCGGGCGCCCGTTGCCGTACCGCCTGTGCGGTTTCCAAGCCGGCCGCCTCGTGCGCGGAGGCTCGCTTGCGCACCACCCGCACGGTGCCGGGCGCGTCCCGGCCGCCCGACAGGTGCAGGGTGACCGCCTCCACGAGGCCGGAGACCGAGCCGCCGGCCGGCGGGCGCGCCGTACGGCGGACGACGCGCGCGCCGCCCGTGGTCCGCGCCACCCACGCCGACAGCTCCGGGTGCGGTTCCGGTCCGGTCACGACGGCCTCCCGACCCGTACGGCACGGGCGCCTGGCATTCTTGCCCCATGAGCACACCGCCCGACGGGCTTCCCGTGTACCGGCTGCTGACCGGACCCGACGACGAGACCTTCTGCCGCCGGGTGAGCGAGGTGCTCGCGCTCGGTTACCGGCTGCACGAGGGCCCGGCGGTCACCTTCGACGGCGAACGGGTCGTCGCGGCCCAGGCGGTGCTCTGGCCGCAAGCGCAGGACGGCCCCCGAAGCCGAGAGCCCTGAGCGCTCAGACGGGAAGCCGCGGCACGCTGTCGATGAGCCGCCGCGTGTACGGGTGCGCCGGGGCGCCCAACACCTGTGCCGTGTCGCCCTGTTCGACCAGCCGCCCGCGTTCCAGGACCGCGGTGCGCTCGCACAGCGAGGCCACCACGGACAGGTCGTGGGAGACCATGACGATGGTCAGGCCCTGTTCCCGCTGGAGTTCGGCGAGCAGGTCGACCACCTTCACGCGGGTCGTGACGTCGAGCGCGCTGACCGGTTCGTCGGCCAGCAGGACGCGCGGCCGGCACACCGTCGCGCGGGCGATCGCGATGCGCTGGCGCTGGCCGCCGGAGAACTCGTGCGGATAGCGGCTCGCCGAGTCGGCCGGGAGGCCCACCCGTTCCAGCGCCTCGGCCACCTTCGGCGCCGACGTCCGCCGGGAGTCCAGGCCCAGGGAGACGAGCGGCTCCGCCACGATGGCGCCGACGCGCCGCCGGGGATCGAGCGAGGAGTACGGGTCCTGGAAGACGCAACTCACATCGCGCCGGAAGCGGCGCATCTGCTCGCGGGAGCCGGGGCGCAGCTCCGCACCGTCGTACCGGACGCTGCCCGAGGTGGGCCGGGCCAGGCCGAGGAGCATCCGCAGCAGGGTCGTCTTGCCCGCGCCCGACTCGCCGACGAGCGCCAGGCCGCGGCCGTTCTCCACGGTGAGGGAGACGTCCCGCACGACCGGTTCGGCCGCACCCCGGTAGCGCAGCGCGGCCCCGTCCAGTGCGAGTACGGGCGCGGTCCGCGGTTTCGGCTCCGTCGCGGGTGTCATCGGGTTCCTCCCAGGTCCAGGGCGGATTCGAGGCGCTGGGCGCTGCTCACCAGGGACTTGGTGTAGGCATGGCGCGGCGCGCGGACGAGGTCGAGCACCGGGCCCTCCTCCACGGCGCGGCCCGCCCGCAGCACCACGGCGCGGTCGGTGATCCTGGCGACCACGGCGAGGTCGTGGCTGACGAAGACCACCGCCATGTCGCGTTCGCGCACCAGGGTGTCGATCAGGTCGAGCATCTCGGCCTGCACGGACACGTCCAGCGCGGTGGTGGGTTCGTCGGCGATGAGCAGAGCGGGGTCGCAGGCCAGTGCCATCGCCAGGGCGACGCGCTGGCGCTGGCCGCCGGACATCTCGTGCGGGAAGGAGCGGGCGATGCGGTCGGGTTCGGGCAGCCGCACCTGTTCCAGGGCGTCGGTGACGGCCTGCTTCAGTGCCGCGCCCTTCAGGCCGCGGCGACGTCGCAATGGTTCGGCGATCTGCCGGCCCGCCCGCATCAGCGGGTCGAGCGCGGTCAGCGGCTCCTGGAACACCACGGCGGCGTCCCGGCCGCGTACGCCCGTGAGCTGTTTCTCGCTCGCGCCGACGATCTGCGTGCCCGCGAGTTCGACGCTGCCGGTGGCGGTGATGCCCCGGGGCAGCAGCCCGAGCACGGCGAGGGTGGTCAGTGACTTGCCGGACCCGGACTCGCCGATCAGGCCGAGGCGTTCACCGCGTCCGACGGTGAGGGACAGGTCGTCCACGAGGACGGTGCCCTCGGCGGTGCGGACGGTGAGGCCCTGGACGTCGAGGACGGTCATGTGCTCCTCCGCCGGGCCGCGGGGTCGAGGGTGTCGCGCAGTCCGTCGGCGATCAGGTTCACGCCCACGACCAGCAGGACGAGCAGGATGCCGGGGGCCAGCGCGCCGGCGGGCGCGGTGGTGAAGGTGGCCTGCGCCTCCTGGAGCATCCGCCCCCAGGACGCGTTGGGCGGGGGAGCGCCGAGCCCGAGGTAGGACAGGCCCGCCTCGGCCAGTACGGCGAGACCGAACTGGAGGGCCAGGTTGACCACGAGGGTGGGCCAGATGTTGGGCAGGACGTGCCAGGCCACCGTGCGCGGCCAGGAGGTGCCCGAGGTACGGGCGGCCGTGATGTAGTCCTGCGCCAGCACTCGTTTGACCAGGATGCGGGTCAGCCGGGCGACGACCGCGCTCTGCGCGAGTCCGATGGCCAGCACAGCGGAGCCGAGCGTCGCCGAGCGCGCCGCGACGATGAGCATCGCGAGCAGCAGCGTCGGGAAGGCGATCAGGATGTCGAGGAACGCCGAGAGCGTGTCGTCGAGCCAGCCCTGCGCGAAGGCCGCGAGCAGCCCGAGCAGCCCGCCGAGGACCGCCGCGACGATGACGGACCCGAGGCCCGCCTCGACCGCGATCCGCGACCCCGTCATCACCTGCGTGAACAGATCACGCCCGAGCTTGTCGGTGCCCAGCCAGTGGTCCCCGGCGGGCCCGGTCAGCCGCCCGCCGGAGGTGTCGTCCGAGTCGTACGGGGTCCAGAACAGCGAGACGAGCGCGAGCAGGACGATCAGGCCCGCGAGCACGCAGCCGGTGATCAGGGTGTACGAGCGCGCCCGCCGCCGTGGGACGGTGGTCACCGCCGTGGCCGTCATCGGGCTCCTCCCGACAGTCTGCCGCGCAGCCGCGGGTCGATGATCCGCTGCACCAGGTCGGCGGCGAAGCCGATGAGCAGCACGGCGAGGGTCGACACGAACAGCACGCCCTGGACGACCGGGTAGTCGTGCTGCGAGATACCGGTGGCGAGCATCGAGCCGAGGCCGGGCAGCGCGTACACCGACTCCACGACGACCGCGCCGAGCAGGGTCGAGGCGAGTTCGATACCGAGGACCGAGATGACGGGCACGGACGCGTTGCGCAGCCCGTGGCGCCACATGGCCCGGCCGAACGACGAGCCGAGCGCGCGGGCCGTGCGCAGATAGTCGCTGTCGAGCACGTCGAGGGTGGCCGAGCGCACGTACCGGATCAGGGAGGCGCTCATGACCAGGGCCACCGTCACCACCGGCAGGACCAGCGAGCGGAACGCCTCGCCCGGTTCGGCCCAGCCGTCCTGCGGGAAGCCGCCCGCGGGCAGCCAGCCCGCGTTCAGCGCGAACACGGCGATGAGGATCATGCCGAGCCAGAACACGGGGACGGCGATGCCCAGTTGGGACACCCCGCTGAGCAGGGAGCCGTACCAGGTGTGCCTTCTGTGCGCGGCGACGAAGCCGGCCGGGACCGCGACCAGGACGGCGAGGACGAAGGCGGCGAGCGTCAGCGGGACCGTCACGTTCAGCCGGGTGGCCACCTCGGGGCCGACCGGCAGCGCGGAGACGAACGACGTACCGAGGTCGCCGCTCGCCAACTGCCCGATCCAGTGGGTGAACTGCCCGGGCAGCGGCTTGTCCGAACCGATGGAGTGCCGGGCCGCCGCGATCTGCTCGGGGCTCGCGCCCACCGCCGTCAGGGCGTTGGCCGGGTCGCCGGGCAGCATGCGCAGCAGGACGAACAGCACCACGCTCGCCAGCGCCAGCGACACCACGAGAAAGGCGAGGCGCCGCAGCAGGTAACGCGCCATCAGCCCTTCTTCTTGATGTCGTAGGCGTAGAACTGCGAGTTGAGGCCGTTGAGCGGGTAGCCCGACAGCTTGGTGCTCGCGACGACGGTCTGCGGGTAGAGGTAGAGCCAGTCGCTGGCCGCGTCCTCGGCGGTCTTGCGGTTGACCTTCTTCAGCAGCTCGGTCTGCTGCTCGGTGGTCGACGCCTCCTCGGCCTGCTCGACCCACTGGGTGACCTGCTTGTCGTCGTAGCCCCAGTAGAAGTCGGGGTTGCCGTACCAGACCAGGTCGCGGTCGTTGACGTGCTCCTGGAGCGTCGCCGTGAAGTCGTGGTTCTGGTAGACCTTCGTGTACCACTCGTCCGGCGTGATCGTGTTGATCTTGACGGTGATGCCGACCTTGGCGAGCTGCGACTTGATGAAGGTCGCGGCGGTCGGGTGCGGGTCGTAGTTCGGGGTGTCGAGGGTGAAGCTGAAGCCCTTGGCGTAACCGGCCTCCTTGAGCAGCTTCTTCGCCTTCGTCACGTCGTACGCGTTGACCTTGGTCAGGTCCTCGTACCAGGGGTCGGTGGGCGGCACCATCGACCCGATCTCCTTGCCGTAGCTGCCCCAGACGGACTCCAGGAGCTTCTTGTCGTCGATGGCGGCGGAGACGGCCTGGCGCACCTTGACGTCGGTGAAGGGCTTGGCCTTGTCGTTGAAGGCGAGCAGCAGCTTGGTGGTGGAGTCGCCGTCGTTGACCTTGTAGTTCTGGTTGGACTTGAACTGGTCGAGGGCGTCGGGCGACTGCTCGCTGGTGACCACGTCCACGGCGTTGGTCAGCAGCGCGTTGTTCAGCGAGGTCGCGTTCTTGTAGTAGTGGAAGACGACCTGCTTGCCGGCGGCGGCGTCGCCCCAGTACCCGGCGAACCGGTCAAGGCGCAGCGCCGAACCGCGGGTCCACTTGCCGAGCTCGTACGGGCCGGTGCCGTCCTCACTCGTCTTCAGCCCCTTGGCCTGCGAGTTGATGATCCACACGTAGGAGAGGTTGTAGACGAAGGAGATCGACTTCTTGGAGAGGGTGACCTTGACGGTCTTCGCGTCGGGCGTCGCGATGTCCTTGACGACCTCGAGGTTGCTCTTGCGCGCGGACTGCGAGTCCTTCGCGAGCACCTTCTCCAGGCTGTACTTGACGTCCGCGCTGCTCAGTTCCTTGCCGCTGTGGAACTTGACGCCGTCGCGCAGGGTGAAGGTGTACGTCAGTCCGTCGCCGGAGACCTGGTAGTCCGAGGCGAGCAGCTTCTCCACCTTGCCGTCGTCGGTGAGCTTGAACAGCCCCTCGTAGACGTTGCCGTTGAGGGCCTCGGTGACGCCCTGGCCGCCGCCCGCGGTGTTGTCCAGGTTCTGCGGCTCGTACAGGGAGCCGATGTTGACGGTGGCGTCCTTGTCCCACGTGCCGCCCGAGGCGCTGCCGCCGGAGCCGCCGCCGCACGCGGTGAGGGTCAGGGCGAGCGTGGCCGCGGTGGCGGTGCCGTACAGGGAGGTCTTCTTGATGCTCATGCTGCTCATGTCGGGATACGCGCTTTCGTGCTGCGGAAAGTAAGGGGGTGGGGGCGATCAGTGCTGTGCGCGGAAGCCGTCGCGGAAGCGGGGGAGCTTCTCGCCGGCCCCGACGGGCAGGTGGAAGCGGTTCTGCCGCGGCGGCATCGGACAGTTGTACTGGTCGGAGTAGCCGCAGGGCGGCACGAAGGCGCGGTTGAAGTCGAGCACCACACGGCTGTCGTCCGCCGTGCGCTCGACGAAGAGGAAACGCCCGGCGCCGTACGTGGCGTCGCCGTTGGTGGGGTCGCCGAAGACGAGCAGCAGGGTGCCGTCGTCGTCGAAGGCGCTGAGCGTGTAGTCGCGGCCGTCGACGGTGAGCGCGATGTCGCCCGGGACCACCAGGTCGCGGGTGCCGCCGTTGTCCCGGATGTGCTCGAAGGCGACGCGCCGGGCGCCGGGCACCGGCGTGTAGAGCGCCTCCAGGACCCACGCGGGGTCGTACGGGTAGGCGTCCGTGTCCTCGTAGTGGCGGATCGCGGGGGAGTCGGCGTCCCACAGGCGCAGGCCGTGCTCGGGCTCGCCGGTCACCAGGTCGGTGCGCTGAAGGGTGGTGACGGTGACGCTGTCCGGCTGTCCCGCGCGGGCGGCCCCGGCGTCGGGCAGCTCACCGGCGGGCAGCCAGCGGGTCTCGACCAGGGCGAGGTTGCCGGTCGGGGCGGTGAGCGAGCGGCGGCGCTCCGCGCGCCAGGCGTCCCATCGCGCGCGGGCGTCGGGAGCGGACTGGCCGGAGGCGGCGGGGTGGGACACGGCAGAACTCATTCGCGTAGGGGTCGGAGGCGCTCACGCCTCGAATCTCACGCTGCGTGAATTACTGCCCAAAGCGTGTTCTTTATCTGCCATAAGAGGACCTAATGTCAAATACGGCCGGAGTCTGAGACGCGCCGCTCACCTGGCACGACGGAGCGGATAGCGGAACGACGGAGCGGCTGCCGGAACTGCGCGGACTACCCGAACGGGCTACGCTGGCCGCGGAGTGATCAATGCCCTCGAAGCATCCCACTGACGACGCCGGCGACCTGCTGGCCCGACTCGGATCGCTGACCGCCCAGGCGCGGGAGCGCGCGGAGCTGCAACGCTCCAGGGTCGAGCTGGCCGTCGCCCTCCAGCGCGGCATGCTCCCCGCGGAACTGCCGGCCGTACCCCGGCTGCGCGTCGCCGCCCGCTACGTGCCCGCCTGCCACGGACTCAACGTGGGCGGCGACTGGTACGACGGGTTCGTCCTGCCCGACGGCCGCGTGGGCATCTCCATCGGCGACGTCCAGGGCCACAACATCGAGGCCGCCGCCTTCATGGGACAGGTACGGGTCGGACTGCGCGCCCTGGCCTCCGTCACCAGCGAACCGGGCGAACTCCTCGCCCGCACCAACGACCTGCTGCTGACCCTGGGCACCGAGCTCTTCGCCACCTGCACCTTCATGCGGATCGACCCGGACACCGGCCTGGTGGAGTGCGCCAGGGCCGGTCACGTCCCCTGGGTCTGGGCCACGGCCGACGGGAGGTCCGGCGTCGCCGGAGGAGAGGGCGGACCGCCGCTCGGCGTGCTGCCCGGCACGGAGTATCCGGTGACCCGCTACCGGCTGACCACCGGCGGCGTCCTCGTGCTGCCGACGGACGGCGTGGTCGAAGGCCCCTCGCTCGTCGTCGACGAGGGCCTGGACCAGGTGGTCCGCCTCGCGGGCATCGCGGCGGTGGCCCAGATGGAGGCCGACGCGCTGGCTTCCGCGGTCATCAAGCTCTCCGAACAGGTGGGCCATGAGGACGACGCGGCGGCGCTGGTGGTCCGGTACGAAGGGCCCCTTTAGGAGCGCGGGGAACTGCGCGCTCAGCCAAGACGGCGCCGCGGCCGCCCGACGGCGGCTCGCGGCAGTCCCGGCGCGCACGCGGGCAGCGCGCGCCGCGCTGAGGTCGCCGTACCGGCCCCGCCGGTGTCTGATGGCTGCGTGGTGCGTACCCAGCCCTTGCGCCGACCGGCCGCCCTCGGCATCCAGACGCTGGCCGTCGCCGCCTGCTACTTCGCGGCGGGACGGCTGGGCCTGCTGCGCCGGCTCGTCGTGGAGGGCGCGGTGGTCACCCCCGTATGGCCGCCCACCGGCATCGCCCTCGCCTGTCTGCTGCTCTACGGCAAGCGGTCCTGGCCGGGCATCGCGCTCGGCGCGCTGCTCGTCGTCATGTCCATCGCCCCGCTCGGACCCGGCGTGATCGCCACCCTGGCGGGCAACACCGCCGCCCCCGTCTGCTCCTGGCTGATGCTGCGCAAGGCGGGCTTCCGCACGGACCTCGGCCGGCTGCGGGACGGCCTGGCGCTGGTGTTCCTGGGCGCCCTCACCGGCATGCTGATCAGCGCCACGGCGGGCGCCGGTGTCCTGTGGTACACCGGCAGGCTCGACGCGCACAGCTTCTGGCCGGTGTGGTCGGCCTGGTGGGTGGGCGACGCGATGGGGGTGCTGCTCGTCACTCCCGTCCTGCTCCTGCTGCGCCGGGCGCACTGGCCCCCGCCGACGGCGCGGTGGAAGGAGGCACTGGGTCTCACCCTCGTCGCCTGCGTCCTGATCGCGGTCGCCACCCGCAGCGCCCTGAGCGTGCTCTTCCTCGTCTACCCGCTGCTGATCTGGACGGCGCTGCGCTTCGAGCTCGCGGGCAGCGCCCTGTGCGCGCTGGCCTGCTCCGTCCTGGCCACCGTGGCGGCGACGGACGGCGCGGCGGGCCCGTTCGCCGGGCTGTCACGCGTCGAGGTGATGATCAAACTCCAGGCGTTCAACATGACCATGGCGCTGACCGCGCTGCTCCTGTCGGCGCTCATCACGGAACAGCGCAACACCCGCCGCTCCATCGAACGCGCCTGCCTGGAACTGGCCGAGGTCCTCGAACACCTCGCACCGGGCGAGACTCCGCCCGCCCGGCCGCCCGCTCAGGACTCGCCGCGCGAGCGCCACAGCAGCAACCCGAAGTAGGGCGCGCCGATCACGGCCGTGACCAGGCCCACGGGGATCTGCGAGGGCGCCACGACGGACCGGCCGACGGTGTCGGCGACCACCACGAGCAGCGCCCCGATGAGCGCGGCGACCGGCAGCACGCGCGCGTGCCGCTGTCCGACCAGCGCGCGGGCCGCGTGCGGCGCGACCAGGCCGACGAAGCCGATCACGCCGACCGCGGCCACCGAGGCGGCCGTGAGGACGACGGCGATGGACAGCAGCGTCAGGCGTGTCGTACCGGGCCGGATGCCCAGCAACCGCGGCGTGTCGGCGTCCAGGCCGATGAGATCGAGCTCCCGGCGCAGCGCGGCGAGCACCGGCAGCGACACGGCCAGCGCGGCGGCCACCGGCCAGATCTCGGGCAGGGTACGCCCGTAGGTGGACCCCGACAGCCAGGTCAGGGCCTTCGTCGCGTTGTACGGGTCGGTGAGCACAATCAGCAGGCTGACCAGCGCGGACGCGGCAGCGGAGACACCGACGCCGATCAGTACGAGACGGTTCTGCTCCAGGCCGTGCCGCGCCGAGAGCCCGAAGACGAGCGCGGCCGTGGCCGCGGCCCCGGCCAGCGCCGCCCCGCCGACCAGCCAGAAACCCGCCAGCGGTACGAGGGTGAGCGCGGTGACCGCTCCGGCGCCCGCCCCGCCGACGACGCCGAGAATGCCCGGCTCGGCCAGCGGGTTGCGGGACACCGCCTGGACGACCGCGCCCGCCACCGCGAGGGCGGCCCCGGCCAGCAGCGCCGCGGCGATCCGCGGGACCCGGGTGTCGAGGATGTAGCTGACGAGCGGTCCGGCGCGTCCGGTGAGCCAGTTGCCCACGTCGCCGAGGAGCAGCGGGGCGTCACCGAAGAGCACGGCCGCCAGCACGGCGACGACCAGCGCCGCGGACGTCACCACCAGGGTCAGGACGAAGGCGCGCCGGCTGCGCAGCCGCGCGAACGCCGTCGACGGGCCGTTGGCGCCCGCGTCGCGCGACCGGTGCGCGAGCGCCACCAGGACCAGCGCCCCGAAGAAGGTGGTCACGATGCCGGTCGGCACCGCGGCCCCGGCCTGCGCGCCGAACAGCGCCCGCAGCAGTACGTCGGCGCCGAGCACCACGTACACACCCGCCAGCGCCGAGGCGGGCACGAACACGCGGTGCCGCAGCAGGCCCGGGATCCGGGAGCCCGCCAGCCGGACCACCGCGGGCGCGCACAGGCCCACGAAGCCGACCGGTCCGGCGACCGCGACGGAGACCGCCGACAGCAGGACGGCGAGGACCACGGCGACCGCGCGGGTCTGCCGCGGACTGATGCCGACCACCGCGGCACCGTCGTCGCCGAGCGCGAGGATGTCGAGGCGGCGGCCGAGCAGCACGAGACCGGCCAGGGCGAGCACGGCGACCGGGGTGAGCCGGTCGATGCTCTGCATCCCGGTCTGCGCGAGCGAGCCGTTGCCCCAGGCGAAGAGCCCGGTCGTCTGCTGGGACCGCAGCAGCAGGAGCATGCCGCTCAGTCCGCTGAGCGCGAGGGTGAGCGCGGAGCCGGCCAGCACCAGCCGGACCGGTCCCGCACCGGCCCGGGACAGACCGAGCACCACCCCGGCGGCCAGCAGCCCGCCGGCGAACGCGGTGCCGCCGGCGGGCAGCGCGGGCAGGCTGATGCCGAACGCGGCGACGGACACCACCGCGAGATAGGCACCGGCGTTCACCGCCAGCGTGTCCGGCGAGGCCAGTACGTTGCGCGACACCGACTGGAGCGCGGCTCCGGCCGCGCCGAGCGCGCAGCCGACCAGCAGGCCCGCGGCGAGCCGGGGCAGCCGGGACGCGGCCAGGACGGCGGCCGCCTGGTCCGTGCCGCCGTCCCGCGCCGCCTCCCCGTACGAGGCGATCGCCCGCCAGAAGGTCGCCGGGCTCACCGGTGCCGTGCCCTGGCTCAGGTGCACGAGCGCGAGCAGGAAGAGCACGGCGAGCGCCGTGAGCAGGAGCAGGACGGTACGGCCGCGGTGGCCGTCCTGGCCTGTGGGGGAGGGCGGGACGGCGTCGGCCTGGCCGGGCCGCGGCGGGGGTGTGCCCCGGCCGGGCCGCGGTCCGGCCGGTTCGGTCTGCGGTCCGGAGGGGCCGTGCGGGGTGCGGGTGGTGGTCACGGTAGGTCCGTCAGTCCGTCAGTCCGTCAGTTGGTCAGTTGGTCAGCCAGTCAGTCAGTTCGTCCGTCAGCCCGTCAGGGCGTCCACGAGCGCGTCGACGTACTGCTTCATCGACGCGGGGCCGCCGAACATCCAGATGCCGTCGGGCAGCCGGTACACCTGGTCCTTCTTCACGAACGGCAGCGACTTCCACACCGCGTTGTCCTTCAGGCCCTCCGCGAACGGGTCCTCGCCGCTGCTGTCGTTCGCCAGGTACGCGAACCGGGCGTCGCCGACCTTGGTCAGGCCCTCCACGTCCGTGGTCGCGAGGCCGTAGTTCTTGTCGCCCTTCAGGGTCCACGGAGTCTTGAGGCCCAGCTCGGTGTTGATGTCGGCGAGCAGCGACCCCTCGACGTACGGACGCACCGTCACCTGGTTGTCCTGCTTCCAGCCGTCGGCGAAGGCGAGTTCCTCGCCGTCGAGTCCGGCGGCGGCGAGTTCCTTCTTGCCGTCGGCCACGGTCTTGCGGAAGGACGCGATCTCCGTCTTCGCCCTGGCCTCGGTGCCGGTGGCCTTGGCGATGAGATTGACGTTGTCGGTCATCTGGTCGATCTGCCGGCTCGCGTCGGCGGCCCGGACCACGACGGTGGGCGCGACCTTGGACAGCTGCTTGAGCGCAGAGTCGGACAGATCGGTCGTGGCCACCACGAGATCGGGCTTCAGGCTCGCGACCGTGGCGACGCTCGGTTCGTCACGGGTGCCGATGTCCTTGACGTCTCCGGTGAGCGGGGCCGCGGTGTCGTACGCCTTGTAGTTCTTGACGTCGGCGACGCCGACCGGGTCGACGCCCAGCGTGATGAGCGTCTCGACGACGTTCCACTCGATGCCGACGACCCGCTTGGCCGGGCCGTCGAGTTCGACCTTCTCGCCGCGGGCGTCGGTGACCGTCAGCGCCGAGCCGGAAGCGGCTGCCCCGGCGGGCTTCTCGGTGGTGCCGCACCCGGCGAGGGCGAGCGCCGCTGCCGCGGCGAACACCGGCCAGACCATGTGCTTGGTCGTCATGAGGGTTCAGGACCTTTCCGTTCGGAGGTGATGTCTGCCCACCGCACGGGTGCGGGGGATGCCCGTAGAGGTGTCCGTCTCCACCTCGATACGGATGCCGTAGGTCTCCGTCAGCCGTGCCGCGTCGTACACCTCGGCGGGGGTGCCCGCGGCGACGACGCGGCCCGCGGAGAGCAGGACGACCCGGTCGGCCACGGCGGCCGCCTGGTCGAGGTCGTGCAGGACGACCCCGATGGTCACGCCGTGCGTGTCGGCGAGGTCCCGTACCAGGTCGAGGATCTCGACCTGGTACCTGAGGTCCAGATAGGTGGTCGGCTCGTCGAGCAGCAGCACGTCGGTGTCCTGCGCGAGGCAGCAGGCGAGCCAGACCCGCTGGAGCTGGCCGCCGGAGAGGCTTTCGACGCCGCGGTCGGCGAGTTCGGTGACGTCCGTGACGGCGAGCGCGTGCTCGATGAGCCGCGGGCCGTCCGGGTCGGTGCCCCGGAAGCGGTGCCGGTAGGGGTGGCGGCCGAAGCCGACCACGTCCCGCACGCTGAGTCCGGCCGGGGTCGAACGGCTCTGCGCGAGCAGGGTGATGCGGCGGGCGAAGTCGGTGCGTGACAGCGCGAGGGCGTCCAGCCGCCCGTCACGGTCCTCGCCCCGTCCGTCGCCATCGCCGTCACCGCCGCTGCGGCTCCCGTCGTCGGCCGGCACGGTCACCGTGCCGGTCCTGGCCTTGTGCAGGCGGGCGATGGAGCGCAGCAGGGTGGACTTGCCGCTGCCGTTGGGGCCGATCAGGGCGGTGACCCGGCCGCGCGGCAGTCGCAGGTCGGCCTCGTGCACCACGTCGGTGCCGTCGTAGGCGACCGTCATGGCGCACGCGTCCAGTCCGGCGACGGCGGCCCCGTCGGGAGCGGCGGCGGACATCCCGCGGGCACCCGCTCCGGAGCCGTCCGGTGGGATGTCATCTGGGTCGAGTGGGTCGGGCGCAGTCACGAACACGTGACTGAGGTTAGCCTAACCTCAGTCGAATGTTGAACCCTCACCCAACGCTCCGACCTGCGGATCAGTCGGCGGGAGCGTACTGTGCCGCCCCGTCGCCGAGCGACCAGTCGGCGGACGTGTTCTCGGTGAGGGTGATGAACACGTTCCGGGGTTCGGTTCCGGCGTACCGGTGGGCGAGTTCGGCGATCCGCCGGTACAGCGCGCGCTTCTGCTCCGGGGTGCGTCCGGCGCGCAGCGTGACGGCGACATAGACGATGCCGTCGTCGCGCCGGATCCCGAGGTAGTCGTCGTAGTGCAGGGTGCTGCGGTCGCCCCCGTCGTGACTGGTCAGGACCTGGAAGCGGTCGTCGGGCGGGATGCCGACCGTCTCGACGAGGGCTTCGTGCACGGCACGGCCGAGCGCGGCGAGACGGCCGGGGTCCGCCCGCAGGGCGTCGATGCGAACGAAGGGCATGGCGAAGGCTCCTCGGGGGTGACGGCAGTGAGCGGCGGTGAGCGCGCGACTGACTGTACATACTAGTAGGTACAGTCAGTTGTCCGCCGCTCGGCGGGACGGGTGAACGAGTGGACAAGCGGCGCCGTACGTACGGACATTGGGGAGCGTGGTGATCCATGAGTCGTCCGGAGGGGGATCATGTCGTCCGTCGTCGTTGTCGGTGCCGGGATCGTGGGGGCCTCCGTGGCCTACCGTCTGGCCCGGCGCGGAGTCTTGGTCACGCTGCTCGACCAGGGGCCCGCGCCGGCCGCGGGCGTGACCGGGGACTCCTTCGCGTGGATCGGCGACAGCGGCGGGGACTGGCCGGGCGGCGCGCTGGACCTGCGGTCGTCGGTACGGGCCGACTACCGGCGCCTCGAGAGCGAACTGCCCGGCGTCACGGTGCGGTGGACCGGCTCGCTGGACTGGAACCGTACGCAGCGGCCGGACGCGGAGTTGGGGCCGGGGCAGTACTGGGTGTCCCGCGACGGCATGGCGCTCCTGGAGCCCCGGCTGCGCAACCCGCCCGAGCGCGCCGTGCACATACCGGGTGACGGAGGCGTCGACCCCGTCGCGGTGACGGCCGCGCTCGTCGACGGTGCCCGTGCGCACGGGGCGGAGGTGGTCTTCGGAGCCGCCGTCGCGTCGCTGCACCGGGCCGGCGGGCGCCTGAGAGGCGTACGGTCCTCGCTCGGTCTGCATCCGGCGGCGACGGTCGTGCTCGCGTGCGGCACCGGCGCCGCCGCCCTGTGCGAACCGCTCGGGGTACGTCTGCCGGTCGCGGTGTCCCCGGCCTGGCTGGTGCGTCTCGCGGCGCCCTCCGGGCTGGTCCGAGGCGTGGTGGCCACTCCGCGGGCGGAGGTGAGGGAGGCCCGGGACGGCGAGTTGCGGGTGACGCTGCCCGCGGTGGGGGACTGGTCGGCGGCGTCGGCGGAACGGGCCGCGGGGTACGCGCGGGAGCGAGTGGCGGAGTTGTTCACCGGCGGCGCCGAATGCCGTGTGCTGAGCTGCCGGGCCGGCCGCCGTCCGATGCCCGAGGGCGGACCGCTGGTGGGGCCCGTGACGCCGGACGGGTCGGTCCACGTCGCGGTGGCGCACTCGGCGGTCACCCTGGGCCCCACGGTCGGGCGTCTCGTCGCGGACGAACTCGCCGACGGCAGACCCGCCGGCGAACTGCGCCGCTGCCGCCCGCGGTGACGGTAACTGCCTGCCGGGCGTCGGGAGTTCACCGCCGGGCGGGGGCAAGTGACCGCCGAGTGGCGGTAGTTACGGCGGGCAGTGTGCGTTCACTGTCCGGCGGTGGAGCGGGAGCCGAGTCGGTAGTCCTCGTCGAGCTCGTGCGGGAGGCGGGCGCTCGGGGACGGACCCGGGTCGATGCCGAGCAGCTTCCACAGGCCGTCACTGGCGAAGTGGTGGTCGACGGTCAGCATCGTGAGGTTGTGCACGGCCTGCGGGTTGCCGCCGACCCGGGCCAGGGTCTCCTCGGGGGTCAGACGGGGCTCGGCGGGAAGTCCCAGTCGAGCCAGGAGCAGGCCGATCAGCTCGTCGGCGGCGAGCGGGACGGGATGGTTGGCGTGGTGGGCCCCGGCGATGTCCTGGTCGGTGAGGGCCGCGGCGAGCACCGCCCGGCCCAGGGTCGTCACGTCGACGGCCGAGTGGAGCGCGGTGGTGGCGATGCCGGCGCCGAGGTGGCGCAGGAGCCGGGCCAGGCCGGGGACGACCCACCGGTCCCCGGCGCCGTGGACGAGGTGGGGGCGCAGGACGGTGCCGCCGGCGTCGAGGACGTGCCGTTCCGCGGCGGCGCGGCTGCGGCTGGTGGCGGACTGCGGGTCGAGGGTCAACTCCTCGGCGCGGGCGTCGCGGAAGGGGCCCCGGCCGTAGACCGCCGCGGTGCTCACGTAGACGACGCGGCGGACGCCGTGACGCCGGGCGTCCTCGACGAGGGCGCGGGTGCCGAGGTCGTTGACGGCGTGCAGGGTCTCGTCGTCGGCGTTGATGCTCGACGCGCAGTGCACCACCGTGTCGACGCCCGCGCAGAGGCCCCGTACCGCCGCGGGATCCCGCAGGTCGGCGATCACCCTCTCCGCTCGCGTGCCGGAGGAAAGTGGCACCTCGGGACCGCCGGATGCCCCAAGGGGGCCGGGGGCGCCAGGGGTTGACGAGGCGGAGGAGGCGTCCGGGGTGCGGTGGACCAGCCTCAGCCGGACGTCCGGGTCCGAGAGGGCGGCAGCGGTCACGTGCCGTCCGATGAAGCCGCGGGCTCCGGTGACGAGGAGGTGGTGCGGCATGGGTGCTCCTGTGCGGTCGGTGATGAGGCATCGGGATCGGCCACAGCGGTGGCGACACCGCGGGACCGGCTTGTGAAAATACGGACTACCTGGTTTTGTTTCCAGGGGGCGATGGCAATCAAGACACCCATGTGGTCATGCGGGCGGCGCCGCTCCGGCCGGGTGGTGCAGTCACGGCAACAACCATGGAGGCCTTGAGTGGCACGACAGGAGCGTGCGATCCGCACCAAGCTCGCGATTCTGAACGCGGCGGCTGCGGTGTTCGACGAGCGCGGGTACGAGGCTGCCACCATCGGTGAGGTGCTGACGCGGGCCGGAGTGACCAAGGGGGCACTCTACTTCCACTTCCCTTCCAAGCAGGCGCTGGCCGAGGGCGTCCTGAGCCAGCAGTTCGCGAACGTCGCGGTCGAGCGGCAGGCGTGCCGGCTCCAGGAGTTCGTGGACACCGGACTGCTGGTGGCCTACCGGATGCGGCGCGACCCGATGGTGAGCGCGGTGGCCAGGCTGTCCCTGGAACAGGACATGAGCACCCAGTTCGGCACCGCGGCACTGACCCAGTGGATCGAGACGTCGCAGTACCTCCTGCACGAGGCCAAGGGACAGGGGGAGTTGCTGCCGCACGTGGACCCGGCCGAGAGCGCCTGGCTGTTCTCCGCGGCCTGGACGGGCGTCCAGGTGTTCTCGCAGATCCTGGAGGGGCGGGAAGGGCTCGAGGCGCGGGTGGTCATGCTGTTCGAGCACCTGCTGCCCGCCATCGCCGTGCCCGCCGTGCTGAACCGTCTGATCATCACCGCCGACCGGGCGGCCGAACTGGGCGCCGCCGGGAGCCGCGCCGCCGACCGGCCCGACCGGCCCGAACCCTCGGAACGGCTCGACGGGTCCGCTCCCGACGCGCTGGCCGAGCGGGACACGGAGGCCGGACAGGACCGGGACGGGGGCCGGGCGAACGGCCGCAGCGGACGGGCCGGACAGGTCCAGGCGACCCTCTGAGCCGGCCGCCCGACCGCGGCCGCCGGGTGACCGGTTGACGTCATCGGGCCGTGCCGGAAGTGACCGGTGGTGGCCGATACGTTGTCCTGCGGTTTCGGGTGAACGGGGCGTTCCCCTCCATCTGTAAACCGCGCAAGCGGTTTGTTAATCTGATGGGAATTTCGGAGCGGCGCAGACGGACCCGGGTGCGAGCGCGGCCGATCGCTGGTGATGCGCCCGGCAGGCACGCGAAGGTGCCGGTCCGTACGCACGGCGGCCCCCCGCACGACGGAGCAAGTGATGGTCAGGCAGGAACGCGCGATTCGTACCCGGGAAGCGCTCATCAAGTCCGCCGCGGAGGCATTCCACCGGGAAGGCTTCACGGTCGCCTCGCTGACCGCGATCAGTACCCGGGCCGGAGTCAGCAACGGAGCGCTGCACTTCCACTTCGCCAGCAAGGCGGCCCTGGCGGACGCCGTCGAGGAGGCCGCACTCCAGCGGCTGCAATCCGTCACCCGGCTCTCGTCCGCCACCGCCGAGGGCTGCCTCCAGCACCTGGTCGACGTCTCCCACGCGCTGGCCAGGGGACTGGTCGCCGACGTGGTGCTGCGGGCCGGCTTCGAGCTGGGCGGCGACCCGGCCAGGCCGCAGCGCACCGAACTGCGCCGGCAGTGGCGGCACTGGGTCGAGCGGGTGCTGCTCGAGGCGGCCCGGGCGGGCGAGCTGCGGGCCGGGGTGACGCCGGATCAGGCGGCCCGTGCCGTGGTCGCCGCCATGGTCGGGTTCGAGGTGCTCGGTGCCCGGGACGCGACGTGGCTCAGGCCGCCGATCATCAGCCAGTTCTGGCAGTTGCTGCTGCCCACGCTCGCCTCCCGCGCGGTCCTGGCCACCCTCGTCACCACCGGCACCGCCACCGTCAGGCAGGCACAGCAGCCGGCCGGCGGCTGACGCCCGGAGCGGACCAACCGCGCCGTATCTCCGCGCCGAGCCGCGCACGCCAAGCGGACGAGGGCGAAGCGAGGGGAGTCCGGGGAGTCCCGGAGTCCCTGAGGCGCCCCTCACGCCCCCGTGGTGCCGTCGATGCGCTCCCGGATCAGATCGGCGTGCCCGTTGTGGCGTGCGTACTCCTCGATCAGGTGGATGAGGATCCAGCGCAGGGAGACCTCGGTGTCGCCGACGATCCGGGCGTCGGGTTCGGGCAGTACGCCGCAGTCGTCCAGTGACGCGGCGGCGATGATCTCGCGGCCCCGTTCGACCTCCTTCCGCCAGAGGGCGAGCGCCTCGTCGAGTCCACGGTCCGGGTCGAGGGCGAACCCGTCGGACTCGGCCCGCCCGAACAGCCGGTCGACGTCCTGGCCCGCGAACACCCGCTGGAACCAGTTGCGTTCGACCTCGGCCAGGTGCTGGACCAGTCCGAGCAGTGTCATCGGTGAGGGCGCCGCGGAGGCGGTGCGTAACTGGTCGTCCGTCAGGCCCGAGCACTTCAGCGTGAGGGTGGACCGGTGGAAGTCGAGCCACGTTTCGAGCATGGCCCGCTCAGCGGCGTGCGGCGGGGGAACGGGGCGTCCGTCCGGTGTCGTAGTCATGTCTCGCACCCTGGCACGAAGGGCCGGGAGACACCCGGGCCTTCGCCCCCGACGAACGCGCCCGGCCGCTACCGCCCGCTCCCCGTTGCCCGCCGTCCGGCCGCCGGAACGGACCTCCGCGGCGGCGATCGGCCGCCGCCCGGGAGGGGAGCGGCCCGCAATTCGGTACCAACCGGGGTGATCCGGCGTGGATATCGGTGTCGGCGCGGCCCGGGACGCGTGGCACATGCCGTGGGAAAAGTCCTGGCAGAGGCCGGTACAAGCAGGCTCAAACCCTGCTGGCGACCCACTCGTCCCAGCACGTAAGTTCGAGCTGCCACGGGGAGCGTCAACAGGCGCCACATGGGCAACTGTGTCAACAACGCCAACCGGGTTGCTCCGACGTCGACCGGCGTCCCCGGGCGGCGCCTCCGTCCTTCGAGAGCGGAACGAGAGCGGAGCGTGGACGTCCGGAATCCGCCGGGCGGCCTCGGCGTCGTCGTGCCGCGGGAGATTCGGAAGCGTATATTCCGCGCAGGGTGGTGCACTCGTATCCGACGAGGGCTGATACAGCCGGTGAACAGGCGTGTGCGGGGCCTGCACGAGCCGGTGGCGGTCGCCGCCGGGGCTGTGCCTCGCCGGCGGCGACCGCGAGCGCGGAGAACATCCGGCTCCCCAGCCGGGGCCTTCTCCGCACCGACCGTCCTCTCCCCCCTCCCGGGGTGTGCGGGAGTTCACCCCGGGCTCGAACCGGCGGGGAGGACGAAGGCTGGAGCCGCGCTCTGAGTGGTGCGGCTCCAGCCGTCCTGGACGAACAGTGGCTCATGGCCCGGGGTCCGGGGGCCGAGCAAGCGCGCGGGGCTACTGGCACCGGTGGGGCCGGTGCCGGACTGCCCTGCCCGAAGCTTAGAACGGGCTGAGGACGAAACGGCAGCCCGATGCATACGACAACCTGTCGTCAGGTTGTCGACAATCGGACCGGACGACGCGTCCTCGCGGCACGACGGGGCTGCGTGCCGTTCAGGCGGATGATCACCGTTCGACCCTACGCAGCACCGTACGGCCGTGTCACGGCAACGGCGGATGAACCCGTGGAACCGGTCGCCCAGCCGGATTGCGCCCGTGCTTCGCCCGCAATTCGGCCGGGTTCGGACCGTGCTTCGGCCGCGCGGGAACGGTGCTCCGACCGGCCGTTCAGTCCGTCGGCGGGGTCGGCGGGGTCGGCGGGGCGACGTCCAGGGCGGTGAAGCGCGGCCACGCCCCGGCGGTCGCGTTGCGCGCGGCGAGCGCGAAACCGCCGGAATGCTCCGCCGGATCCGAGCCCGGCGGTGTGCGCAGAGCGAGGACGGTACGGCCGTCGACGACGGCGCGGACCCGGCGCGGGCTCACGAGCAGGGTCAGCCGGTGGGCGGCGGAGGGCGCGAGGCGGCCGGTCCGTGTGCGCGGCGCGCCGCCCGCCGCGGCACCGGGCGCGGGCGTCCCCGTCACGCGGTCGGTCAGCCGCGCCGTGTTGCGGCCCACCGTCAGGGTGACCGGGCGCGAACTGCCGTCGCGGACGGTGACGGAGACGCTGTTGCTGGTGGAGCGCAGCCCGGCGGCGGTGGCCCGGACGCGGTAGGCGGTCCAGTCGGCCGTGGCGACGGGCCGGTACCTGGCGGTGAGACAGCCCGTGCGGGCGGCGTGCGGACCACGCCCGGTGAGCGCGGCGAGCACCGCCTCCGGGGTGCCGTCGGACGCCTGCCACCGGCCGGGCCGGCGCAGCGGCTCGCGCACCTGGCCGGGCGTGACGGAGGTCCACTCGGACACCTGCCGCAGCAGCCGGGCGGGCGTGGTGGAGGACAGCACCTCCAGACGCTGGGCCTGCCCGGCCGCCGCCGCGCGGGGCCCGGCGGGCAGCGGCCGCGGCGCGGTGTTGGTGAGGGCCGCGGCGAACCGGGCCCGCAGCAGGCGCTGGAGCAGCGAGACGTCACGGCCCGCCAGGTTGGTGCGCTGGGCGGTCTCCGAGAACGGATAGGCGAACAGCCGCGCCGCGGGCAGCCCGTGGTCCGCGAGATCGCGCGCCGACCCGTCGAGGTCCGCCTCGATACGGCGACGGTACTCGTCCTCGGTCTCCAGGCGCCCGCGTGCGGGCAGCCACAGGCGGTTGGCGAGCACCGACCCGGTGCGCCCCGAGGCGTCGACGGGCGCCCGGCGGTGGCTGTGCCGGGTGTGCGCCTGGAAGTCCCAGCGCCCCGAGCCGGCCATCCGCGCGGTCTCCTGCCAGGACAGGTAGTAGGGGCGGTGCGTGCCCACGAGACCCGTGATGAGGTACGCGGCTGCCTTCATCCGGTACTTGGCCAGGATCGGGTCGGCGTGCACCCACAGGCCGCGGGTGCCGTCGTCGAAGGTGAGGTAGACGCTGCGCCGGGCCGGCGGGCGGCCGGTGCGCAGGTACGCCGTGAACTCGGCGGTGGACAGCGTCCGGTAGCCGGCCGCCCGCAGCGCGGAGAGCTGGGCGTCCAGGGACCGCGGGGTCACCGTGTAGCGGCCGCCCGCGTCCGGCGCGACGTCGTGGTAGGCGAGGACCACCGGCGCGGCGGGCGGGCCGCCGCCGCTGCCGCGCGGCCGGGCGTCGCCCCCGCCGGGCGCGGGCGCCTGGTCCGCGACGGCGCGCCGGTGGGCCTCGTACTGCCGCACGGCGGCGAACGGCGCGGCCACGACGGCCAGGGCGAGCAGCCCGAGGACGGCGCGCAACAGCCGGTTCCGGACACGCCCGCGGACCGGGCGGGACGGGGCGGTGGACCGCTGCGCGGCGGGCGGCCTCACAGGGGGCGGCCTCGGGTGAGCACGACGTAGTACACGCCCGCGAGGACGGCGGCGGTGACGGCGAGCACGACGAGACGGCCGAGACCGCGCAGCAGTCGCGGGGCCTGCGGAGGGCGGCGCGGCGAACGCGAGGGGCGCCAGACGTTCAGGGCACGCGAGGGACGCCGGAAAGCCGGGACACGCGAAGGGCGCCGGGCACGGAGGAGACGCGAAGGGCGCCGGGGATTCACAGAACGCGGGGCACGCGCGGGCCGCGAAGGACGTTTCACGCCGGGCTCCTCGTCCAGATCCTGCGGCGGACGGTCAGCGCCGCGTACGGCAGCAGCCAGGCCAGTACGCAGCACGAGAGCAGGCTCATCAACGGGCGGTAACGCCAGCGCGGGTCACCGGGGTTGTCCAGGCGGTAGGCCAGACCCCACACACAGCCCTTGAGGACCACCCCGGTCAGGTACAGCACCGCCAGGGCGCCCGCGTGTTGCAGCGGTGCCACGACGAGGTGCCAGCAGACCATGAACGGCGCGGCCGTCACCCACAGGGCGTGCCCGTAGTACAGCAGGGCGGGGCCGGGGCCGCGCCGCCACATGAAGCCGCCGGTGAAGAAGAGGTTGCGCAGGAAGCTCTTCTTCCAGCGCACCTGCTGGTGCAGGAACGGCCGCCACCGGGACGGCACGTTGGTCCACACCCGCGCCGCCCGGCTGTAGCCGACCAGCCACCGGCGTGCGGGATGGTCCTGGTCCCGTACGAACGGGGAGTCGGCGTGGCGGCGCTTGAGGGCCTCGCCGCGCCAGGCCTGGCCCAGGACGTAGCCGGTGAGCTGGCGGTCGGTGGCGAAGCGGAAGGGCGCGCCGAGGAACCGGTCCTCGGCCCAGGCCGGCAGGTAGTTGAGGATCGCCTCCCGGCGGAAGGCGGCCAGCGGACCGGAGACGCAGGTGACCGAGCCGAACGCCGCCTCGGCCGCCTTCGCGATCCGGAACTGCCCCTCGTACCAGACGTCCTGGACCCGGGCGAGCAGGCTGCTGCGCGGGTTCAGCGCGCGGCAGTGGCCGCTGAGCGCGCCGAGGTCGGGGTGGCGGACCATGGCCTCGACGCACAGGCGCACCGCGTCGGGCGCGATCACGCAGTCGGAGTCGGTGAAGACCAGGACGTCGCCGTCGGCCATCTCGCAGGCCCTGACGAGGGCCGCCTTCTTGCCGATGTTCTGTTCGAGACGGATGACGGTGACGCCGAACTCCCCGGCCAGCGCGTCGAGCACGTCGGGCGTGGCGTCGGTGGAGCCGTCGTCCACGACCACGATGTCCAGGTCGGGGTAGTCGCTGGCGGCCATCGAACGGACACAGGACTCGACGTTGTCCTGCTCGTCCTTGACGGCGAGCAGGAAGCTGACCTTCGGGTGTGCGGGCAGCGCGGGGAACTCCGTGTGCTCCCGGGCCCGTCCGCGCAGGGGGTGCCGGGCGGGGTCGTCGTAGCAGGCGTAGGCGAGGTAGAGCAGGCAGACGGTGCCGCCCATGACGCTGAGCCCGTAGCCGACGGCCAGGTAGGCGCCCTGCGGCAGCAGGAAGGTGCGGCGGGCCAGCAGCAGGAGCAGCGGCAGCAGGGCGGTCAGCGTCAGCAGCCGGACGAGTCCGGCGCGGACCGGCCGGTCCAGGCGGTCGATCCGGCGGCCCACGGTGCGCGACAGACCCCGGCGCACGGCGGACCCCGCGGACCGCTGGGCGCACAGCCCGCCGGTCCGCGCCGCCTTCTCGCCCGCCGCCTCCTCGCGCGGTGCCGGTGCGCCGGGCCGTCCGGTGAGGGTGCTCATGCCGTCACCCGCGCGGGCCGTACGGTGCCGCGATGGCGGGTGTCGAGCACGCACGGCGCCCCGTCCAGCCAGGACAGCTCTGCCCCCGGCTGCACGGTGTGGACGATCACGAGGTCCCAGGGCACCGCGCGGGGGTCGGGCACGTGCCGCACCGTACGGCCGTCGAGCGCGACCGCGGGGACCAGCGGGTCGCTGTAGGAGACGTCCGCACCGGCCGAGGTCAGCAGGCCGATCAGCCGGAGCGCCGGGCTCTCCCGGACGTCCGAGACGCCTTCCTTGTACGCCACTCCGATCACCAGGACCCGTGCCCCGGCGACGGGCACGCCCCGCGTCGCGAGCAGGTCGAGGGCCTGGCCGGCGACACGGGCCGGGCGCCCGGCGAGCGCGTCCATGGCCGTCGTGACCAGCGGTGCCGACAGCTGACGGCCACTCAACTGAGCCAGCAGGTAGTGCGGATCGCACGGGATGCAGTGCCCGCCCGCCCCCGGCCCCGGGTAGAAGGGCATGAACCCGTACGGCTTGGTCGCGGCCGCCTCGAGGACGGCGGCCGGGGCGAGGCCGAGGGCGCGGCAGGCGTCCGACAGTTCGTTGGCCAGCGCGATGTTGACGGCGCGGAAGGTGTTCTCCCACAGCTTCGCCATCTCCGCCGTCTCCGGGTCGGGGACCTGGTGGATGCGCGAGGCGGTACGGGCCAGCAGCGCGGCGGCCGCCCGGGTGCTCAGCGGTCCGGCGCCGCCGACCACGCGCGGGGTGTTCTCCGGCAGATGCCGCTCGCTCCCGGGGTCGATCCGCTCCGGCGCGAAGGCCACCAGGACGTTCTCCTCGGCCACCAGGCCCCGCTCCGCGAGCGGGCGCAGCAGCAGTTCGCGGGTCGTGCCGACATGGCTGGTGGACGTCAGCACGATGAGCTGGCCGGCGCGGGCCCGCTCCACGACCGACGCGCAGGCCGACCTCAGCGCCCGCAGGTCGGGCCGGCGGTCGTCGGTCAGCGGGGTGGGCACGCAGACGACCACGGCGTCGGCCTCGCGCAGGGCGGCCGGGTCCGGGGTGAGGCGCAGCGCGTCGTCCGCCGTCGCGTCGGCGAGCCGGACGAGCTGCGCGGGCAGCAGATCGACCGCCCCGGCCCGTACGTCGCGCAGCCGCCGCTCACTGGTGTCGACCCCGAGGACCGTGGCGCCCGCCTCGCACAGGCCCAGCGCCGTGGGCAGGCCCACGTACCCCAGGCCGACGACCGCGACCGTCCTGCCCGTCAGGTCCGCGTCGGTCCCCTGACGGACGATGTGCCGGGTCCAGACGTCCGTGCCGCCGAGGGCACCGGGGCAGCCGGCGCCCGTGGGCAGGCGCTCCTCCACTACTTCTGCCGCAATAGTCACATCGTGATATATAAGGTGCGATCACGGACGCGATCGGGTGCCGCGCGCGGAACGCACCTTGCCGGGGCGGCGATTCACTCCAGCGGAGCCCCGCACGCGCCGCCCACCGCGGCCGGGCGCCGTCCTACCCGTGCAGCGACCGGTACGCCGCGACCGCCCCCGGATGCAGGGCGATCGTGCCGGTACTGATCAGGCTGCGGACGTCCAGGAACTGGGTGCCGACCACGTGCGCGGGGACGAGGGAGCCGGAGCTCTGCACCAGGATCCGGGTCAGCGCCTCGGTGAGACCGGGGGAGAGGCCGGGACGGCAGACCAGCAGGTTGGAGACGCCGATGGTGGCGATCCCGTTCACCCCGTCGTACGCGCCCTGTGGCAGCGTCACCTGGTCGAGGCCCGCGGCGGCCAGCCCCTGGCTGCCGCCGAGCCGGGGCAGCAGGTCGGCCAGCGGCAGGAAGCGCAGACCGGGCGCCGCGGTGAGCCGGGACAGCACCGGGATGGGCGCACCGCCCACGACCAGCAGCGCGTCGACGGCGCCGGAGCGCACCCGGCCCGCGACGGCCGTCATCGGCAGGTGCCGGACGCGGACATCGGTCCCGGGGGTGAGTCCCGCGGCCCGCAGCAGCCGTTCGCCGAGCTCGGCCCCGCCCGATCCGGCCGCGCCCAGCCACACGGTGTGCCCGGCCAGTTGGGCCACCTCGCGCACGGCGGAGTCCGCGCGGACGGCGCACTGAAGGTAGGTCTCGTAGACCCGGCCGAGCGCGCGCAGCCCGATCGGCCGGCCGAAGGGGGCCGCGCCCTCGGCGGCGGTGCGCGCCGTGTCCGTGAGCACCAGCGCGAGGTCGGCGCGGCCCGCGTCGAGGAGCCGCAGGTTGTCCACGCTCGCGGCGGTGGTGAGCACCCGGCAGCGCAGCCGCGGCAGCCGCGCCTCCACCTCACGGGCGAGCAGCCGGCCGAACGCGGCGTGCAGCCCCGCCTTCTCCCCGGTGGCCAGCCGCAGCACCCCGGCCGGCTCCGGCCGCCGCAGCGGGGCGTCACCCGCGAGCACCCCGGCGAGCCCCGCACCCGCGGCCACGGCGAGCCCACGACGCAGGGCGTCGCGCCGGGAGACGGCACGAGTGCCGGTACGAGGGCCGGGCCCGGGCTCGGACCGGGTGCCGGTTCGAGGGTGAGGCCGGGGCTCGGGCCGGGTGCCCGTACGAGGACGGATGCGGGGGTCGGTCATCGCGCACCGTCCTCGCCGGCGGCCGTGCCGTCCCCGTCCGTCGCCACCGGCAGGAGCGCGCGGACCTCGAGGCCGCGCGGCCGGGCGGGCCGGAGTTCGAGACGGCCGTCGCGGCCCGTGAGGAGTTGTTCGGCGATGGCGAGGCCGAGGCCGGTGCCGGAGGTGCCGTGGTGGCGGCCCGAGCGCCAGAAGCGCGTCGTGGCGAGGGCTGTCTCCGCCGGGTCGAGGCCCGGCCCGTCGTCCGTCACCGTCAGCACGGCCCGGCCCCCGTCGACGGCGCAGGCGAGGGTGATCGTGGCGCCGGGCCCCGCGTACTTGATGGCGTTGTCCAGCAGGATGTCGGTGAGCTGGGCGAGTTCGCGGTCCGTGCAGGCGGCCGGCACGGGCGGCGCGACCCGCGTGGTCAGCCGGGAACCTGCCCGCCGGGCGACCGGCTCCCACAGCCGCCGCTGGGCCAGCGCGACCTCGGCCGCGTCGCAGCGGGCGTCCCCCGGCCCGTGGACGGCCAGCTCCCCCGTCCGGTGCTCCGCGGTCGCCAGCGCGAGCAGGTCGTCGAGGAGCGTCTCCAGCCGGTCGAGCTGGGAGGTGACCCCGCTGTACGTGCGGCCGGCCGACGCGGGCAGATGGCTGTGCAGGGCGTCGACGCGCAGCCGCAGCGCCGCCATCGGGTTGCGCATCTGGTGCGAGGTGTCGGCGACCAGCCTGCGCTGCTGCTCCAAGGCCGCCGTCACGGTCCTGGCCATCCGGTTGAACCCGGTGGCGAGCTGCCGCAGCTCCGGCGGCCCCGCGGCCCGCGTCTGCTCCGGCGGCAGCCCCGCCGCGAGCCGTCCCACGGCGCGGTCGAGACCGCGCAGCGGACTCACCACCCAGCGCGTCGCGGCCCGCGCGAGGACCGTGCAGGCCACGGCGACCAGGGCCGTCCCCGCGAGGACCGCGGCCCAGCGCAGGGCCACGTCGTGCGCCGCGCTCCGCACCGAGGCGCGCAGCACGACGGCGCCGGTGACCTGCGTACCGGTCCCGGCGGGCTCCGCGAACATCACGTTCCCCCGCGACCAGGGCCGCAGCGACCGCGTGGGATGTGCCGTCCGGTTGCGCAGGGCCGCGTCGATGAGCTTCTGGACGGCCGGGTCGGCGGCGCGCATGCCTCCGGTCTGCACGACGGGGACACGGCGCGCGTCCACGACGACGAGCGGTTCGCCGTAGAGCTGGGTGTAGCGCCGCGCCTCGGCCACCACCGCCGAGGTGTCGCCGGACGTGGTGGCCTGGTCCATCAGGGAGGCGAAGCGGTCGAGGTCGGCGGTGCGGGTGAGGACGAGCTGCTGCGTACGGTCGGAGGCGGTGAACAGCAGCAGCGGGATCGCGAACGCGGCCACGGCGAGCACGGCGAAGGCGAGCAGCGCGGCCTGGACCCGGGTGCGCATGCCGGACTCAGTCCCCGAAGCGGTAGCCGAAGCCCCGGATGGTCGTCAGCAGTTCGGGCCGGGCCAGCTTGGCGCGCAACTGCGTGAGGTGGACGTCGAGGGAGCGCGACACGGCGTGGAAGGCGTCGCCCCACACCTCGTCCAGGAGCTGCTGACGGCTCACCGCGGTCCCGGCCCGCCCCGCGAGCACGGCCAGGATGTCGAACTCCTTGGTGGTCAGCTCCACCTCCGCGCCGCCGACCCGGACCCGCCGCGCCTGGAGGTCGACCTCGACGTCACCGGCCCGTACCGTCCGCGCCGAGGGCGTGCCGCGCGCCGCGGAGCGCCGGGTGACCGCGTCGATCCGGGCCAGCAGCTCGGCCAGCCGGATGGGCTTGACGAGATAGTCGTCGGCGCCCAGGCGCAGCCCCCGTACGACGGAGCGTTCGTCGCCGCGCGCGGTCAGCACCACCACCGACAGGTCGCTCACCGCCCGCAGCCGGCGCAGCACGTCCAGGCCGTCGACGTCGGGCAGCCCCAGGTCGAGCAGGAGCAGCTCGGCGGCGCGGTGGTAGGTCAGCACGTCCCGGCCGTGCCGCACCCGCCGGACGACGTGTCCGTGGTCGTAGAGGACCTCCACGAGCGCCGAGGCCACACCGTCGTCGTCCTCGGCCAGCAGTATGTGCACCTTTCCCGGCCCTTCCCGCGGCGGCGTCCTCCTCGGCACTCCTCGGTTCTCCTCGGCTTCCCTCGGCACCCCGCGTCGTCGAGGTCCCGAATGTAGACCACGCTCCTGAGCGGCCCGCGGCCGGTCACCACCTGTGTTAAGGGACGGTTAGTTCTGGTCCCGGGGCCCTCGAACCGCCCCGCGGCCGTCGGCCACGCTGCACCGGCTCACGGTGACACGGACCGCCGCGGACTCCTCCCCCCGAGTCGCGCACCGGTCCCGCCCGAGCCGCACGCAGACGTCCCCCGAGTCGCAAGGAGATGACCGTGGCCAGCACGGACACACCCGCCCCCACCACGGCGCACAGCCCATGGAAGGCACTGGTCGGCGGTTCCGTCGGCAACATGATCGAGTGGTACGACTGGTTCGTCTACTCGACCTTCTCCGTGTACTTCGCCGCCGAGTTCTTCCCCGAGAGCGACGCCACCGCGCAGCTGCTGCACACGGCGGGCATCTTCGCGGTCGGCTTCTTCATGCGCCCGGTCGGCGGCTGGCTGCTCGGCCGCGTCGGGGACCGCAAGGGCCGCAAGGCCGCCCTCACCACCACCGTCACCCTGATGTCGCTGAGCGCCATCCTGATCGCCGTCGCGCCGACCTACGCGCAGGTCGGCTACTTCGGAGCGGTGGTCCTGCTCGTGGCCCGCCTGCTGCAAGGACTCTCCGTGGGCGGCGAGTACGCGGCCAGCGCCACCTACCTCAGCGAGGCGTCCACGCCCGGCAGGCGCGGCTTCTTCGCGAGCTGGCAGATGGTGTCCATGAAGATCGGCCAGCTCATCGGCCTCGGCATGCAGATCACCCTCCAGCACACCATGTCCGACGAGGTCCTCGGCTCCTGGGGCTGGCGCATCCCGTTCGTGGTGGGCGCCATCGGCGCGGCCGGCATCTTCTGGCTCCGCCGCAACCTGCTGGAGACCGAGGCCTACGAGGAACTGGACGAGGCCGACCCCCAGGCCGCCAAGCGCGGCACGCTGCGCGGACTCCTCGAGTACAAGCGCGAGTTCGTCATGATCCTCGCGTTCAGCATGGGCGGCACGCTCTGCGACTACACGTACTCCACGTATCTGACCAAGTACCTGTCCAACACGGCGGGCATGAGCAAGGACGACGCGGCGCTCGTCAGCTTCTGCGCGCTGATCGTCTTCATGCTGCTCCAGCCACTGGCCGGCGCGCTCTCCGACCGGATCGGCCGTCGGCCCCTGCTGATCACCTTCGGCATCGGCGCCGTGCTCTTCACCGTGCCGATCATGACGGCACTGGGACATGTCTCGACCTTCGGCGGAGCGCTGGGGCTGATGCTGGCCGGACTGGTGATCATCACCGGCTATACCTCCATCAGCGCCGTGGTGAAGGCGGAGCTCTTCCCGACGCACATCCGCGCGCTGGGTGTCGCCCTGCCCTACGCGATCGCCAACGCCCTGTTCGGCGGGACCGCCGAATACGTGGCGCTCTGGTTCAAGGACGCGGGGATCGAGTCGGGCTTCTACTGGTACGTCACCGGCTGCGCGGCCGTCTCGCTCGTGGTGTACGTCATGATGCGCGAGACCCGGGACGCGGTCTTCTCGCCGCACGAGAAGGCGCAACCGGCGCCGGAGGGCCTGGCCGCGTAGGGCTCGACGGTGCCCTGAGCGCCGTACAGGGCCTGCCGGTGCCCGTGCCTTACGGGGTCTGCCGCCCGGGTCAGACGTCCCGTTTGTGGCGTGGCGCGTGGTGTGGGTGCGGTCGGTAGAGCAGGAGCAGGGCCAGCAGCAGAGGTCCGGCGGTGCACAGCGTGAAGATCACGATTTCCCCTCTCCACTTCGCTGATTGCTCCATTCCTCCTACCCATACCTACCTTTCATAGGCATCAAGGGCATCAAAGGGGCATCGAGCCGCTTCCGCCCCGGAACGGATCCGGGGCGGAAGCGACGGGAACCGCCGATGACGGTCACTGCCGGAGATCGCCCTTGGCGTTCTCGTAGCTTCCCTCGCCGATCCGCTCGGCGGGCGCGTAGAGCAGGTTCAGCACCCCGGTGCTGAAGGTCTCGGAGGAGATCAGCTTCAGCGGGACCATCGTCTCGCCCTCCTCGAAGAGCCGCATGCCCTTGCGGACGGCGATGGGGTGCACCAGCAGGTGCAGTTCGTCCAGCAGCCCGGCGTCCAGCAGCTGACGGACCACGGAGACCGAGCCGCTCATCCCGATACGGCCGCCCGGCTCGTTCTTCAGGGCGGTCACCGCCTCGACGAAGTCGCCCCGGAGCACCTCGGAGTTGCGCCAGGTGAACTCGAGGTCCTGGTGCGACACGACGATCTTCCGGGCGTCGCCGAGGATCTTGGCGAAGGAGGCGTCCTCGCCGCCCGCCGCCTCCCGCTCCGGCCAGGCCCCGGCGAAGACCTCGTACGTCCTGCGGCCCAGGAGCAGGGTGTCCGTGGTGCCGAGGGTGTCACCGACGGCCGCTCCCATCTCGTCGTTGAAGTACGGGAAGTGCCACTTGTCGGGGGTCTCGACGACACCGTCGAGCGAGATGAACAGTTCCGCCACGATCTTCCTCATGGGAGCCTCCCTGAAGCCGTCGGTGTGTGGTGCGGTGTGGGTGGGTGTGCGTTCGCGCTCGTCCTGTTGGACGGCGCGGGCCGTGTGAACTCATCGGTGGTGCCGCGCCGGGCTGGATACGGGGGCCGGGCCGCCGCCCGGTGGTTCTCTGCCAAGCAGGGCGGGGCCGCTGTTTCCGCTTCGGCGTGTATCCGCTGGCGGCGTACGGCCGGTGCCGCGCGCGGACGGTGCCTACCGGCCAACCTCGGTCATGCGTGCCTGCTGCGTGATTGCCGGGCGACATACTCGTTCCCGGGGCCGAGGAGGCGCCCGCCCTTTCCCCCGAGGGGCGGTTCCCCGGACGGACGTCGCCCCTCGGCCCCGCCACCCCCGTATCAGCCACCGTGGCCGTTCTCCTCCAGCGGGCCGGGCCCGTCGGCCTGTCCGCCGGGCGCGTACGGGTGGGGAGCAGAGGGAGCATAAGGGACCGGTGCGGCCGGAGCAGCGAGGTATCCGGCCGGTTCCCGGCCCGCCGCGAAGCCGGGGAAGCCGGTTGCCGCGTTGGGGAAACCGAGCGTGGCGCCAGGGAACGGGACCGGCGGCCACGGGGCATCGGGCGGCGCGGGCACCGGAGCGGCGGCCGTGCGGGCCAGGGGCCTGCGCCGCACGAGCCACAGCACCGCCAGCGCGTACACCGCGGCGCCCGCGAGGTCGACGGCCACGATCTGCCAGGTCGCGTCGGCGGCCGTCTCGTCGCTCTTCAGGCCGTCGACCACCGCCGCGCTCAGCCCGAAGGCCAGCAGGTTGTTGACCGCGTGCAGGCCGATGGCCGCCTCGAGACCGCCGGTGCGCACGGTCAGCCAGCCGGCCAGCACCCCGTAGACGGTCAGGTCGGCGAAGCCCCACGCGGTGCCCCAGCCGTGGGCCGCGGCGAACAGCACGGCCTGCGGGAGGACCGCGATCCACGGCGACCGGAAGAAGGCGCCCGCCGCCTGAAGCAGCCAGCCCCGGAAGACGTACTCCTCGGCCGCCGCCTGGAGCGGCACCAGGACGACGAGCATCGCGAGGGCGGGCAGGAAGACGTCGAACCCCGCCCACCGGGACGGCGGCTCCGAGACGCCCGGCACCAGCAGCAGCACGCAGGCCGACACGGCGAGGACGGGCAGCGCCAGCAGCACGCAGCTGCCCAGCAGGCGCCACCGCAGCCGGCCGGTCACCGAGGACGCCGTACCGGCGGGCCGCCGACCGATCCAGCGGACGGCCAGGAGGACGACGGGTATGGCGGTCGCGATGAGCAGCAGATCGACGGCCGTGCCCGTCACCGGACCGAACTCGACCCACCCGTCCGGTCCTTCGGGGTACCCCTTGAGGGCACCCAGGCCGGACAGCGAGAGGTCGAGCAGACCGAGCAGGAGGACCCAGCCCACGGCCACGAAGAGCGTCCCGGTCACCGGCCGCCACCAGCGGTGGGACAGGGAGAGGCGGGCCAGCCGGTGGTACGTCAGGGGCGCGGGCGCCGGTGGAATCGTCATGCCCTCAGCCTGCCGGTCCGGATCCGTCCCGCCATCGGCCGCCGGCACGACCTTCGCCTCTGTCCCAGGGTAGGGATTGGACAGGGGCTCTCAGATCACGCGGAACAGGTCGGCGGCGGCCTGGACGTCGGTGAAGTCCTCGACGGAGCGGAGGTTGTCGCACAGCGCCTCCAGGACCGAACCGGTCCCGGCCGCGTCCGGAGCGCCGACGGCCACCCCGAAGACGCGGAAGCCCAGCCGGTGCTTGGCGTCGTTCCAGCCGCGCGTCCACTCCTCGGTGACGCCGCACTCGTCGTCGGTGAGCAGCACGATGTCGCCGCGGGCGCGGGCGGTGTCGTCGAACTCCGCCGCCAGCAGTTCGGCGGCGGCCGACAGGGGTGTCTGGTAACTGGTGCCGCCGCCGAGGAAGCTCTCCGCGAAGTCGAGGGTCCGGGCGATGCCGGCGGGCTCGGCGGCCGGGAACCGGAAGACCTGGAGCCTGCCGGGGGCGGAGAACAGGATGCCGACGAAGTCGCGTCCCGCGGAGCGGGCCTGGTCGAGCAGCGCCAGGGCGCACGCCTTGGTCCACGCCTCCCGGGTGACTGAGCCGGGGCCTTCCACGTACATGGAGTGCGAGGTGTCCACGCACGCGATGACAGCGCCCCGGCCGGTGGCCTGCTCGCCCTGGCTGTCGTAGAGCATCAGCTCACCTGCGGCGTAGCGGGCGGCGAACACCGCGCGCAGCGCGGGCAGGCCGAGGCCCGCGAGTTCGGAGGGGATGACGCGGGAGAGGTCGTCGCCGAGCGTGACGCCGACCAGTTCCCCGGTGGTGTTCTCCACCTTGCGGGCGCGTTCGCCCGCGGCCATCTGCCGGAAGCGGCCGATGAGTTCGGCCCAGCGGGCGAGGCGGCCGGTGCGCAGCCGTTCGGCGAGCCGGGCGCGCTCGTCGAACGGCATCCGCTCCAGTTCGCCGGGGGCGACGCCCCAGGCCCGCAGCAGCGCCGCCTCCGCCCGTACGGCCCCGGCCGCCCGCGCCGCCGCGTCGTGCGCGCCGGCCCGGAGGCCGGGGGCCGCCGCCGCGAGCGCCTGCGCGGCGCCCCGGGCGGCCCGCCGCGCGGTGGCCTCGGCGGCCTGCGCGGCCCCTGCCGCCTGCCGGACGGCGTCGGCGGCCGGGTCCGGCACGGTGCCGTCCGTCGCGGCCTCGGCGGCGGCCCGCTGGAGCGCCTCGCTCACGGCGTCCGCCGCGTCCTCGGCGGCCCGCCGCGCCTGCCCCGCCCGCGCGGCCTGCTCGCGTGCCTCCCGGGAACGCTCCAGCAGCGCGCGCAGCGCGGGGGCCTGGGCGAGTACGGCCATGGCGGCGGCGTACGGGTCGCCGGCCGTCTCCCGGTGCAGCCCGGCGAACTCCGGGGACTCCACCAGCGAGCTGATGACCTGGTGGTTGACCAGCCGCGACGGATCCATCTCCGCGGGCTCGCGCACCTTCGGGACCATCTTGTACGCGGCGAGGAAGGCGTCCGCCAGGAGGTCGGCGGCGTGCTCGTGACGCCCGGCCAGCTCCCCGGCCAGCTCGCGCAGCCCCGCCGACTGCGCGTAGGTGTCGCCCCAGGCGACCCGGTCGAACCGATCCGCGACGACGACGGAGACACACCCCCCGACACCCCCACCGGAACCGGCCCCCCCGACCCACCGCCCGACCGCCGTCACCAACGCACCCAACGACCCGGACACCCCACCTCCGCCCAACGGACGCGACGCCTCACCCACGTCAGCAGCACCGGCCACCCCGCCGGTGCCCGGCCCACCCGGCGTCCCGCCCGTGCCCGGCCCACCCGGCGTCCCGCGTCCGCCCGGCCCGCCCGGCGCCCCGCCTTCGCCCGACGCGCTCGCCGCCCCGCCCGTGCCGAGCCCACCCGTCGCCGCGCCCGCAGTCGGCCCGCTCTGGCCCGGTCTGCTCTGCACCCCGCCCTGGCCCGGCTTGCCCGGCGCCCCGCCCGCACTCGACGCGTTCGCCGCCCCGCCTGGTGCCCCGCGTCCGTCCGGCCCGCCCGGCGTCCCGCCTTCGCCCGACGCGCTCGCCGCCCCGCCCGTGCCGAGCCCACCCGTCGCCGCGCCCGCAGTCGGCCCGCTCTGGCCCGGTCTGCTCTGCACCCCGCCCTGGCCCGGCTTGCCCGGCGCCCCGCCCTCACTCGACGCGTTCGCCGCCCCGCCTGGCGCCCCACCTCCGTCCGGCCCGCCCGGCGTCCCGCTCGCACCCCGATTCGGCCCACCCGGTACCGCGCCCCCGCTCATCCTCCCTCCCTCCCTCTCTCCTCCCGCCCCGGTCAGAGCTGTGCCTCGATCATGCTTGCGTCCACGCCCAGGGCTTCGGTGAGGACGCGGGCGCGGACGGCGCGCTGGCGGGCGGTGACGCGGTCGATGGCGGCGGTGGAGCGCCCCGCGCCCGCCGCCTCCGCGCGCAGCTTCTCCAGCCGTCTTCCGGCCATGGCGAGTTTGTGGTGGGCGTGCTTGATGACCCACTCGCTCAGCGCCTCGCGGGACTGCCCCGCCATCGCGTCGAGCTGGGCCTCCAGCTCCCCGATGGTGTCGGCCAGGTCGAGCGCCTCCTTGGCGTCGGGGTTGACCAGGTTCAGCACCTCGCGCTCGACGGCCGGGCGTTCGGCCGGGGAGTTCCACAGCACGTGGGTCAGCACCGACAGGTCGGTCTCGGCGACCGCCGGGCGGCCGTCGAGGTACGCGGACGCCTGGAGCAGACGTACGGCCTGCCGCCAGCGCCGGTCGGAGGCGACGAGCTCCCGGCGGCGCAGCGCGGCCCGCAGCGTGCACACCGCGTCGACGATCGCGTCCGGTACCTCCACGGCCGGGACGGAATCGGTCACGGCCCGCTGCAATGCGGCCAGTGCGACCGTGGTCCGGGCCGGCGCCGCCGGGCGGCTGACGGCGGAGCGGACCAGCGCCGCGAAGTTCGAGGGATCCTCCAGGTAACCGACCTCGATCCGCACCAGCAGCCGGTCGTAGATCGCGGCCGAGTCCTCGCCGACCGGCAGCTCGTTGCTCGCCGTGATCGCCCCGATCAGCGGGCAGCGGATCGGCTCACCGCCGTTCTCGGGGTGGTAGATCCGCTCGTTGAGGAAGCCGAGGGTTTCGTTCAGCGCAGCCGTGGAGCACTTGAAGATCTCGTCGATGAACGCGATATGCGCGGTGGTGGCCCGGCCGTCGTACACCTGCCGGTACTCGCCCCCGGCGAGCGCGGCGACGTCGATGGGCCCGAACATCCGCGTGGGCGCGGTGAACTTCGACAGCAGGATCTCCCAGTACGCCGCCCCCTCGATCCGGCCCGTCAGCTCCCGGGCCAGCTCGGACTTGGCCGTCCCGGGCGGGCCGAGCACCAGCGAGTGCTGCCCCGCCAGCAGCGTCACCACCAGCGTCCGCACCACGTCGTCCCGCTCGTAGAAACGGTCCGACAGCTCACCGCTGATCGCCCGCAGCCGCTCCGCCGTCCCCCGCGCGTCCTCTGCGCCCATCCCCGACTCCATGCCGTGCGCTCCGCCTGGTCCCCCTCGTCCCCGACGGCGCATGCCCCGGCTGGCAGCCGCACCGTACGCTCGGGCGAGACATGGGAACCATACGCAACTGGCTGCTCCCCGGATGCCTCGCCGCCGCACAGCTCGGCCGGCTGTGGCCCGGGACCGCGCTGACCGGTACACAGCCGCCGGGCACGGCCGCCGTCACCGGCATGCTGCTCGCGCTCGCCGGAGAGACGGCCGCCCTGGGCTTCCGGCGCCGGACACCGGTACGGGCCCTCGCCGGTACCCTCGCCGCGCTCGTACTGGGCCAACTGGCCTGCCCGGACGAGTACTTGGGCGTCGGAGTGCTCGTCGCCCTGTACTCCGTGGCGGTCCACTGCCCGGTGCCCGTGACCCTGTGCGCCGTCACCGCGGGCGTCGGCACGGAGTGGCTGCTGTCCTTCGCACGCATCGGACCGCATCCCGCGCTCGTGGCGGAGTGGACGATCGGCGCGCTCGTGTACGTGAGCTGCGCAGGGCTCGGCGAGGCGCGCCGGCAGTGGCTCGCGGGCCGGCTGACGGCGGCCCGGCGGCTGGCCGCGGCCGAGCACGGCAGACAGCGGGCGGGCGACGACGAACGCGAGCGACTGGCGCGGGAGTTGCACGATGTCAGCGCCCACCACCTGACCTCGGTCGTCATCACCGTGGACGCCGCGCGCAGGCTCGGCGACGGCCGACCCGCCCTGACGGCCGAGGCGCTCGCGTTCGCCGAGCGCACCGGCACCGAGACCCTGACCGCGCTGCGACGGCTGGTCGGCCTCCTGCGCGACAGCGACAGCGACAGCGACAGCCACAGCCACAGTGACAGTCACAGCGACAGCCACAGCCACAGCCACAGTGACAGCCGTCATGCTGATCACGGCGGCTCCGACCGCTTCGGAACCGGGTGGCGGCAGCAGTCCACGACCGGGCGGATCGAGGAGCTCGTCGCCGGTTTCGGCAGGCTGGGCCGGCCCATCACCACGGAGCTGCCCGGGAACCTGGCGGGCCCGGCGGCCGAAGCGGTGCACGGCATCGTCCGGGAGGCCCTCACCAACGCGCTGCGCCACGCACCCGGCGCCGCGGTGACCGTCACCGTCCGCCGCACGAACGGACAACTCGCGCTGAGCGTCGACAACACCCCGGGCCGCGCCGCCGCGTCCCCGGCCACCGGCGGCCTCGGCTCGGGGCGCGGGGTCGCGGGCATGCGGGCGCGCGCGGCGGCGGCCGGCGGGGAACTGACCGCGGGGCCGGGGCCCGACGGGGGCTGGCGGGTGCGGGCCACCCTGCCGGACATGACGGGCCCGCGGCCGGCCGCCGCAGGTCAGTGGCGCCGCGACGTCCTGCGCGAACAGCGCCTCGCCGACCCGGCGCTGGCGTTCACCGCCACGGTCCTCCCGCTCGTCGTCGCCCTCGCCGCCCTGGAGGACGTTCCGGAACCCGGCCGCCGCGCCGCACCGACGGGCCTCGCCGTCCTGGCCGCGCTGCTGGCCGTGCACGCCCTGCCCCTGCTGTGGCGGCGGCGGTCTCCGTGGGCGGCGTTCGCGGGGGTACTGGCGACCGCCTGGTTGTGGCCCGTCGCCGTCGCCCGGTCCGTACTGCCGCCCGGGACGGGGGAGTTCGTCGCCGGGGGAGTGGTCGCCGAACTTGCCGCGGTGTACGCCCTCGCCGTCTACGGCCGGGGCGCGGCCCGCACCTGGCCGTCGCCGGTCGTGGCCGCGGCGGGGACGGCGGCGGTCTGGACGGCGACCGCCGCCGCCGACGGGGAGCTGGGCGGCGAGGCCGCCTCAGGGCTCGTGGCGCTCGCGATCGCCGTACCACTGTGCCTGGCGCTGTGCGTCCTCTTCCTCGCGCCGTGGGGCGCGGGCCTCGCCGTCCGCCGCCGCAGGCTGCGCGTCCTGGCCCACGAGGACCACGCGCTCGCCAGCACCGAGTGGCACGCTGGCCTGGCCGCCGACGCGGAACGCCGGCGGCTGGCGGCCCGGCTGCACGACGCGGTGCTCGACCGTACGGCGGCGCTCGTCGAACACGCCCGGCAGGAACGGCTCGCGGACGTGGCGGTCACCGCCAGGTCCGCCCTGGCCGCCATGCGCGAACTGCTGCACGGCCTCGGCGACACCGGCGCACCCGGTCCGCAGGACCCGGCGCCGACCCTGGCCGACCTGGAACCGCTGTGCCGCTCGCTGCGCACGGCCGGCCGGGACGTGACGCTGCGCGGTCTGCCCGGGGCCGCGGCGGAACTGCCGCCCGCCGTCGCCCTGTCGGCGTACCGCATCGTCGAGGCGGCCCTCGGCGCGGGCGACCGGAACCCGGCCCGGGTCACCCTGCGCCGCCGCCGCGGCACCCTGCACCTGACGGTCACCGGGGTGCGGCTCGCCGTCGCCGGTCCCGTCGCGGAACGTCTGCGGGTGCGGGCCGGCACGGGGGAGGGCCGTATCGCGTTCGACCCGGCCGGTACGGTACGGGTGTCCCTGCCGGCCGGTTCGCACCCGGCCCCCGCCCAGGAGGTGTCCCCGTCGTCATACGCGTGATGGTCGTCGACGACCAGCCCGTGGTCCGCGCGGGCTTCGCCGCCATCGTGGACGCCGAAGCCGATCTGACGGTGGTGGGCGAGGCGGGCGACGGTGCGTCGGCGGTGTCGCTCGCGGCGGCCGTGGCCCCCGATCTCGTCCTGATGGACATCCGGATGCCCGGCATGGACGGACTCACCGCGACCCGCCTCGTCACCGCCCTCGACAACGCCCCACGCGTGCTCGTCCTCACCACCTTCGACCTCGACGCGTACGTGTACGAGGCGCTGCGGGCCGGCGCGTCGGGGTTCCTGCTCAAGGACGCGCTGCCCGAGGACCTGCTCGCGGCCGTACGGGTGGTGGCCGCGGGCGACGGCATCCTCGCCCCGGGTGTCACCCGCCGCCTCATCGACACCTTCGCCCAGGGCGCACCGCCGCCGCCCGCCGTCACCGGAGCGCTGGCCGCGCTCACCCCGCGCGAGCGGCAGGTGCTGCTGCACCTCGCGTCCGGTCTGACCAACGCCGAGATCGGCACGGAGCTCGGCGTCACCACCGGCACGGTCAAGACGCACGTCAACGCGCTGCTGAAGAAGCTCGGCCTGCGCGACCGGGTACAGGCCACGATCCTGGCCTACGAGAGCGGTCTGATCCGGCCGCGCGGCACACCGGCGGTCTGATCCGGCCGCGCGGCACACCGGCCGTCTGACGGCGGCGCCGACCGTCGGGGCGGGGCTGGGGGAGGAGGGCTGTGGTGGGGGTCCGGGAGAGGCCCCCCACCACATCGGTCTCACACACGTAGCCGGGCATGGAGGGTGTGCGTGAGCCCGTCGGTGTCGCTCGCGCCGTGGACCTGGCTTTCGGCGAGCGCTGTCGCGAAGGACAACTGCTTCCGGTCCCGAGGGGTTCTCGGACGCACCTCCATCGAGCGATTCGGGGGCGTCGCGATTGACACCGGGCGCGCGATGGACGCCGGACGGTGGATCAGGCCGTGCCGGTTCGCGTCGCTGCGGCGGCCACGGTGGCGTAGCGCATCGTGAAGCCGCCCCCTGCCGCGTCGACGGCGGCGCCGATGCCGTCCAGCACCTCGGCCAGTTCGGCTTCCGGGAGCCGGGTGAAGGCGCCCTGGGTGGGCAGCTGGTCCAGCCACTCGTCCCGGGTGTAGTGCCGCTCCCAGTCAAAGCGCCACCGCTCGGGCTCGGTGAACGCCCCCGCCCGCACCATGCCCTCGGCGGCCTTGCCGCACAGCGCCGCGTACCCGTCCACGGCCGGCCCCGACCACTGCCGGGCGGCGAGCGAGCCGGGCACCAGCCGGTCGCAGACCCCGGCGAAGGCCTCGGCCAGTTCGGCCGGTGGGCGGCCCGCGTTCCAGAACAGGGCCAGCAGACCGCCGGGGCGCAGCACCCGGGCCGCCCGGTCGGCTCCGGCGAGCGGATCCACCCAGTGCCAGGTCTGTCCGGAGACGACGGCGTCGAAGGTCCGTCCGGCCGGGTCCCAGGTCTCGAACGGCGCCACCTCCACGTCGAGTCCGTGCCGCCGCGCCAGGTCGGCCATCCGTGCGTCGGCGTCGACCCCCAGCACGCGGCACCCCGCCGCCGCGCACTGCCGGGCCACGATGCCGGTGCCGCAGCCGACGTCGAGGACGTCGGGCCCGGGGCTCACGGCGACGATCCGCTCCACGAGGGCGCGGGGATAGCGGGGGCGGGCCCGGTCGTAGCGCTCGGCGTCCGCGCCGAACGACTCGGCCACGTCGCGCTGTTGATGGGGCGCGGGTTCGGGCCGGCCGTGCCGTGGACTGTTCTCCGCAGGTAAAGTGGGCATGCGCCCACTATGAGTGGGCAAGTGCCCACTCGTCAATGGAGCCGGACGACGGGGGCGGGCGACGGAAGCGGGACGGAAGACCGGCCGAGCCGGCCGACCTGGACGATCGGCCGAGCCGGGCGACCGGGTGGCCGGCCGAGCTGGGCGACCGGGTGAGCCCGTCATGACGGAAGGAAGTGCGTGGTGCCCACAGGAGTAGCCATCCGTGACGTTCGCGAGCAGCTCTTCGACGCCGCGGAGCGGGTGCTGCTGCGGGACGGGCCCAGCGTGCTGACCAGCCGGGCGGTCACCACGGAGGCCAACTGCGCCAAGGGGGTCCTGCACCGGCACTTCGCCGACTTCGACACCTTCCTCGCCGAACTCGTCCTGGACCGCGCGGCCCGGGTCGAGGTGCAGTCGGCGGGCCTGCGCGAGTCCGCGGGCACGGGCACCGTCACCGGCAACCTCACGCGGACGCTGACGGATCTCTTCGGCTCGGTCGCGGTGGCCATCGTCAGCCTCGTCATCTCCCGCGACGGTCTGCGCGCCCGGCTGCGCAAGGCCAGGCCCACCGGCGTCCCGCTCCTGACGGACGCCGCCGCCGCGATCGCCGGTTACCTCACCGCCGAGCGCGCACTCGGCCGGATCACCGCGGACGCCGACGTCGACACCCTCGCGCCCACCCTGATCGGCGCCGCGCACATGCTGTTCGCCGACAGACGCGGCACCCCGCCGACGCCCGAAGCCGTCCGCAAGGCCGTGGCCGCGGTCCTCGCAGGCTTCGAAAACCAGGTGTAGCCACGGATGTCCGCGCTTACGGTGCGGTCATGCACCGGAACGGCGGGCAGGGGAGACGGCAGGCGAGGCGAACGCGCACCGAGCGGGCGCCCCGGCCCGCCGGGGTGCCGGATCTCACCGGTGCCCGCGTGGTCCTCGTCGGCTACTTCTCCGCCAAGCGGAAGGACTTCGGTGACGTCATGGACGCGGCCGTCGCCGAGCTGACGGGACGCGGCGCCGAGGTGGTGGGACGGGCAGTCCAGCGCCGTGGCGTGTCCGACGGCGGCGTCCGCAAGATGCATCTGCCGCTCTCGCCCCGCACCGTCCTCCGTAACGGAAAGGTCCGCGAGGTCGCCGCACTCCGCGCCGCGACGGCGGCCGATACGGTCGTACTGCTCTGGCCCCTGACGGGACGTCAGCGCGGCCTGCTGGCACAGGAACTCGGGTGCGCCGTGCTCGGAACGAGGGAGACGGATCCCGGCGGAGCCGGGTGAAGGCTCCCCGCACCGGCCCGGCCACACCCGCCGATACGCGCACCGTTCTCACCAATCGATGTGCGCGCGGATCCACCCCCGCAGCGCCTCCTCCTCCCCCGCGGGCGGCAGCTCCGGGGCGCAGTCGAGCGGGGTGCAGGAGAGCTGGAGGTGGGTCAGATAGCCGTACGGGCCGTTGTCGGAGGCCGGACCGACTATCAGGGCGTGCGTGCCGGTGCGCCAGATGTACTGCGGGAGCGAGGGGCCGAGCGCCTCGTCGGCCGACGGCACGGTCCGCTCGGGCTCCGCGCCGAGATGCTCCGCCACCGTCCGCGCCGCCCGGGCCAGTACGGCCTCGCAGTCCTGCGCGGTGCACGGCCGCTGCCCCGACCAGCCGGGCAGCGCCTGCCAGTCGTCGATGAGGCCGTACAGCCAGGGGCCGTTGTCCAGCGGCTCGTCGTCCGGGTCCGGCGGATACAGCTCTCCGAACACCAGGAAGGACCGTATGCCGGGCCGGCCGAACGGGCTCATCCCGTCGGCGCACACCACGTGCCCGGAACCGGTGAGCAGGGATTCGCAGACCATCTCGGTGAAGTCCCACCCGCGCCGCTCCACCTCGGCCTCGACGGCGTCGAAGTCCTCCGGGACGTGCGGTGCCGTGGGCAGGCCGACGTATTCGGCGACGGCCTGCGGGGTCAGCGGACAGTGGGCGAGAGCAAGTACGGGAACCGACATGCCGATCACCCTAGAGGCAGGGTCTGACAACGCCCCGTCCGGCGGAGGCTCCGGTCAGTGGGCGGTGGCGGTCTGCGCCTGCTTCTTGCGGGCGCGGTAGGCGGCCGCCTTGATCTTGTTCCCGCAGGACTCCATGCCGCACCACTGCCGGCGCATGCCGCGCGAGCGGTCGATGTACACACGCGTGCACTCGGGGTTGCCGCACTCCTTCATCAGGGGCACGTCCGGCCCGCTGAGGAGCTCGACGGCCTGCCGCGCCACGGTCGCCAGGGCCTCGGCGGGCGTCGCGTCCGTCCGCCGTCCGGCGGTGGTGAGCCGGGGCGCCGCGGCGGGCTTGCGCGCCGCGGCGTTGACCACGGTCAGCGCCTCGTCGTCGTACGGCTCGCCGAGCCGGCGGGCGGTGACGAGCCGGTAGACGGCCTCCCGTACGACGATGGCCTCCTCGACGTCGGAGTCCTGGCCGGGGGAGACGAAGTCGACGACGCCGGACTCCACGTACCAGGCGTTCAGCCGGTCCGGCGAGACGAACATCTCGAACCGCGCCGAGCGGCGGGCGCGGAGCGTCGCGGCGAAGTCGAGGGCCGGGTTCCCGCAGACGAAGACGTGTTCCAGGTTCACATCACCATTCTGGCAGGTGATGCCAGTACCGGCAAGGAATGTCACCTGTCCAATCGGTGATGTGAACCCGGAGAAATTTCAGGGGGCGCCGAGGTCGGTCTCGGCGAGCAGGCCGAGGGAGTCCAGCGGGACGGCCGCGGCCTGCCCGGCGCCGAGGGCCAGCTCGTACGTGTCGCGGACGGTGCGGTCGGGGCGGGCGAACACGGTGTCCTGTTCGAGTACGCCCACGGTCAGCCCGCGCCTGCGCCGCACCTCGCCGTCCGGCACCGGACGCCCGGCGAGCACCGCGAGGAGCGTCGACTTCCCGGAGCCGTTCGCCCCGGAGACCAGCAGCCGCTCGGTGGCCGACACGTCGAGGCGGTCGACGGTGAGCCGCCCCGGCACGCGTACGCCGCGCAGGGAGACGGCCGTCCCCTCCGCGGCCGGCGCGGCGAGCGCCGTGCGCCGGAACCGCAGGGGCGGCGGCGGTGCGCCGACCTGCTCGCGCTCCAACAGCTCCAGTCTGCGCGCGGCGTTGCGCACCCGCCGCGAGATCTGGCTCTGCACCCGCCCGCCGCGGTGGCCGTACCCCATCTTCTCGTTGTCGCGCCGCTCCCGGTCGGGGGCGACCCGGTGCGCGGTCACGTCGACCGCGTGGCGCAGCCCGGCCAGCTCCTCCTGCTCGGCCGCGTGGCGCTCCTCCCACCGCGCCCGCTCCGCGCGCTTGTGGGCCAGGTAGGCGCTGTAGTTGCCGCCGTACCGGACGGGTCCGTCGACCGCCGGATCGAGGTCGATCACATCCGTGCAGACGGCGTCCAGGAACGCCCGGTCGTGACTGGCCACCACGACGACTCCGGACAGGGCGCGCACCTGCCCCTCCAGGAAGGCGGCCGCGCCGTCGTCGAGGTGGTTGGTGGGCTCGTCCAGGAGCAGCGCCGACGGCCTGCGCAGCAGCAGCGCGGCGAGCGCGAGCCGGCCGCGCTGCCCGCCGGACAGCGAGCCGAGCGTCCGCCCGTGCCCGAATCCGCCGAGGCCGAGCCCGGCGAGCACGATCGCGGCACGCCGGTCGGCGTCCCAGGACTCCCGCTCCTGGGCCTGTTCGAGCCGTTGCCCGTACGCGTCGAGCAGGTCGGCGTGGCCGGGGGAGTCCGCCGGCGCCTCGGCGATCCGCCGGGTCAGCCGGTCGAGTTCGGCGAGGTCGTCGCGGGCCTCGGCAAGCGCGTCGTCGAGCACTCCGGCGATCGTGGCGGCGGGGTCGTAGGGCATCTCCTGGTGCAGGAAGCCGAGGTCGGCGGGGCGTACGACGCTGCCGGAGTCGGGCGCGTCGGCCCCGGCGAGCAGCCGCAGCAGGGTCGACTTGCCCGCCCCGTTCTCCCCGATCAGGCCGATGCGGCGGCCGGGGGCGGCGGTGAGGGAGACACCGTCCAGGACCCGCCGGCCGCCGAGGGAGCGGACCAGATCGCGGGCGAGCAGGGGCGACGCGTCGGACGCGGACAGGGACGGCAGCAAGAAGCGGGGTGACTGGTCGTCGGATGCGGGCATGGGGGTCCACCTCACGTGATCGGGTCTCGGCCCGCCGGGCGGTGCCTCGGGCGCGGGCATGGAGGAGCACGTCAGCGGTTCACACCTCGGGAGCCCCCGTCTCCAGCAGCCGCCCCTCGGACAGCCGCAGCCACCGGCCCACCCGGATCCCGGCGAGGAAACGCTCGTCGTGGCTGACGACCACGAAGGCCCCCTGGTAGGCGGTCAGCGCGCTCTCCAGCCGGCCCACGCTGACCAGGTCCAGGTTGTTGGTCGGCTCGTCCAGCAGCAGGAGCTGCGGCGCCGGTTCGGCGTACAGGACGCAGGCCAGGGTGGCGCGCAGCCGCTCGCCGCCGGACAGGACGCCGACGGGCAGGTGGGCGCGCGCACCGCGGAAGAGGAAGCGGGCGAGCACGTTCATCCGCTCGGCCTCGGCGGTGCCGGGCGCGAAGCGGGCGAAGTTCTCCGCCACCGTACGGCCGGGGTCGAGGAGGTCGAGCCGCTGGGAGAGGAAGGCGACGCGTCCTTCGGCGCGCGAGAGCTCGCCGCCGTCCGCCGCGAGGTCCCCGCCGACCAGCCGCAGCAGCGTGGACTTGCCCGCGCCGTTGGGCCCGGTCAGGGCGATGCGTTCGGGGCCGCGGATCGTCAGGTCGACACCGTCTCCGGCGAAGACGTCCCGCTCGCCGTGGCGCCGCCGCATCCCCGTACCGAGGAAGACGGTGCGGCCCGCCGGGACCCGGGTGCCGGGCAGCTCCAGCGCGATGCGCTGGTCGTCCCGCAGGGCGCGGCCCGCCTCGTCGAGCCGGGCCCTGGCGTCGCCGACGCGTGCGGCGTGCGTCTGCCCGGCCCGGCCCGCGGACTCCTCGGCGCCCCGCTTCATGTTCCCGGCGAAGATACGGGGCAGGCCCGCGTTCTTCAGATTGCGGGCCGCGTTGCTCGCGCGGCGCTCGGCGCGCTCGCGGGCCTGTTGCAACTCCCGCTTCTCCCGCTTGAGTTCCTGTTCGGCGTTGCGGACGTTCTTCTCGGCGGTCTCCTGCTCGGCCCGCACGGCCTGCTCGTAGGCCGTGAAGTTGCCGCCGTGGAAACGGAGTTCGCCGCGGTCGAGTTCGGCGATGCGGTCCATCCGGTCGAGCAGCGCCCGGTCGTGGCTGACCAGCAGCAGACAGCCGCCGAAGTCGTCGAGGGCGTCGTACAGCCTGTGCCGTGCTTCGAGGTCGAGGTTGTTGGTGGGTTCGTCGAGCAGCAGGACGTCGGGCCGCTTCAGCAACTGGGCCGCGAGCCCGAGCGACACGGTCTGGCCGCCGCTGAGGGTGCCGAGGCTCCGGCCGAGGGTGACATCGGTCAGGCCGAGCCGGTCGAGCTGGGCGCGGGTGCGTTCCTCGATGTCCCAGTCGTCGCCGACGGCGGTGAAGTGCTCCTCGGCCACGTCCCCGGACTCGATGGCGTCCAGCGCCCTGATCACCGCGGCGACGCCGAGGACGTCGGCCACCGTCAGGTCGGCGGTCAGGGGCAGGTCCTGCGGGAGGTGGCCGGGCGTTCCGGTGACGGAGACGCTGCCGCCGCCGGGCCGCAGCTCCCCGGCGATCAGCTTGAGCAGGGTGCTCTTGCCCGCGCCGTTCGGAGCGACGAGGCCGGTACGGCCGCCGCCCAGGGTGAAGGACAGGTCCTGGAAGACGGGGGTGTCGTCGGGCCAGGAGAAGGACAGGGCGGAGCAGACGACGCATGCGTCGGACATGAAGGAGAGACCTCAGGTGTCATGGCGGGCGCGCGCGAAGGCGGCGGCCCGGCCGGGGACATGGCGGAAGGGAACGACGGCATGGCCACGACGGCGGCGCTCCTCGGCGCCGGCCGGTGGCCGCTCAGCCCCGGGTATCACCCGGAGATGTCGTCGTCACCCGCCATGTCTGGTCTCCCTGTCGGTCGGACTCGTGCGCGGTCGCCCCGCACACGATCGATGGCCCGGACATGCTAACAGCGACCGGTACGCGAACGCGGGCGGGTGTGTGCGCCCGGGTCGGCGGCGGCCCCGCACGTGCCGCCGCCGCTGTCCCGCGTCAGCCCGTCGGCCGGGACTGCCGCAGAAAGGCGATCCCCTGGTCGAGTGCCGCTTCGAGGTAGTCCGTCGTGCCGGTCGAGAGCAGGATCAGCACGCCGCCCTGGACGCCGGCCAGCAGCGCGGCGGCGCTGCGGTCGGCGTCCACGTCCGGGCCGATCTCCCCGCTGCCCTGCATGTGCCGGATGCCCTGGGCCAGTTCGGCGTGCCAGCGCTCCATCAGCTCGGTCACCACGGCCTGCGCGCCCTCGGTGGTCCGCCCGAGCTGGGACATGGCGACGTTGAGCGGACAGTTCCTGCCCTGTTCCCGGTAGCGGGCGAGGACCTTGTCGCGCCAGCTCTGCCAGGCGGACCACGAGGTGAGCGAGGAGAGCTGCGGCTGCTGGTCGCTGATCACCCGGTCCGCCTCGTGGCGGGCCACGGCGAGGAGCAGTTCCTCCTTGCCGCCGGGGAAGTAGTGGAAGAGCTGGCTCTTGCTGGTGGACGTGCGCGCCAGCACGTCGTCGAGGGTCATCGAGAGCACGCCCTGCGCGCGGATCTCGGCGGCGGTTCCCTCGACGATGCGCTGCTTGGTCGCGGCGCCTTTGCGGGTCAGCGGCACCGTGGGGCCTCCTGGTCGTCACCGGTTCACAGCTGCTCGGAGCCGGCGTGGCTCCGCCGTCCGGACGTGCTCTCAGGGCAGGAGCAGCAGCTTGCCCGTGGTGCGGCGTGACGCGAGGTCGGCGTGCGCCCGCGCCGCGTCGGCGAGAGCGTAGCGCCCGCCGATGCGCGGGGTGACCCGCCCGGTGCGGACCATGTCGAAGACCTCGCCGGTACGGGCGACGAGCGCGTTCCGGGTGGGCACGTGGTCGTGGACGATCGGGTACGACAGCAGGATGCTGTGCGGCAGGTCGGTCACGTCGATGGCCGGTACGCCCATGAAGGGGCCGTAGTAGGCGTGCACGCCGTGCGGCCGCAGCGACCGCTGGGAGGACGCGAACGTGGCCGAGCCGCCGCCGTCGTAGACCACGTGGGCGCCCTGTCCCGCGGTGAGTTCCCTGACGCGGTCCTCGAAGCCGCCGCCGGCCGAGACCAGGACGTGGTCCGCGCCCGCCTCCTTCGCCGGGGCCGCCTTCTCCTCGCGGGAGACCAGGCCGATGACCGTGCCACCGCGCGCCTTGATCATCTGGGTCAGCATGAGCCCCACCCCGCCCGCCGCCGCGTGCACGACGGCCGTGTCACCCGGCTTGACCGCGTACGTCTCGGTGGTGAAGTGATGGGCCGTCAGCCCCTGCATCAGCACGGCCGCGGCGGTCTCGTCGCTCAGCTCGTCGGGCACTTCGACCAGGGAGTCAGCCGGGACGGCCAGCAGTTCGGCGTAGCTGCCGGGGTGGTAGAACCAGGCCACCCGGTCGCCGACGGCGAAGCCGTCGACCCCCGCGCCCAGGCCGGTCACGCGGCCCATCCCCTCCACGCCGAGGACGGTGGGCGCCCGCCAGCCCTTCGACGGTGCCGTGCGGGCGCCGACGTCCATGAAGTTGACCCCGGCGACGCCGAGGCGGACGAGCACCTCGCCCGGTCCGGGTTCCGGGTCCGGCAGCTCGGTCCAGTCCATGACCTCCGGGCCGCCGTGCCGCTCGATACGGATGCCGTGCATGGGAGTACGTCCCTCCTGTGAGCCGTGGCCGGGCCCGATGGGCGAGCCCGGCACCGACGAACGTAGAGAGACGAAAATGGACCCACAAGTCCAGTCCTGTGGCCGGTACGGCGGCCGTGGTCAGACCGGCGTCCGCCGCCGTCGTCCGGCGGCGGCTACGAGCTCTGGCACCGTGGTCAGCTTGGTACGCACCCTGCCGTCGCCGGTGCCCCGGGCGAGTTCGGCGCGGTCGATGGCGGCGAGCCCGCGCGCGTCGACGACGTGACGGTTACGGCGCCGGGCGAGCCGCTGGAAGGACTTCCACGACAGGGCGGGGGCGCGCAGCGTGCCCGCGACGGCGTCGGCCAGCAGGGTGCCGACGGTCTCGGCGGCGCAGGCCCGGTTGGCGCCGATGCCGCCGGACGGGCCGCGCTTGATCCACCCCACGACGTACGCGCCGGGCTGTCCCGCGACCCGGCCCGCCTCGTGCGGGACGGTCCCGGTGGCCTCGTCGAAGGGCAGTCCGGGCAGCGGGGTGCCCCGGTAGCCGATCGCCCGGAGCAGCATGCCGGCCGTCAGCTCGACGTCGCCGGACGCACCGGTGACCCGCGCCGCCCGTACCGCCCCCGCGTCGTCGCCGAGCACCTCCACGGGCGCGGAGTGGAAGCGCAGGACGATACGGCGGCCCGCGGGCGGCGGGCCCGACCAGTCGACCTTCTCGCGGCGTACGTCCTTCAGCAGCGCCGCCTTGTCCCGCGGCCCGGCCGCGTCGATCGCCGCGCCGATGCGCGGGTCGTGGTCGTCGACCACCACCTGCACGTCCGGGAGCTGGGTGAGGGCCAGCAGTTCGGGCCGGGTGCAGGCCGCGTCCTCGGGGCCGCGGCGGCCGAGCAGGACGACCTCGCGGACGCCGGCGGTGCGCAGGGCCGCCAGCGCGTGCCCCGCGATGTCGGTGCCGGCCAGGTCGTCCGGGTCGGAGACCAGGATGCGGGCGACGTCGAGGGCGACGTTGCCGTTGCCGACCACGACGACGCGCTGCGACGACAGGTCCACGGCGTCGGGCGCGACGTCGGGGTGGGCGTTGTACCAGGCGACGAACGTGGTGGCCGGCAGGGAGCCGGTCAGGTCCTCGCCGGGGACGCCGAGCCGGCGGTCGCCGGAGGCGCCGACCGCGTACACCACCGCGTCGTGGTGGGCGGCCAGTTCCTCCACGGTGACGTCCTCGCCGACGCGCAGTCCGAGGTACATCCGTACCCGCGGGTGCTCGTGCAGCCGGGCGAAGGTCTCGCCGACCTTCTTGGTCGCGGGGTGGTCGGGCGCGACGCCGTAGCGCACCAGGCCGCCGGCCACCGGGAGCCGGTCGACGAGGGTGACCTCGGCGCTGGTGTGCAGCAGCAGGTCCTCGGCGGCGTACATGCCGGCCGGTCCGGTGCCGACGACCGCGACGCGCAGCGGGCGGAAGTCGGCGGGCAGCGTACGGTCGAACGACGGCGCGCCCCAGCGGTGGAAGTTGGGGCTGTCCGCGGCGACTTCGGCGGGCTCGGCGTCCGCGAAGTACGCCGCGTTGATGTCGGCGTACGCCTTCTGCGGGCCCATGAGGGAGTCCGCAGGGAAGATCGCGTCCACCGGGCAGGCGTCGGCGCAGGCGCCGCAGTCGATGCAGGCCTTCGGGTCGATGTACAGCATCTCGGTCCGGCCGAAGGCGCGTTCCTCCGGCGTCGGGTGGATGCAGTTCACCGGGCACACGGCGACGCACGTGGCGTCGCTGCAACAGGTCTGGGTGATGGCGTAGGTCATGGTGTCCGCTCTGCTCGGCGACGCTGCCGGGTCGCTCGGGTCAGGTCACGTCAGGTGGGCGCGGTCAGATCAGGTGGGCGCGCTTGTAGAAGGCCAGGGCGGGCTTCGTGAGCAGCCGGCAGGAGCCCAGGAACTCCATGAGCCCGGCGCAGCTGGAGCGCATCATCGCCTTGTGGTGCTCGTTGGCCTTCGCCTCGGCGAGGGCACGCTTCTCGTCCAGCCCGGCGTTGGCGTACACCTTCTTGTTCACCATGCTGGTGACGATGACGTACGCGGCCACGGCTATCACGAAGGCGTGCAGGTGCCGGCGGACGGGTCCCGCCTCGGCGAGGTGCTTGCGCGTCTCCTCGCGGGCGAACTTCATGTGCCGTGATTCCTCGACGACATGAATGTTGTTGATGGTGCGCACGAACGGGACGACGCGCTCGTCGCGCATCCAGTCGCGCTGCATGACGTCGAGCACCTCCTCCGCGACCAGGATCGCCGCGTAGGCGGCCTCGCCGAACGCGAGGGTCTTGAAGCCGCGGCCCAGTTCGATGGCGGCCCGGCGCGGCTGGTACGCCGGGGCGCCGAGCTTCTTGGCGCCGCGGGCGAACATGATCGAGTGCCGGCACTCGTCGGCTATCTCGGTCAGGGACCACTGGACCGTGTCCTCGGTGGGGTCCTTGGCGTAGATGTCGCGCAGGATGAGCTGCTGGAGGATGATCTCGAACCAGATGCCGGTGCTGGCGACCGACGCGGCCTCGTGCCGGGTCAGCTCCTTGCGCTGGGCGTCGGTGAGTTCGGACCAGTACGCGGTGCCGAACAGGGTGCTCCACTCCGGGCTCGCGCCGTGGAAGTCCTTGTCCAGCGGGGTGTCCCAGTCGACCTCGGTCGCCGGGTCGTAGGACAGCGTCGCCGACGAGTCGAGCAGTCGCCTGGCAACACCAGGGCCCTCGGTGCTTCCCAGAACTTCCGGCCGGGCTGTGCTGCTTGCCATGCTCCCAACTCCTCAGTTCGAGTGTTCGAGTAACTGACGTGCGGTGCGGCGGGGTGGGGTGGGGTGGGGGGAGTGCGGGGCGGCCGGGCGCGGGGCGGCGGCCGGCCGCCACGGAGCCGCGCGGCAGCCCTGTCGAGGCGCCTCCGACCCGTTGTTAGACGGACTGTATAACAAGGGATCCGGGGTGGCCTACCCCTCGGTAGGGATCAGTTGGCGCCTTCGCGCCACCGCCGTGCGGGCGCCGTCGGCAGGTGATCCGCCTGACGTGCCTGTACAGCGTGGTGAGGCGGCCCGTGTGCCGCGGGCGGGGGCGGCATGCTTTTCGGACTTTTCACCGGGCGTCCACATCTGCCGCTTGATTAATGCAGCTGTTTTAAAGTTGGCTGGGCGGAGACAGGCGGTCCGCTTGCGCTGGACGACTCCGGAGATCCGCATGACCGACGTGTACGACGACCGACAGGGCACGCCACGGCGCCCGTCGACGCGGCCCGGCGGTGCGCGATGAGCGCGCGTGCCACCCGCAGCGGCAGCCGTTCCGCCGAGACCCGCGAGGCGATCATGGCCGCCGCCGAACGGCTCTACGCGGAGCACGGCCCGTCCGCCGTCTCGAACCGGCAGATCGGCGAGGCCGCGGGCCAGGGCAACGTCGCCGCCGTCGGCTACCACTTCGGCTCCAAGGCCGAGCTGGTGCGCGCCCTCATCGACCGGCACGCCGAGCCCATCGAGCGGATCCGGCAGCGGCTGCTGGCGGAGACCGGAGACAGCCGCGAGGTACGGGACTGGGTCGCCTGCCTGGTGCGCCCGGCCCCGGAACACCTGGCCTCGCTCGGCGTCCCCTCCTGGTACGCCCGGTTCGGCGCGCAGGTCATGACCGACCCCCTGCTCTCGGCGCTCGTCACCGACGACGCCCTGATGCGCGCACCGCTGGCCCGCACCCTGCGCGGCCTCGGCCACTGCCTCGACCACCTGCCCGCCGACGTGCGCCGGCAGCGCGGCCAGATGGCCCGGCTGCTGATCACCCACACCTGTGCCGAACAGGAACGCGTGCTGGCCGAGCGGCCCGGAGCGTCCCAGGCGTCCTGGCAGGAGACGGCCGCCGCGCTCACGGACGCGATCACCGGACTGCTCCTCGCCCCCGTCACACCCGCGGCATCCGCCCCCGTCACAACGCCGCACCCGCGCACGTCACATCCGTGACCGCCCCGCCCCCCACCCAAGGAGAACCCCACATGAAGATCACCGTCGACGAGGTGAAGTGCTGCGGAGCCGGGCAGTGCGTGCTCATCGCCCCCGAGGTCTTCGACCAGCGCGACGAGGACGGCATCGTGCTCCTGCTCGACGCGGAACCCGGCGCCGACCACCACGACGCGGTACGGGAGGCGGCGAGCGTCTGCCCGGCGGCCGCGATCGAGCTGAGCGAGACCCCGTGACCCACCCGTCGAGCGTCCTGGTGGTGGGCGCCTCCGCGGCGGGCCTCGCCACGGCCGAGAGCCTGCGCCGCAAGGGCTACGCGGGCCGGCTCACCCTGCTGGGCGCCGAGCCGCATCCGCCCTACGACCGGCCGCCGCTGTCCAAGCAGGTCCTCGCCGGCACCTGGCGGCCGGAACAGGCGCACCTGCGCTCACCGGACCGCCTCGCCGCGCTGGACGCCGAGTTCGTACTGGGCGACCCGGCCGTGGGCCTGGACGTCGCGACGCGCACGGTGCGCACTGCCTCCGGCCGGCACCTCCGGGCGGACGCCGTGGTCATCGCCACCGGCGTACGGCCCCGGGCGCTGCCCGGCCAGCGGCGGGCGGCGGGCCTGCACATGCTCCGTTCGCTGGACGACGCGCTGGCGCTGCGGTCGGACCTGACGGCCGCCGGGCACGCCGTGGTCGTGGGCGACGGGGTGCTCGGCGCCGAGATCGCCGCGACCGCGCGCACCCTGGACGTGCCCGTCACCCTGGTCGGCCCCCAGCCGACCCTGATGGCCTCCCAACTCGGGCTCACCGTCGGCCGGTTGCTCACCGACCTGCACCGGGAGCGCGGCGTACGGCTGCGGCTCGGCACGGCGGTCGCCGGGCTGACGTACGGTCAGGACCGCGTCACCGGGGTGCGGTTGGGGGACGGTGACACGCTCGACGCGGCGGTGGTCGTCGTCGCCATCGGTGCCGTGCCCGAGACGGACTGGCTCGCCGGCAGCGGCCTCGCGCTGGGCGACGGCGTGCTCTGCGACGCCCACGGCCGGGCCGCCGACGGGATCTACGCCGTCGGTGACGTGGCCCGCCGGCCCGACGCGGAGAGCGGGGCCCTGCTGCGGCTCGAGAACCGGACCAACGCCACCGAGCACGCCTCGGCCGTCGCCGGGACCATCCTCGGCGAGCTGCGGCCGTACGCGCCGGTCCCGTACTTCTGGACCGACCAGTTCGACGCGAAGATCCATGTCCACGGGCGGCCGGCGCCGGACGACGAGGTGCGCGTCGTCGAGGGCGACACCGGCGCACGGCGCTTCGTCGCGGCGTACCACCGGCAGGGCCGGGTCACCGGAGTGCTCGGCTGGAACATGCCCAAACAGGTGCGACAGCAGCGGCAGGCGCTGCTGGTCGGACCCCCGCCGGGGGTCACCGCCGACGCCTGACCCGCGGCCTTTGCCATCGGCCATCGGCCTGGGCGAAGCCACCGCCGCACTCACCGGCCCACCCCCCATCACCGACCTCCGAAGGATCCCCCATGCGCCCCACCGCCCCGACGGACCCCGTAACGGACTCCGGACCGGACGACATCCGCGACTTCCCGCATCCGCGTTCCGCGGGCTGCCCCTTCGACCTGTCTCCCGGCATGCGCGCACTGGCGCAGGAAGGGCCGGTGACCCGGACCCGCGCCTGGAACGGCCGGGCCCCGTGGACGGTCACCGGTCACGCCGAACAGAAGACGCTCCTCGGCGATCCCCGCCTCAGCGCCGACTTCTCCCACCCGGGCTTCCCGAGCCCCGTCGCCCACCACGGGGAGAGCGAGGCGGGCGCCACCGACCTCAGCTTCGTCGGCATGGACGACCCGGAACACGCCCGGCTGCGCCGTATGGTCAGCGGCGCCTTCACCATCAAGCGGATCGAGGCGCTGCGCCCGGCCGTCCAGGCGATGGCCGACCGCTTCATCGACGACCTGCTGGCCGGGCCCAAACCCGCCGACCTCGTGCAGGCCCTCGCGCTGCCCATCCCGTCGCTGGTGATCTCCGAACTGCTCGGTGTCCCCTACGAGGACCACGACTTCTTCCAGACCAACAGCAAGACCATCGTGTCCGCCGTCGCCACGCCCGCGCAGCGGCACACCGCGCACACCAATCTTCAGGACTACCTGGACGACCTCGTCGGCAGGAAGACCGCCGAACCCGGTGACGACCTCCTCTCCCATCTGGGACGGCACATCGACGCGGGCGAGCTGAGCCGCCGCGAGGCCGCCGCCATGGGCGTACTGCTGCTGCTCGGCGGCCACGAGACCACCGCGAACATGATCTCCCTGGGCACGCTGCTGCTGCTCCAGCACCCCGACCAGCTCGCCCGCATCCGCGACGCCGAGGACCCGAAGGTGGTCGTCGCCGCGGTCGAGGAACTGCTGCGCTACCTCAGCATCGTGCACCTCGGCCGCCGCAGGACCGCGGTCGAGGACATCGACATCGCGGGCCGCACCATCCGGGCCGGCGACGGGGTGATCCTCCTCGGCGAGCTCGCCAACCGCGACCCGGCCGTCTTCCCCGACCCGGACCGCCTCGACATCGGCCGCGACGCCCGCCACCACCAGGCGTTCGGCGCGGGCACCCACCACTGCCTGGGCCAGCCGCTGGCCCGGATGGAGCTCCAGGTGGTCTATCCGACGCTGTTCCGCCGCATCCCCACCCTGCGGGCCGCCGTGGACCTCGACGAGATCCCGTTCAAGCACGACGCCGTCATCTACGGTCTGCACGCGTTGCCCGTGACCTGGTGACGGCACCGCTCGCGGGCGCGGCGGCCCGGTTCAGGCCGCCGCGCCGGTGACGGCCCGGTTCCAGCCGGCGACGGTGCTGACGTCGCCGCGGTGGGCGAAGACCCGCTCCAGGAGCGCCCGGTGCAGCTCCGGGTCCCGGTCCGCGCAGCCGTCCGCCAGGAACGTCAGCCGGTAGTCGAGGTCGAAGGCCTCGCAGGCGGTGGAGAGCACGACGCCGCTGGTGGCGATCCCGGCGAGGACGAGGTGTCCGGCGGACCCGGCGGCGAGCACCTGCCGCAGGTCGTTGCCCGCGAAGGCGCTCACGCGGTTCTTGACGACCACCGTCTCCCCGGGCACCGGCGCCACGTCCGGGTGGATGGCGGCGTCCGGGTCGTCCTCGGTGTACGCGTCCGGGGGCAGCGCGGAGAAGACGCGGTTGCCGGCGCCGACTTCGGGGTGGCCCGGTCGGAAGCCCAGCTTCACGTGGATGACGGGGATGCCCGCGCAGCGGGCCGCGCCGATGGCGGAGGCGACCCGCGGGAGGTAGCCGGGGTCGCCGACGCGCGTCAGGTGACCGCGCTGGAGGTCCATGACGAGCAGGGCGGTACCGGACCGCGGGGCGTCGGGTCGTGCGTTCAGGGTGTTCGAGGCGTCGGGCATGAGTGGGTGCTGCTTCCTGTGGGCGGGGGATGGGTGGCTCGGTGTGCACGCCGGGGCGTGCCGGCTCAGGAACCGCCGGTCGCCGCGCGGGCCTCGGCGTCGGCCTGGCGCAGTCCGCGGTCGAGCACGGTGGACAGCAGGAACAGCACCCCGGCGCCCAGCATGAACCAGGCCAGGTGGTGCAGCCCGCCGGTGTCCGCGTGCAGGTGGAAGGAGGAGGCGGTGGCCGCGGAGGCGACGATCGAACCGAGGTAGATGAAGGTGCGCAGCAGCCCCGCGGAGGAGCCGATGCGCTCGGGCTCGGCCTGGAAATAGACCGAGTTCTGCAGGGCCAGGCTGTTGAGCCCCTGCGGCACACCGAAGACGAGGCCGACGACGAGCAGCATCCAGACGGGGCTGTGCCCGCCGAGACCGAGGATCAGCGCACAGGCCACGATCTGCGCGACGGCGCCGACCACGAGCTTGCCCCGCACACCGGGCCGCCGGCCGGTGAGCGTCGAGACGACGATCGCGGTCAGGAACAGCGGCAGTTGTACGAGCCCGGCCTGCGACGGGGTGAGCCCGCGCCCCTCCTCCACCCACTGCGTGAAGCCGTACAGGAACCCGTACGCCACGGCGTACGCCGCGAGCGCCCGTACGTAGGTGGCGATGAGCGGGACGTTCCCGCCGAGCACGCGCAGGTCGATGAAGGGCACGGCCGCGCGCAGCTCGCGCAGGGTGAACGCGCCCGCCGCGACGACGGCGATCAGCAGCAGGTACCAGGTGTCCGCGTGCAGGTCCATCAGGAACAGCAGCAGTGCCACCAGGGTCGCCGCGAAGAGCGCCATGCCGGGGAAGTCGAGCTGCGACGCCGTACGGGTGCCGTCGGCGGGGCGGACGCGGCTCTGCTTCGGCAGCCGCAGGGCGCCCAGGAGGAGTGCGGCCAGGGCGAGCGGGACGTTCAGGGCGGACGTGGCGCGCCAGCCGCCGAGGCCGATCAGCAGCCCGCCCAGCGAGGGGCCGATGACGGCGATGGTCTGGTTGGAGACCGCGAGCACGGTCAGCACACCGGCGGGACTGTCGCGGCCGGTCCGCTCGGCCTCGCTGCGCAGCAGCGACATGGCGGCCGGATAGCCGGCGCAGGTGCCGAAGCCGAGCAGGACGCGGGCGCCGATCAGCGTGCCCAGGTTCGGGGCCAGCGCACCGAGGGCACCGGCGATGCCGACCAGGGTGGTGCTGATGAGGAACAGGCGCCGGGGGCCGAACAGGTCGATGAGGCGTCCGACGACGGGCTGGCCGACCGCGGTGGCCAGATAGAGCGCCGACACCAGCCAGGCCGTCTCCGACGGCGGCGCGCCGAACGCGACTCCGATCGGGACGAGGGCGACGGAGACGATCGAGGAGTTGATCGGGTTGAGGACCGAGCCGAGGATCATCGGGGGGATCAGCCGGCGGTCGAAACGGCCTGGTGCCCCGTCGTGCGAGCCGCCGCGCGCGTCGTCACGCGTATCGCCCGGTACATCGCCCGGCATCTCGCCCTGTGAGCCGTCTCGTGCGTCGTCCGCGGGGTCGCTCCTCATGGCCCCACCGTAAAACATTCAGTCTCGGCTGTACAGTTTCGACTGTATGTATGGCTGCCGCCGGTGCGGGGTGCGGGGGAGGGCGGAAAGCCGTCGCGCCACCGTCGCCCCGTCTCGTACTGTCGCGGCGTGAGAAGTCATCGCCGGACGCGCCGGCTGGTCGTCGGGGACGTGACCTGGCTGTGGACGGTCCGGCACCGGCATCCGGACTGCCGGGAGGTGCTCTCGCTGCGCCAGGAGGGGGTCCCGGTGAAGGTCCGTGTCGTCTTCCGGCCCGGTCCCGGCCGGTGCGTGAGCGACGGGTGGTTCATCCCGTCGGGCTCGGTCGCCGACGACCGTACGACGCTCAATCTCCACCGGCCGGGCGCCGTCCGCGGGCTGGTGGATCTGCTGGCCGTGCGCGGGCTGCTGCCGGTGTCCCCCGGTGAGACGGAGGTGGACGGCTGGCCGTTGCTCGACGCGCTCGGCGACGCCGACGGCGGCGGCGGGCTCACGCCTCGCTGAAAAACCGGGCGTTCACCTTGTGTTCATTCGGTGTCCTAAGGCCGTTCAGATACAGCTCTCACGACCCTTTCATCTCTTACCGGTTTCTTACGTGGAGGAGGTTGATCGCCGACCAACTGAAGGGACGTTATGACTGGCTGGCTGAAACGCCGCCGCGATGGCGACGGCGGATACGGGGGCGGATCCGGGGGAGACCCCACGCTCGCGGAGCCCGGTGGCACACCGCCGGGCGTCGCGGGAGAAGAGGCCCTGCGTGTGGCCAGCAGACTCCACGCGTTCAACCGCTACGAGCTGAAATACCTCGTCCCGGTGGACGAGGCGGCGCGGATCCGCGACGAGCTCGCACAGCGCATGGACCAGGACGCGCACAGCCCCGTCGGCGGCTACGGCGTGTGGAGCCTGTACTACGACACACCTCAACTCCGCTTCTACTGGGAGAAGATCGAGGGCCTGAAGTTCCGCCGCAAGCTGCGCATCCGCCACTACGGCGACCTCGACGGCGTCACCGACGAGTCCCCGGTCTGCGTGGAGATCAAGCAGCGCGTCAACCGGGTCACCCAGAAGCGCCGCATCACCCTGCCGTACGCCACGGCCCGGCAGCTCTGCGACGAGCGGGAGCTGATCGAGCACTCTCCGCGCGAGAACGCCTTCGTCAACGAGGTCCTGGAACTGGTCGTCCGGCTGAACCTCCAGCCCACCGCCATCACCGGCTACCAGCGCGAGGCACTGGTCGGCCGTGACCAGGACACCGGACTGCGCGTCACCTTCGACCGCCGCATCCGCGGCCGCGACCGGGACTTCCACTTCGGCGTCGCGAACCCCGAGAACCGGTTCACCATCCCGCCCCACATGTCGGTGATGGAGATCAAGGTGAACGAGCGCGCCCCCTACTGGATCACCGACCTGGCGGCGAAGCGCAACCTCAACCTCATCCGGGTCTCCAAGTACGTGCAGTCCATCGAGTCGTTCGGTCTGGCACCCCGCTCCGCCTTCCACGTCCGCGAGGAGGACCTGCCCCCGGCCCCGGCCGGCCACGGCCTCCCCGCCGTACCCACCCCCACCACCCCCACATCCCCCACGCAAGCCCGCGCCACGGAGGCACTCCACTCGTGAATCTCAACCTTCAGGACCTGAGCGGTACGTTCAGCGTCACCGACATCGTGCTCGCGATGGCCCTGTCCTTCGTGCTCTCCACGGTCATCGGCTACGTCTACCGGGCCACCCACAAGAACGTCTCGTACAGCCAGTCGTACGTGCAGACGCTGGTCATCGTCGGCATGATCGTCGCCCTCATCATGCTCGTCGTCGGCTCCAACCTGGCCCGCGCCTTCTCCCTGGTCGGAGCGTTGTCGGTGGTCCGGTTCCGGAACGCGGTGAAGGAGACGCGCGACGTCGGCTTCATCTTCCTGGTGATGGCGATCGGCATGGCCTGCGGCGCCCGCTTCTACACCCTCGCCGCGGTCGGCGGCATCGTGATCGCGCTGATCATCCTGGCGATGAGCAAGTTCAACTGGTTCGCCCTCAACGTCCAGCGCCAGGTCGTCAAGGTCCAGGTCCCCGCGGGTGAGGACCACACCCACGCCATCCAGGACGTACTGCTGCGCCACACCGACGAGTTCGAGCTCGTCAGCACGGAGTCCATCCGCGGCGGCACGCTGACCGAGGTGTTCTACACCGTCCGCATCAAGAAGGGCCACGAGCCGGGTGAGCTGGTCGCGGCCCTCCAGGAGCGCACCATGGGCCAGCGGGTCACGGTCCTGACCGGTTACGACCAGACGGACCTCTGATGGCGGCCCCCCGCACGCGGCTGGTGCACCGCATCCCGCTGCGGCTGCGCCACCACTGGAAGCCGACCGCATTCCTCGCGGTCGGGCTCGCCGCCCTGCTGGTCTTCCTCGGCGACGCGCGCATCACCCCGTTCGTCACCAGCGCCTCGCGCGCGGACGCGGACGAGATCACCGAGAACGTCACGGGCGCGGTCGACCTCTTCGATTCCTCCGAGTCCCACTCGATCCAGCTGTCGTACGAACAGACCGACTTCGACGACATGATGGAGAAGTTCCAGGACGAGGGCGAGAAGGAGTTCATCGAGGCCGACCTCACCATCGACGGTGTCTACCTGAACGACGTCGGCATCCGGCTCAAGGGCAACTCCACCCTCCAGAGCCTGCGCAGCGGCGGCCAGGGCGGCAACCGCGGCGGCCAGGGCGGCGGCGGCCCGCAGGGCGGCTTCCCGGGCCAGAACGGCCAGGAGGGCCAGCAGCAGGGCGGAACCGGTCAGCAGCAGAACACCGGTCAGGACCAGCAGGGCCGGCAGACCCAGCAAGGTCAGCAGGACGACGGTGACCAGCAGCAGGACCAGCAGGACCAGCAGGACCAGCAGGGGCAGCAGGCCGGCGGCGGGATGGGAGGCGGTGGCGGCATGAACCAGTACGACCTGTCCGCCTCCAAGCCCGAGGAACTGCCGTGGCTCATCAGCATCGACGAGTACGTCGAGGGCCGCGCCTACCAGGGCCACCGTGAGATCTCGCTGCGCCCCGGCGTCGACGAGGCCCTGCCGCTGAACGAGGCCCTGTCGCTCTCCCTGATGAAGAAGTCGGGCCAGACGGCCGAGGGTTACGCGTTCACCGGCGTGCAGGTCAACAACCGGCCCGCGGTCACCCGGCTCATGGTCGAGAACCCGAGCAAGGACTACGTCGACTCGGAGATCTCCTCGACGGGCGTGGCGTACAAGGCGCGCGCGGGCGGCAGCTTCGACTACGTGGGAGACGACCCCACCGACTACGAGGAGTCCTTCAAGCAGCTCAACCTCAAGGGCAGCCAGGACCTCTCCCCGGTGATGAAGCTCCTGAAATGGGTCAACAAGGCGTCGGACAAGGAGTTCGCCGAGAATCTGGACAAGTACGTCGACGTCGACTCCTTCGCGGAGTACGTGGCGACGCAGAACCTGATCCTGAACTTCGACGACATGGCCGGTCCTGGCAACAACTACGTGCTCTGGTACGACCTCGACACCAAGAAGTTCTCCGTCCTCGGCTGGGACTTCAACCTGACCTTCAGCGGCACGGCCACCACCGGACCCGACGATTCCACCAGCATGGGCGGCGGCGGTGGCGGTGGCGGCATGCCGGGTGGGAACGCCACCGGGAACACCGGCGACACCGGTGACGGGGCGGCGGCCGACGCCGCACCGAACGCCATGCCGTCGGGGATGCCGTCGGGGATGCCCTCCGGCATGCCCCAGGCCGGCGGCGGCCAGACGGACGGCGGCCAGAACGGCGGCTTCCCGGGCGGCGCCCCCGGCGGTGACGGCGACGACAATGCCAAGGGCGGCGGTATGGGCGGCGGCGGTATGGGAGGCAACATCCTCAAGGAGCGCTTCCTCGACACCGACGCCTTCGACAGCGCCTACCACTCCGCGTACAAGAAGCTGTACCAGCAGTTCTTCGGCTCGGGCTACGCGGTCGACGCCCTCGACGCCCTGGCGAAGCAGGCCAAGGCGGCCGGTGCCGACGCGTCAGGTGTCGCCAGTACGGCCAAGTCCCTTCGTACGACCGTCACGACGCGGACGAAGAGCCTGGCCGGGGACGAGGTGATCACCGGCTGATCCCCGGCCCGGACAGGGGAAAGCGGCGGCCGGCCTCAGCGAGAGGCCGACCGCCGCTTTCCTGTGTCCCGGCCGTCTGTGCGCCCGTCAGACGGCGGAACGGTCCGCGCCCGCGCGCGCGGGCTCCAGGCGCACGATGACGCCCTTCGAGGTCGGGGTGTTGCTGATGTCGGCGACGCTGTCGAGCGGTACCAGGACGTTGGTCTCCGGGTAGTAGGCCGCGGCGGAGCCGGTCGTGGTCGGGTACGACACGACGCGGAAACCGTCGGCCCGGCGCTCCACCCCGTCGGTCCACACGCCTACCAGGTCGACCATGCTGCCGTCCGCGATGCCGAGTCCGTCGAGGTCGGCGGGGTTGACCAGGACGACGCGGCGGCCGCCCTTGATGCCGCGGTAGCGGTCGTCCATGGCGTAGGGGATGGTGTTCCACTGGTCGTGCGAGCGCAGCGTTTGCAGGACCAGGTGGCCCTCGGGCGCGGTGAGGGCGGTGAAGTCGTTCACCGAGAAGACGGCCTTGCCGCTCGGGGTGCGGAACACCTTGTCGTTGACCGGGTTGGGCAGCCGGAAGCCGCCGGGCCGCCGGACCCGCTCGTTGAAGTCCTCGAACCCGGGGACGACCCGGGAGATACGGTCCCGGACGGTGTCGTAGTCCGCCTCGAACTCCTCCCAGGGGATGCCGGACGCCGGGCCCAGCACCTTGCGGGCCAGCCGGGTGATGATGGACACCTCGCTGAGCAGGTGCGGGGAGGCCGGGGCCAGCCGGCCGCGGGTGGTGTGGACCTCGCTCATGGAGTCCTCGACCGTCATGAACTGCTCGCCGCCCGCCTGCACGTCGCGGTCGCTGCGGCCGAGCGTCGGCAGGATCAGCGCCGTGCGCCCGCACACCGCGTGCGAGCGGTTGAGCTTGGTCGAGATGTGCACGGTCAGCCGGCAGTTGCGCATGGCGCGCTCGGTGGCGTCGCTGTCCGGCGTCGCCCGTACGAAGTTGCCCGCGACGCCGACGAACACCTTGGCGCGGCCGTCGCGCATGGCGCGGATGGAGTCCACCGAGTCCAGGCCGTGCGCGGTCGGCGGGGTGAAGCGGAACTCGCGCTCCAGGGCGTCCAGGAACGGCTGGGGCACGCGCTCCCAGATGCCCATGGTGCGGTCGCCCTGCACATTGCTGTGCCCGCGGACCGGGCACACGCCCGCGCCGTGGCGGCCGATGTTCCCGCGCAGCAGCAGGAAGTTGACGATCTCCCTGATCGTGGGGACGCCGTGCTTGTGCTGGGTCAGGCCCATCGCCCAGCAGACGATGATGCCCCGGCTCCTCAGGACGCGGGCGTGCACCTGCTCGATCTCGTCGCGGGTCAGCCCGGTGGCGTCCAGCACCTCGTCCCAGGACGTCAGGGTGCGGGTCCGCTCGGCGAACGCGTCGAACCCGGCGGTGTGCGCGTCGATGAACTCCTGGTCGAGGACCGTGCCCGGCTCCTTGTCCTCGGCCTCGAGGAGCAGCAGGTTCAGCGCCTGGAACAGGGCGAGGTCGCCGCCGGGGCGGATCTGGAGGAACTGGTCGGCGATGTCCGTACCGCGGCCGACGATGCCGCGTACCTTCTGCGGGTGCTTGAACCGCAGGAGCCCGGCCTCGGGCAGCGGGTTGACGGCGACGACCTGGCCGCCGCGGCGCTTGGTCTCCTCCAGGGCCGACAGCATGCGCGGGTGGTTGGTGCCGGGGTTCTGCCCGACGACGAAGACGAGGTCGGCGTCGTAGAGGTCGTCCAGGCTGACGCTGCCCTTGCCGATGCCCAGTGTCTCGTTCAGCGCCGAACCGCTGGACTCGTGGCACATGTTGGAGCAGTCCGGCAGATTGTTGGTGCCGAAGGCGCGGGCGAAGAGCTGGAGCAGGAAGGCGGGTTCGTTGGCCAGCCGGCCCGAGGTGTAGAACAGCGCCTCGTCCGGGTGGTCGAGATCCCGCAGTTCACCGGCGAGCAGGTCGAGCGCGGCGTCCCAGCCGATCGGCTCGTAGTGCTCGGAGCCCTCGCGCAGCACCATGGGCTCGGTCAGCCGGCCCTGCTGGTTGAGCCAGTAGTCAGAGGCCCGGCCCAGCTCCGCGACGGTGTGCTCCTGGAAGAACTCCCTGGTCACCCGGCGGGTGGTGGCCTCGTCCGCGGTGTGCTTGGCGCCGTTCTCGCAGTATTCGTTGGCGTGCCGCTCGCCGGGGCCCGGGGCGGGCCAGGCGCAGCCGGGGCAGTCGAAGCCGCGGGTCTGGTTGACGTTCAGCAGCGTCAGCGCGGTGCGCCTGGGTGAAGTCTGCTCCAGGGCGTACTTCAGGGCGTGTGCCACGGCGGGGGCGCCGGTGGCCCATTTCTTGGGGGCCGAGACGGTCAGCTCGCCCTCGTCCGGTTCGTCGATGCCGCGCATCGAACATCACGCCCTTCCCGAGTGCGCCACGCACTGGCTTGCGGATCTCGACAGATCCCGTCACTGTCCCCCGCCGCGTTCCGCCAGGTCAAAGCGGTAGTTCCGATCGCTTGATAGGCACCGCCGATCAAGGGAGGGACCGCCGACGCCGTACGGGCGCGGCGGGGCATGAGCGTACGGACGGACGGGCGCGGCGGGGGCATGAGGGCCGCAGGGGGACCGCCGGTGCAAGATGAGGTGTGCTGCTCCGCCAACTCGAGTACCTGGTCGCTCTCGCCCGGGCCCGTCACTTCGCCCGGGCCGCCCAGGCGTGCTTCGTATCCCAGCCCGCGCTGTCGGAGGGGATCCGCAAGCTGGAGGAGGAACTGGGCGTCCCGCTGGTGCTCAGGGGACGCAGGTTCGACGGCTTCACCCCGGAAGGGGAGCGGGTCGTTCTCTGGGCGCGGCGGATCCTCGCCGACCGTGACGCGATGCACGACGAGATCCGGGCGCTGCGCTCCGGGCTGACCGGGCAGTTGCGCATCGGGGTGGTGCCCACGGCGTCGACGGCCGTCTCACTGCTGACCCAGCCGTTCTGCGCCGCGAACCCGCTGGCGACGGTGCGCGTGGTCGCCGATCTCCAGTCCGTGGACATCGTACGGATGCTGCGGACCTACGAGCTGGACGCGGCGGTGACCTACCACGACCCCTCGCTGGACGGGGAGTTCACGTTCGTGCCGCTGTACCGGGAGCGCTACGCGCTGCTGACCCAGCGGCCGGCCGCCGACCCCGGGCCGGACGAGATCTCCTGGGCGCGGGCGGCCCAGTACCCCCTGTGCCTGCTGCATCCCGGGATGCAGGGCCGCCAGGTGCTCGACGCCGTCTTCGGCGAACTCGGCACGCCGGTCACGCCGCGCGTCGAGACGGACTCCATCGCCTCCCTGTTCGCACACGTCAGGGCGGGTCAGTGGGCGAGCGTCGTGCCGCACGCCTGGCTGCACGTCTTCGGGATCCCCGCCGGGATGTGCGCGGTCCCGCTGGTCGAACCGGTCCGCACGGCGCGCGTCGGGCTGCTGCTGCCGCCCCGGGAGCCGGTCTCGGTGATCGGCCGGGCGCTCGTCGAGGTCGCCGGACGGGTGGACGTGGCCGCCGTCCTGGAGGAGATGCCGGGCGTGGCCTGAGCCGCGGGGCCCGCGAACAGGCTTTTACGCCGCGGGGCCCGCGAACAGGCTCTTGCGCCGCGGGGCCCGTGAACAGGCTCTTGCACGCAGGCTGTTACGACAACCGGTGCTCAGCCGGTGCCGTCCATCGACGCCCGCAGCCGGTCGCTGGCCATCCGCATGTGCTCGGCCATGGCGCGGTCCGCGGCCTCCGGGGCGCGGTCGCGGATGGCCGCGAGGACGGCGTCGTGCTCGCACAGGGTGCCGCTGACGGTGCCCTCGATGTCGCTGACGCGTTCCATCCAGACCTGGAGCAGCGCCCGGATGCTGTGCAGGATGTCGCTGAGCACGGTGTTGCGGGCGATCCGTGCGCACTCCAGGTGGAAGGCGATGTCCGCGTCGATGAACGCCTTCACGTCACCGCCCGCCTCGCGCATGTGCCGCAGGTGTTCCTCGAGGCGGGTCACGTCCTCGTCGGTGGCGCGCTCGGCGGCCAGCCGGGCGGAGACGCCCTCCATGTAGGTGCGCACCTCGACCAGGTCCTGCGTCCTGCGCTGACCGAGCATCAGGCCCCAGTTGATGGCCCGGGGCAGGAACTCGGAGGTGCCCTCGCGGACGTAGGAGCCCGAGCCCGGCCGGATCTCGATGATGCCGAGCACGTCGAGGGCGGACAGGGCGCCGCGCACGCTGGACCGCGCCACGCCCAGCGCCTCGGCGAGCTGGCGCTCGGCGGGCAGCCGGGTGCCCGGCCGGATGTGTCCGGCCGAGAGGTGATCGAGGAGCCGCTTGGCGACCTCGCTCACGGAGGATTCGCGCACCACGGGGCGCAGGAGCTGCGCCAGGTCCGGGGCGGCGGCCGGCTGCTGCTGATCAGGCTGACTGGTCACGGTCACCAGTCAACCAGATGGCGGTGCCCCACGGCTGACCTGGCAGTTCAGGATCCAGAGAGCTGTGTTCAGGAGCTGGACCACCGGGATTTGTCAAGAGTTCCGCGCGTCATCGATCTTGAGACTCTCGCCACACTGGTAAATTGGTGACCAATTTGGAAACGAGGCATAGCGTGAGACCGATCCGGTGAGCCGAGTGCTGCACACATGTGAGCCGCGTGCCGCGTACCCGCTCGTCGGAGTGACCCACCCCGGACGGAGCTGTCCGGGCGAGCCGAGGAGTCGCCATGGGTGCCCACGCGCCATCCACGGCAGTCGAGAGAACTGCCATCAAGAAGATCTCAGTCCGCCTCGTTCCCTTCGTGGCGCTGATGTTCTTCGTGAATTACCTGGACCGCACGGCCGTGTCGTTCGCCGAGCCGAACGGCATGGGGGAGGACCTCGCCCTGACAGCCGCGCAGTTCGGCTTCGCGTCCGGGATCTTCTTCCTCGGCTACATCGTGCTCGAGGTCCCCAGCAACATGGCCCTGCACCGCTTCGGAGCCCGCCGCTGGCTGGCCCGGATCATGGTCACCTGGGGCATCGTCTCGCTGCTCTTCACCTGGGTGGACAGCAGCGGCCAGCTCTACACCCTGCGCTTCCTGCTGGGTGTCACCGAGGCCGGCTTCTTCCCCGGGGCGATCCTCTTCCTGAGCCAGTGGGTGCCCTCCCGGCACCGCACCAAGATCCTGGGCCTGTTCTACCTCGCGCAGCCGCTGACCACGGTCTTCGGCGCCCCGCTGGCGGGCTGGCTGATCGGCCGCCACGGCCTGTTCGGGCTCGAGGGCTGGCGCGTGATGTTCCTCTTCGTCTCGCTGCCCGCGATCCTGCTCGGCGTCATCGCCTGGTTCTACCTGATCGACAGGCCGGCCGACGCGAAGTGGCTGAACGCCGACGAGAAGGAGTGGCTGACCAAGGAGCTGGCCGCCGAGAACGCCCAGAAGACCGGGAGCGAGAGCAACCGCGAGGGCGGCCACGCCAAGGGCGACCTGAAGGCGGCGTTCAGCAGCGGACGCGTCTGGGTCCTGGCCGTCGTCTACTTCGGCTTCATCTACGGCCTGTACGCGCTGGCGTTCTTCCTGCCGACGATCATCAACGGCTTCCAGGACCAGTACGGCACCACGTTCAGCGTGATGGACAAGGCGTGGATCACCGCCATCCCGTACCTGCCCGCGGCCGTCGTGCTCTTCTTCTGGACCCGCCACGCCACCCGCAACGGCACCCGCACCTGGCACATCGCCGGTCCCGCGATCGCCGGTGGCATCACCATCCCGCTGGCCCTCTACATGGGCTCGCCGACCGCGACCGTCGCCGTGATCACCATCACCGCCTGTTCGATCTTCGCCGCGCTGCCGGTCTTCTGGTCCGTGCCCTCCCGCTTCCTCACCGGCGCCGCCGCGGCCGCGGGCATCGCACTGATCAACACGGCCGGCAACATCGCCGGGTTCGCCTCCAGCTACATCACCGGCTGGCTCAAGGACTGGACCGGCGACTACTACGTACCGCTCTACCTGGTGGGCTTCTTCATGCTGCTGTCCGCCGCCCTGATGATCTGGCTCGCCGCCCGCGGCGACACCTCGGGGCCCGACCGCAGTCCGGAGCGCGCACCCTCGGAGGCCCTTCGATGACCCGCCTGTTCAACGACCCCGCCGCGTTCGCCGACGAGGCGCTCGAAGGCTTCACCGCCGCGCACCGCCGCTGGGTCCGCCCCGTCACCGGAGGCGTCGTCCGCGCCGCCGCCACCCCGGCCGGACAGGTCGCCGTCGTCATCGGCGGCGGCTCGGGCCACTACCCGGCCTTCTCGGGCCTGGTCGGCCAGGGGCTCGCCCACGGCGCCGCCGTCGGCAACGTCTTCGCCTCCCCCTCGGCCCAGCAGATCCGCTCCGTGGCCAGGGCCGCGCACGGCGACGCGGGCGTCCTGCTCATGTACGGCAATTACGCCGGTGACGTCCTGCACTTCGGCCAGGCCGCCGAGCGCCTCGCGGGCGACGGCATCGAGGCCCGTACGTTCGCCGTCACCGACGACATGTCCAGCGCCCGCCCCGAGGAGTCGGCCAAGCGCCGTGGCATAGCCGGTGACCTGCCCGTCTTCAAGGCCGCCGCGGTCGCCGCCGAACAGGGGAAGCCGCTGGCGGAGGTGGCCCGCGTCGCCGAGCACGCCAACGCCCGCACCCGCTCCTTCGGCATAGCCTTCTCCGGCTGCACGCTGCCCGGCGCGGACCACCCGCTGTTCACCGTGCCCGAGGCGCGCATGGCGGTCGGCCTCGGCATCCACGGCGAGCCCGGCATCGGCGAGGAGGAACTGCCCACCGCCGACGAGGCCGCGCGGCTCCTGGTCACCACCCTGCTGAAGGAACTCCCCGAGGGTGTCGACCGGCCCGAAGGCGGGCGCGCCGCCGTCATCCTCAACGGGCTCGGCTCGGTCAAGTACGAGGAACTGTTCGTCGTCTACCGCAAGGTCGCCCAGCTCCTCGGCGACGCGGGCGTGGACATCGTGGACCCCGAGGTCGGCGAGCTGGTCACCAGCTTCGACATGGCGGGCATCTCCCTCACCCTGACCTGGCTGGACGAGGAGCTGGAGGCCCTGTGGCGGGCCCCGGCCGACACCCCGGCCTTCCGCAAGGGCGCCGTCACGGGCCCCGCGCCGGCCGTGGAACCGGCGGCGGCCGAGGAACCCGCCGCCGCCGAGGAACCGCTCGTCCCCGAGGCGTCCGACGCCTCGCGCGAGAGCGCCGGGACCGTGTTCGAGGCGCTGCGCACACTCGCCGCCACCGTCGACGCGCACGTGGACGAACTCGGCCGCATCGACGCCGTCGCCGGGGACGGCGACCACGGCATCGGCATGCAGCGCGGCTCCACCGCCGCCCGTCTCGCCGCCGCCTCCGCGCGGGAACTCGGCGCGGGCGCGGGCACCGTACTGCACCACGCGGCCGACGCCTGGGCCGACAAGGCGGGCGGCACCTCCGGCGCCCTGTGGGGCACCATCCTGCGCTCCCTCGGCACCGCGCTGGGCGACCAGGACCGGCCCGACGCGACGCGGGTCGCCGCCGGTGTCTCGGAGGCCGACGCCGCCGTCCGCCGCCTGGGCGGGGCCGAGGTCGGCGACAAGACCATGGTCGACGTCCTCGTCCCGTTCGCGGACACCCTCGCCGCCGCCACGGCCGCCGGGACTCCGCTGACCGACGCCTGGGACCGCGCCGCCACCGCCGCCGAAGCGGCCGCCGCCGCGACCGCGAACCTGCTGCCCCGCAAGGGACGCGCCCGCCCGCACGCCGAGAAGTCCCTCGGCACGCCGGACGCCGGCGCCCACTCCCTCGCCCTGATCGTCCGTGCCGTGCACGGCGTGCTGATCGACCACCACTGAGGAAAGCCGCGATGACCGAGAACACCCCCACGCCCGCCGAGCTGCGCATCGTCGTCGGATCCGACGACGCCGGTTACCAGTACAAGGAAGCCCTCAAGCAGGACCTGCTGGGCAGCGCCCTGGTCGCCGAGGTCACCGACGTCGGTGTGGACGCCGACGGGCACACCGCCTACCCCAAGGTCGCCATCGCCGCCGCCGAGATGGTCGCCCGCGGCGAGGCCGACCGTGCCCTGCTGGTGTGCGGCACCGGACTCGGCGTCGCCATCGCGGCCAACAAGGTCAAGGGCATCCGCGCCGTCACCGCCCACGACTCCTTCTCCGTCGAGCGGGCGATCCTCTCCAACAACGCGCAGGTCCTGACCTTCGGGCAGCGCGTGATCGGCCTGGAGCTGGCCCGCCGCCTGGCGGGGGAGTGGCTGACCTACCGCTTCGACGAGACCTCCGCCTCGGCCGCCAAGGTCCAGCTCATGTGCGACTACGAGAGCACGGCGGGCACCGCCGACGAGGCCGCCTGATGTCAGCCCCCGCACCGTCACCCGCACCGTCGCCCGTCACCATCGGGGTGAGCCTGAAGATGTACTTCGGGCACCACGAGACGCTGAACTGGGCCCGTAGGATCGGCGAGCTGGCCACCCGGCACCCGGCCACCGTCTCCGGCGCCGCCCGGCTGTTCGTCCTGCCGGCCTTCCCCGCGCTCGTCCCCACCGCGAACATCCTCGCCTGGTCCGGCGTCGCCATCGGTGCCCAGGACATCGCCACCGAGGACACCGGACCGTACACCGGCGAGGTCGGCGGCCCCTTCCTCAAGGAGATCGGCTGCCGCTACGCCGAGGTCGGCCACGCCGAACGGCGCCGCCTGTACGGCGAGGGCGACACCGTCGTGGCCGCCAAGACCGCCGCCGCCCTGCGCAACGGACTGACCCCCGTGCTCTGCGTCGGCGAACGCGACCGGGTGTCCCCGGCGCAGGCCGCCGAGCGCACGGTCGAGGAGGCCGCCCGCCTGCTGCACGGCCTGACCGGCACCGTCGTTCTCGCCTACGAGCCGCAGTGGGCGATCGGCGCCCCGGAGCCCGCCTCCACCGAGCACATCACCGCGGTCTGCACGGCCCTGCGCGACTGGCTCGACGCCCGGCCCGCGTACGCCGGTTCCACCGTGATCTACGGCGGCAGCGCGGGCCCCGGCCTGCTGACCGCGCTCGGCCCCGCCACGGGCGGCCTCTTCCTCGGCCGCTTCGCCCACGACCCGGCGAACGTCGAGGCCGTCCTGGACGAGATCCGCACCCCGGCGGCGGTGGCGTGATGGCCTACGGAATCAGCACCTACGCCTACTTCTGGCGGATCTCGGCGCGCGCCCCGCAGCCGATGACGCTCACCGAGATGCTGCACGACACCGCGCGGCTCGGCGGCGAGGTCTTCCAGATCTGCGACTACGCGCCCGTCGAGTCCTACGACTCCGCGCAGCTCGCGGACGTCCGGGGCACCGCCCGCGACCTCGGCCTGCGCCTGGAGCTCGGCACCCGGGGCGTGCGCACCGGGCACCTGCGCAAGTACCTGGACATGGCCGGGGAGCTGGGCGTCACCCTGGTCCGCTCCATGCTCAACACCGCCGACCACCGGCCGGCCCCGGACGAGGCCGTCGCCCTGCTCGGGGAGACCGTGCCGGAGTACGCCGACGCCGGTGTGACCCTCGGCCTGGAGACCTACGAGCAGGTGGCCACCGACGACCTGCTGGCCGTCGTACGCGGAGTCGGCAGCGACCACCTCGGCGTGGTCCTCGACCCGGGCAACAGCGTCGCCCGCCTGGAGCGCCCCGCCGACGTGGTCGCCGCGACCGCGCCGTACGTGGTCAACATCCACGTCAAGGACTTCGCCTTCACCCGGCGCGACGGCTGGGTGGGCTTCACCTACGCCGGCTGCCCGCTCGGCGAGGGACTCCTGGACCACGACGGCATGATCGCCGCCGTGCGCGCCGCCCGGCCGGACGCCGACGGCATCAACCAGATCGTGGAGCACTGGCTCCCCTGGCAGGACGAGGGCTTCGAGACCACCGCCCGCCTTGAACACCAGTGGACGCAGCACAGCATCACCACCCTGCTGGGCGGAACCTCGCTCAGCGACACCCTTTCGAGGAGCAAGTAATGGCCACCGAAATCCAGACCCAGGCCGACGTCAAGACCGTCGCCGTCATCGGGGCCGCCGGCAAGATGGGCCAGCGCGTCTCCAACAACCTGGTCAAGAGCGACTTCCGGGTGCTCTTCAGCGAGGCCTCGCCCAAGGGCCAGGAGCTGATCCAGGGCCTCGGCCGCGAACTGACCGAGTCCGCCGACGCCGCCGCCCAGGCCGATGTCGTCATCCTCGCCGTCCCGGACGTCGTCCTCGGCAAGGTCTCCGGGGAACTGGTGCCGCTGATGAAGCCCGGCACGGTCGTCCTCACCCTCGACCCGGCCGCCGCGTACGCCGGTCTGCTCTTCGAGCGCGAGGACATCCACTACGCCTGCGCCCACCCCTGCCACCCGTCGGTGTTCCTGGAGCGCACCACCAAGGAGGAGTGGCAGGACACCTTCGGCGGCATCGCCGCCCCGCAGGAGGTCGTCGCCGCGTACGAGGGCGGCGACGCCGCGAAGCAGGAGCTGGCCGACTCCGTCATCCGCGTGATGTACGCCCCGGTCGTCGACGTGCACTGGGTCACCGTCAAGCAGCTCGCCGTCCTGGAGCCGACCCTCGTCGAGACCATCGCCTGCATGGTCGGCGCGCTGCTCACCGAGGCGCTGCACGAGACCGTGCACACCGTCGGCGTCCCGGAGAAGGCCGCCCGCGCCATGCTCCTCGGCCACACCCAGGTCGCCCTCGCCAACACCCTCAAGGGCTCCAACCCGTTCTCGGACGCCTGCCTGATCGCCATGGACTACGGCCGTGAGTCGATTGTGCGCGAGGACTGGAAGAAGGTCTTCGAGGACGACGAGCTCGACAAGGTCATCACGCGCATGCTGAAGATCAAGGAGATCAAGCGCTGATCCGAGCGCCGGCAGATCAAGCGCTGACCCCAGCGCTCCCGAACCGGCCCGTGCCCCCTCTCCCCCAGGGCGGCACGGGCCTTTCGATCGGCAGGCGCTGGTCAGGCGCTGGACAGGCGCCGGTCAGGCGCTTTCGTACGCTTCCGCGAGCACGTCCTGCCGGGCCTCGTCCAGCGTCGCGCCCAGGTCACGCACCCCGGGGTCGGCCTCGGCGGCGCGCGGCGCGACGTCGAGGCACATCGACACCGTGGCCACCGCGAGCTTCACCGCGTCGTCGCTGCGGCCCTCGCCGAGCAGCGACTCGATCTGACGGGCGAGCCCGGCGAGCGTGTCCTCGTCGGTGCCCGGAGCCAGATGGCCGTCGAGCTCCGGCGGGTAGGGCACCCGCTCCCGGTGGGCGCGCAGCTCGGACACCACCGCCGGTTCGGCGCTGTACCGGTCGAGCAGCGCGACGAGCACGCACAGCCGCGCCGCGAGCCGGGGCGGCCCCGGATGCCGGTCGAGCCAGCCGATCAGCGCGCTCGGACCGCCGAGGTGCCCGGTGATCCGCGTCAGCTCCGCCGCGGCCGGTACGGGCAGCGCCGCGTGCACCGGCAGGGCGCGCGCCACCTGGAAGGCGAGCGCGCTCTCGCCCGCCGGGCCCAGGGTGCCGTCGGTGAAGGCCCCGGCCAGCGCGGGGTCGATACCGAGGGCGCCGGCCGCCTGTCCGCCACCGCCCCGGGCACCCTCGCGCGGCGCCCGCAGAAGCCAGGCCCCGACGTTTTCCAGCGGTCTGTCCCGCATGAATCGATCCTCCCGGTCGCGCGCGCTGCTCGTCGTCCCCTACCGACACCCTGGCTCCCGGCACGGGCGGGCGCGCGCCGGAGGATCCGGGCGGGTGACGCGCGTGCACGTAAGTCATGCATGACTCATGCATGACCGGGAGGCGCCGGGGGACCCGTGAGCCATGCGCGACGAGACGCGAACGGCGAACCTGCTCGGGGCGGCGGCCCTGGCGCTGAGTGATCTGCTGCTGTCCGAGGCCACCGGCCTCGCCGCTACCAGCGGAAGCGGGGCCGGTGCCCTCGTCGTCCTCTCCACCGACCCCGGCCTCGGCGTGACCGAGCTGGGGCGGCGCGTCGGCCTGACCCAGTCCGCCGCCGCCCGCATGGTCGACGGTCTGGAACGGCGTGGGCTGGTCCGCAGAGAGGCGGGGCCGGGACGCGCTGTGGCCGTCCGGCTCACCGCCGCCGGAGAGCGGGCGGCGCGGGGGCTGCTCGCCTCGCGCGCCGCCGCCCTCACCGAGGCGCTGCACTGCCTCGACGCGCCGGAACGGGACCAACTGGACGTTCTCCTCGGCAAGTTGCTGACCGGCCTCTACCGGCGGCCCGGCGACGCCGAACGGCTCTGCCGTCTGTGCGACCGGGGCGCCTGCGTCCGTGACGACGCGGTCTGCCCGGTGGGCCAGGCCGACCGGGACCACCGGGCGCGCACGGACGCGAGCCGTACGGGGCGGGGTACCGGCCATGGGTGAACTGCTCGCGCTGGTGTCGGCCCTGCTCTTCGGCGCCACGCACTTCGTGAGCGGGCTGCTCGCCCGGCGCGCCGACAGCGCGGCGGTGGCCCTGATCGGCCAGCTCGGCGGCGCGGCGCTGATGCTCGTGATCGCTCCCTTCTTCGCCGCTCCCGGCATCGGCTGGGCCGCGCTGGGCTGGGGCGCCCTCTCCGGTGTCGGCACCGGCGTGGGGGTGGCCTGCCTCTACCGGGGGATCAGCCACGGGCGCTTCAGCGTCGTGGTGCCGCTCAGCGACGTGGCCGCCGTCGCGCTGCCCGTGCTGGTCGGCGTCGCGCTGCTCGGTGACCGGCCCGGCGCCGTGGCCTGGTGCGGGATCGCCGCCGCCCCGGTCGCGCTCTGGCTGGTCACCCGCTCGGGGCGGGCCGACGAGGACGGCGACGGCGGCGGTACCGCCTCGGGAGCCCGTGCCGGACTGCTCGCGGGCGCGGGCTTCGCCCTCCAGTTCATCGCCCTCGCCCGGGCCGATCCGGCGGCGGGCCTGTGGCCGCTCGTCACCAGCCGTGCCGCCTCCGTACTGACCCTGCTGCCCCTGGTCGTCCGCCGCCCCGTCCGGCTGCACATGTCCCCGCGGCCGGCCTGGGGTTCGGTGGGCGCGGGACTGCTGGGCACCACGGCCATCGCGCTCTACACGCTGGCCGCCCGTGAACAGCTCCTCTCCGTCGCGGTGGTCCTCACCGCGCTCTACCCGGCCATCCCCGTCCTGCTGGGCGTCACCGTCCTGCGTGAACGCCTCACCCGGGCCCGGACACTGGGCCTGGTCTGCGCGGCGGCGGCCATCGCGCTCATCTCGCTGTCCTGAGGACCACGATGCCGTGACAGCACGCCAGACAGGTGGTGCCGCCGGCCCCGTCGCTCAGTCGGATCGGATGAAACGGCAGTGAGTTCGCGGGAATCGAGCCGGTTCCGAGCGCCGCCGGAGCGACGGGGAGCGCGCCTGCTCGGCGCCGGCAGGGCGGGCGGGACGTGCGGGTGTCAGTCCTTGCGTCCCGTCGCGGCGACGGCGACGCCCAGGCCGATCATGGTCAGCCCGCCGACGCCGCCGACCAGGGAGAGCCGGCGCGGGGGGCCCCCCCCCCCCCCCCCCCCCGGCGCCGCCCCCCCCCCCCCCCCCCCCGGGGGGGGCCCCCCCCCGCCCCCCCCCGACCGCCCCGCCGGGCCCCGCCGCGCCCCGGC
>NZ_JBHWHV010000039.1:0-94497 GCF_042732375.1 Streptomyces sp. NPDC059785
GTTCGTCCCGCGCCCGGGGGTGTGGTGCGTCCCCCCGGGGCCGGGGGTTGTGGTGGGGGGGGGTGGGTAACTTGTGGGGGGGGGGGCCGCCCCCCAAAACCGCGCCCCCCCCCCGCTCCTGGTTGGCGCTCGGCCGGGTCAGACCTCGACCACGACCGGGAGGATCATCGGGCGCCGGCGGAAGGTGTCCGAGACCCACTTGCCCAGTGTGCGGCGGATGAGCTGCTGGAGCTGGTGGGGGTCGACGACGCCGTCCTGGGCGGTGCGTTCGAGGACCTCGGTGATCTTCGGGGTGACGCCGGCGAAGGCGGAGTCCTCGATGCCGGAGCCGCGGGCCTGGATGTGCGGCCCGCCCGTGATCTTGCCGGTGCTGGCGTCGATGACGACGAAGACCGAGATGATGCCCTCGTCGCCGAGGATGCGCCGGTCCTTCAGCGCGGGCTCGCCGACGTCGCCGACCGAGAGGCCGTCGACGTACACGTATCCCGCCTGGACCTTGCCGGCGATCTTGGCCTTGCCGCCGATCAGGTCGACGACGACGCCATCCTCGGCGATGACGATGCGGTCGTGCGGGACGCCGGTCAGGGCGCCGAGCTCGGCGTTGGCGCGCAGGTGGCGCCACTCGCCGTGGACCGGCATGAGGTTGCGCGGCCGGCAGATGTTGTAGAAGTACAGCAGCTCGCCGGCGGAGGCGTGGCCGGAGACGTGCACCTTGGCGTTGCCCTTGTGCACGACGTTGGCGCCCCAGCGGGTCAGGCCGTTGATCACGCGGTAGACCGCGTTCTCGTTGCCCGGGATGAGCGACGACGCGAGGATCACGGTGTCGCCCTGGACGATGCGGATCTGGTGATCGCGGTTGGCCATGCGGGACAGGGCGGCCATCGGTTCGCCCTGGGAGCCCGTGCAGACCAGCACGATCTCGTGGTCCGGGAGGTCGTCGAGCGTCTTGACGTCCACGACGAGGCCCGGCGGGACCTTCAGATACCCGAGGTCACGGGCGATGCCCATGTTGCGGACCATCGAGCGGCCGACGAAGGCGACCCGGCGGCCGTACTCGTGGGCGGCGTCGAGGATCTGCTGGATGCGGTGCACATGGCTGGCGAAGCTCGCGACGATGATGCGCTTGCGGGCGCCCGCGAAGACCTGGCGCAGCACGTTCGAGATGTCGCGCTCGGGCGGGACGAAGCCCGGGACCTCGGCGTTCGTCGAGTCGGCCAGGAGAAGGTCGATGCCCTCCTGGCTGAGCCGGGCGAACGCGTGCAGGTCGGTGAGGCGGCGGTCCAGCGGGAGCTGGTCCATCTTGAAGTCGCCGGTGTGCACGACCATGCCGGCGGGGGTGCGGATGGCGACCGCGAGCGCGTCCGGGATCGAGTGGTTGACCGCGACGAACTCGCAGTCGAAGGGCCCGACGCGCTCGCGCTGGCCCTCGGCCACTTCGAGCGTGTACGGGCGGATCCGGTGCTCCTGGAGCTTCGCCTCGATGAGAGCGAGGGTCAGCTTCGAGCCGATCAGCGGGATGTCCGGCTTCTCGCGCAGGAGGTAGGGGACGCCGCCGATGTGGTCCTCGTGACCGTGGGTGAGGACGATGCCCTCGATGTCGTCGAGGCGGTCCCTGATGGACGAGAAGTCCGGCAGGATCAGGTCGATTCCGGGCTGCTCCTCCTCGGGGAAGAGCACTCCGCAGTCAACGATCAGCAGGCGGCCGCCGTACTCGAAGACCGTCATGTTCCGGCCGATTTCGCCGAGGCCGCCGAGCGGGGTGACCCGCAGGCCGCCCTCGGGCAGCTTCGGCGGCGGGCCGAGTTCAGGATGCGGATGACTCAAAAGACTCTCCTCACCACGCGCGCCACGTACCTGACAAGGCACGTGGCGCGCGTGACGTTCGTGCAGTAGCAGTTGTGTTTTTGGGGCAGGTCTGGAAGACCTGCGGCCGTTCGTATTCAGTTATGAAGTCTGTTGATTCAGAGCTGTACCCCGCCGGCGGCGAGATCGATCTTGAGCTGGCTGGTCTCCTCGGGGGAGAGCTCGACCATGGGGGCGCGCAGCGGACCGGCGGGCAGGCCCTGGAGGGCGAGTGCGGCCTTGGTCGTCATGACGCCCTGGGTGCGGAACATGCCGGTGAAGACCGGGAGCAGCTTCTGATGGATCTCGGTCGCCTTCTGCACGTCTCCTGACAGATAGGAGTCGAGCAGGGCGCGCAGCTCCGGGGTGACGACGTGGCCGACCACGGAGACGAAGCCGACCGCGCCGACGGAGAGCAGCGGGAGGTTGAGCATGTCGTCGCCTGAGTACCAGGCGAGACCGGAGCGGGCGATGGCCCAGCCGGCACGGCCGAGGTCGCCCTTGGCGTCCTTGTTGGCGACGATCCGCGGGTGCTCGGCGAGCCGGACGATGGTCTCCGTGTTGATCGGTACGCCGCTGCGGCCGGGGATGTCGTAGAGCATCACCGGCAGCCCGGTCGCGTCGGCGATCGCCTTGAAGTGCCGGTACAGGCCTTCCTGCGGAGGCTTGTTGTAGTACGGCGTGACGGTCAGCAGGCCGTGGGCGCCGATCTGCTCGGCGGTGCGGGCGAGCTCGATGCTGTGCGCGGTGTCGTTGGTGCCGACGCCGGCGACGACGTGGGCGCGGTCGCCGACCGCCTCGAGAACGGCTCGTACGAGATCCGCTTTCTCCGCATTGCTGGTGGTCGGGGACTCGCCGGTGGTGCCGTTGATGACCAGGCCGTCGTTGCCTGCGTCCACCAGGTGGGCGGCGAGCCGCTGCGCGCCGTCGAGGTCGAGTGCGCCGTCCGCCGTGAAGGGCGTGACCATGGCGGTGAGGACCCGCCCGAAGGGGGTCTGCGGAGTGGAGGTCGGAGCCATGGGTAACACGCTACTCGCTGCTCAACGGCTGGTCTGCCCTCGGGGCAGGTGACAAGTCCTGACAAAGGTGGAGCCCGGCACTGCCTGCTCGGGGGTTCAAGCAGTGCCGGGTCCGTTTGATCAGGCTAGATGAACTTCTAGAAATGCCGCAATCGGGACACTTCGACCGGCTGATCCGCACATCTGTACCGACTGGCGCGCCACCGGCGTGTTACGGCGCCACGCGCCCGTTCTTGTTGAAGGCGGCGTAGGTGAGGGGCATGAGCCGGGCCCACTGCTCCTCCATCTTCTCGCCGACCATCTCGATCTCCCGCTGCGGGAAGGACGGGACCTTGGCCAGCTCGTGCTGGGTGCGCAGCCCGAGGAAGTGCATCAGCGAGCGCGCGTTGCACGTCGCGTACATCGAGGAGAACAGGCCGACCGGAAGGACGGCACGGGCGACCTCGCGGGCCACACCGGCGGCGAGCATCTCCTGATACGCCTCGTACGCCTGCTTATACGTGTCTTCCATGGTGCGGCCGACCAGCTCCTGCTGGTCCTCGGTGCCCTCGACGAAGATGTACTTCCCGGGACGCCCTTCCTGGACGAGCTTGCGGGACTCGCCGGGGACGTAGAAGACCGGCTGGAGCTCGCGGTAGCGGCCGGATTCCTCGTTGTACGAGTTGTGGACGACGACGCCGTTCGCCAGGAAGTTGTGCCAGGGGCCCTCGACGGAGAGGTCGTACGTCATCTCCTCGCCGTCCGGCTCGATGGCCACGACAGGGTCCGGAACCGCCTTGGCGATCTTTCCGTCGCGCTGGGCCAGTGCCTGTTCGCCACCGCTCTTGGCCGTGTGGCAGGTCTCGCACGCCGGAGCGAGGTTATTCTCGTCGAGCGCCCGGGTCAGATCGCCTGCCACCGGGATCACGTGGTCGAGAGCGAGCTGCTTTCGCGGGAAATCCTGGCCGCACAGATGGCAGGTGTCCTCTTCCTTGATCAGCCGCTTTCGCTGCATGGAGGTCCACACTCCGATGCCGCGGCGCAGGCTCGGCGGAATCAGGGCCTGAGACGGCTTCGGGGCGGTACCCGCCACCATGACCGCGTCTCCGACGGTGAGTTCACCGGCCTTGGCCCATCCGTCCGGAGTGAACACCGCGTGGTCGACCGTGCAGCGGAGCGTCTTCCCGGAAGCCGTGGTGATCTTGATGAGTGGCTTGACGCCCGACTCGATCACGTCGACGATCTTGGCCCGCTGGGCGAGCAGGGTCTCCTCGTCGTAGCAGCGCACGTGGTTGCGGCGCACCGATTCGAGCTTGCGCAGACGGGTGCTCGGGTGCTCCTCACGGAACTCGGCGACGGCGGACTCGGCCGCCTCCCTGTTGTCGTAGAGCCCGAGGTAGTGGTCGGTCTCGCCGCGCCGCACCTGGGCCATCCACTTGCCTGCCCGGCTGTGCCAGGTGACTCCGCCGGCGGAGTGCGGGAGGCGGTCCTCGACGCCCATGTGCCAGAGCCTGTACAGGTCGGCGATGGTGCGGCGCCGGAGATTGCCCGCCTCGCTCTCCAGAGTGATCTCAGTGTCTCCCGCGATGCACCAGCCCACCCGGTGGCGCATGAACTCGCGGAAGACGAAGATCGGGGCGCTGATGAAGAAGGTCATCGAGTTGTGCTCGAAGGGGCTGCCGTGCCGGTCCCGCATCAGGTAGTTGATCAGACCCTTGGACCGCTCCGGGTCCTTCGTCAACTCGTCCAGCGACTGCTCCCCCACGGTCGAGACCCGGGCGGCGAACAGCACGTCGGAGTCGGCCGCACTGCTCTTCACCAACTCGACGCTCACGTCGCTGCGCAGGTGGATTTTGAGATCGTCGGCGGGGATGTCGGTCACGGTTGGCGGGGTCCTTCCCATCACAGCTCTTGAGGGCGGCGCCCACTCTACGTCGGACCGATAAGGGTGCGATCGGTGCCTTGCCATAATGAAGACGGTGAAACTGGGCACCCTTTCGGTCGTTCACCCGTCTGTCTTGGTGACAGACATCCCGTCCAGCCCCAGAGGAGAAGCGCTCCCCATGTTCCGTCGGCGCGAGCCCGTCCCGTTCGCCTTCATCGCCGAAGCCGACCAGTTCCGCAGCAATGTCACTCCCCCGCCCCGCCAGCGCGCCTCTGTCGGGGAGCTGGCCGGCCGGTGGCTCATAGGTCTCACCGTGGTCGCCGGTCTCGTCGGCTCCCTGCTCATCGGGATGCCGGCGCTGTCCGCCGACCAGTCGTCCGGACACGCGCAGCAGTCCGAGGCGTCCACCCACCGCTGACGCCCCTGCCGTCCGTCCGTCACCAGGGGTTCATGGCCCGCGGAGCACCCCCATGGGCCCCCAAGGGTGGTGAGCGGGGACCCGGCTCGATAGCCTCACCGGGCACAGCCCATGCGTGGATTGAGTGAGGATCAGTCGTGCCCCTGCCCTTCCTGACGGCGGACCGCGCTTTTGACGAGGCGGCCGACGATCTCGCGCTGCCGTTCGACGACCGCGACCGCTGGCGGCGTCCCTACCGCCCCGGCCCCTGGCGGGTAGCCGCCGCCGCACTCGTTCTGCTGCTCGCCTCGTTCGTGCTCTTCGCCGCGGTGATCACCGCGCTGACGGGCACCCTGACCGGAGCAGCGGTCTGCATGGGCGTGGCCGTCGTCGTCATACTGTGCGCGCTGCGGCTGCTGCGCATGGGCGTCTGGGTCAACGCCCGCGGGCTGCGCCGGGTGAGCTTCTTCCTCACGAGCACCGCCCCCTGGGACCGGGTCCAGGCGGTACGGACGGTCCAGCAGCCGGTGCGCTGGCTCGGCCTCCCCCGCACCGTCCAGGGACAGGCGCTGATCCTGGTCCGTACGGACCGCGCCCAGGAGGAGCCGACCGCCCTGCTCACTACGCACAACGCCGACTTCCTGGCCCGCTCGGAGGCGTTCGACCGAGCAGCGGACACCGTAGAGGTCTGGGCGGACGAGTACCGCCGCAACTAGCCCACTGCCAAAGTCCCGGGCCTCTGCCACCCACGACCCGCAGCCGCCGACGCCCGGACCCACGAAGGCCGGTCGGGCGCGCACCCGCACAGGCCGGTCAGGCGCGCACCCGCACAGGCCGGTCAGGCGCGCACCCGCAGAGACCGGTCAGGCGCGCACCCGCAGAGACCGGTCAGGCGCGCACCCGCAGAGACCGGTCAGGCGGGCACCCGCAGAGAGCGATCAGCCGACCCGAACCGGCCGCCCGTCGTGCAACGCGATCGCCCGCTGCATGGCCTTACGGGCCCGAGGAGTGTCCCGGGCATCGTGATACGCGATGGCCAGCCGGAACCAGCTACGCCAGTCGTCGGGCGCGTCCTCCGTCTCGGCCTTGCGCCGGGCGAAGACCTCGTCGGCCGAGTCCCGGTCGATCCGCCCGCCCGGCGTCCGCTTCAGCTCGTCCACCGGCAGACCCCCCTCGGCATCGAGCTCCGCGGCCAGCCGGTTGGCCTTCTGCACGAACCGCGTGTTCGCCCAGAGGAACCACAGCCCGATCACCGGCAGGATCAGCACCGAGACACCGAAGGTGACGGTGATCAGCGTGCCGTCCTGGATGAGCATGACCCCCCGGCTGCCGACCAGGACGAAGTAGACCACCAGAACGGCCGCCGTGACGGCGTAACTGATCTTCGCGCGCATGTACCGGACCCCCTCGCTCAGCCGAGATCCAGGAAGTGTTCCAGGCCGAAGGTGAGGCCCGGAGTCGTCACCACGCGGCGCGCGCCGAGCAGGATTCCCGGCATGAAGCTGCTGTGGTGCAGCGAGTCGTGGCGGATGGTGAGCGTCTCGCCCTCGCCGCCGAGCAGCACCTCCTGGTGCGCCAGCAGCCCCCGCAGCCGCACCGCGTGCACGGGCACCCCGTCGACGTCCGCCCCACGGGCCCCGTCCAGCGCCGTGGCCGTGGCATCGGGCTGCGGCGCGCTGCCCGCCCGCTGCCGGGCCGCGGCGATGAGCTGAGCCGTGCGCGTGGCGGTGCCGCTGGGGGCGTCGACCTTCTTCGGGTGGTGCAGCTCGACGACCTCGACGGACTCGAAGTACGGCGCGGCCACCTCGGCGAACTTCATGGTCAGCACGGCGCCGATGGAGAAGTTGGGCGCGATCAGCACGCCCGTCCCGGCAGACCCGCCCAGCCAGCCCCGCAACCGCCCGAGCCGCTCCTCGGTCCAGCCCGTGGTCCCGACCACAGCGTGGATACCGTGCCCGACACAGAACTCGAGGTTGTCCATGACCGAGTCAGGAGTCGTCAGCTCCACCACGACCTGAGCACCGGACTCGACCAGCACCCCCAGCCCGTCGCCCCGCCCCAGCGCGGCCACCAGCTCCATGTCCTCGGCGGCCTCGACGGCCCGTACCGCCTCGGACCCGATACGGCCCTTGGCGCCGAGAACCGCCACGCGCAGCTTGCTCATGTTGTCGCTTCCTTCTGAGTTACGGACCCGGCCGTCAGGCGACGGCGTCGTGCAGCCGGGCGGCCTGCTTGTCCTTCAGCGGCCCGATGACCGACAGCGAGGGCCGCTGCCCCAGGATGTCGCGGGCGACCGAGCGGACCTCGTCCGGGGTCACCGACGCTATCCGGGCGAGCATGTCGTCGACGGACATCTGCTCGCCCCAGCACAGCTCGCTCTTGCCGATCCGGTTCATCAGCGCACCGGTGTCCTCGAGGCCGAGCACGGTCGACCCCTGGAGCTGGCCGATGGCCCGGCCGATCTCGTCGTCCGAGAGCCCGTGCTCGGCGACGTGGTCGAGCTCGTCGCGGCAGATCTTCAGCACGTCGTGCACCTGGCTGGGCCGGCACCCCGCGTACACCCCGAAGAGGCCGCAGTCGGCGAAGCCGGAGGTGTACGAGTACACGCTGTAGGCCAGGCCGCGCTTCTCGCGGACCTCCTGGAAGAGGCGCGAGGACATGCCGCCGCCGAGCGCGGTGTTCAGCACGCCGAGCGCCCAGCGGCGCTCGTCGGTGCGGGCGAGCCCCGGCATGCCGAGCATGATGTGGGCCTGCTCGGTCTTGCGGCCGAGCAGTTCGACGCGGCCCGCGGTGCGGATGGCGCGGCGGCCGTCGCGCGGGGCGATCGGCGCGGCGGCGGTGTTCCGCAGCGCGCCGGCCTTTTCGAAGGCGGCACGGACCTGGCGTACGACCTTGTGGTGGTCGACGTTGCCCGCGCAGGCCACGACCAGGTGGGTCGGGTCGTAGTGCTTCTTGTAGAAGCGGCGGATGCGGTCCGCGGTGAGGGCGTTGACCGTGTCGACGGTGCCGAGGACGGGGCGGCCGAGCGGGGTGTCGCCGAGCATCGTGTGCGCGAACAGGTCGTGCACGCAGTCGCCCGGGTCGTCCTCGGTCATCGCGATCTCCTCGAGGATCGCGCCGCGCTCGATGTTCACGTCCTCTTCGAGGATCAGCGAGCCGGTGAGCATGTCGCAGACCACGTCGATGGCGAGCGGCAGGTCGGTGTCGAGCACGCGCGCGTAGTAGCACGTGTACTCCTTGGCCGTGAACGCGTTCATCTCGCCGCCGACCGCGTCGATCGCGGCGGAGATGTCCAGGGCGGATCTGCGGCGGGTGCCCTTGAAGAGCAGGTGCTCCAGATAGTGCGTGGCACCGTTCAGCGCGGGCGTCTCGTCGCGGGAGCCGACGTGGGCCCAGATGCCGAAGGTCGCGGAGCGCACGGAGGGCAGCGTCTCGGTGACGATGCGCAGTCCACCCGGAAGAGTGGTCTTGCGGACCGTGCCGATGCCGTTCTCGCCCTTGATCAGGGTTTGGGTACGGGCGACGGCCCGCGCCTCCGAGGAGGTGCGGGCCGTCGCCGTGGAGTTGCTCGATGTCACTTGTCGCCCGCAGCGGAGCTGCTGTCGGCCGCAGCGTCCTTCTTCTCTTCGTCGCCTTCGCCCTCGATCACGGGGATGAGGGAGAGCTTGCCGCGGGAGTCGATCTCGGCGATCTCGACCTGGACCTTCTGGCCCACGCCGACGACGTCCTCGACGTTCTCCACGCGCTTGCCGCCGGCGAGCTTGCGGATCTGCGAGATGTGCAGCAGACCGTCCTTGCCCGGGAGCAGCGAGACGAACGCGCCGAAGGTCGTCGTCTTCACGACGGTGCCCAGGTAGCGCTCGCCGACCTCCGGCATGGTCGGGTTGGCGATGCCGTTGATCGTGGTGCGGGCGGCCTCGGCGGCCGGGCCGTCGGCGGCACCGATGTAGATGGTGCCGTCGTCCTCGATCGTGATCTCGGCGCCGGTGTCCTCCTGGATCTGGTTGATCATCTTGCCCTTGGGGCCGATGACCTCACCGATCTTGTCCACGGGGATCTTGACGGTGATGATCCGCGGGGCGTTCGGGGACATCTCGTCCGGCGTGTCGATCGCTTCCATCATCACGTCGAGGATGTGGAGGCGGGCGTCGCGGGCCTGCTTGAGGGCCGCGGCCAGGACGGAGGCCGGGATGCCGTCCAGCTTGGTGTCGAGCTGGAGGGCGGTGACGAACTCCTTGGTGCCGGCGACCTTGAAGTCCATGTCGCCGAAGGCGTCCTCCGCACCGAGGATGTCGGTGAGGGTGACGTAGTGCGTCTCGCCCTCGATCTCCTGGGAGATCAGGCCCATGGCGATACCGGCGACGGGGGCCTTCAGCGGCACACCGGCGTTCAGCAGCGACATGGTGCTCGCGCACACGGAACCCATGGACGTCGAACCGTTGGAGCCGAGGGCCTCGGACACCTGGCGGATCGCGTAGGGGAACTCCTCGCGGGTCGGCAGCACCGGCACGAGGGCGCGCTCGGCGAGGGCGCCGTGGCCGATCTCGCGGCGCTTGGGCGAGCCCACGCGGCCGGTCTCACCGGTGGAGTACGGCGGGAAGTTGTAGTTGTGCATGTAGCGCTTGCGCGTCACCGGCGACAGCGTGTCGAGCTGCTGCTCCATGCGGAGCATGTTCAGCGTGGTGACGCCCAGGATCTGGGTCTCGCCACGCTCGAACAGCGCGGAGCCGTGCACGCGCGGGATGGCCTCGACCTCGGCGGCCAGGGTGCGGATGTCGGTGACACCGCGGCCGTCGATGCGCTTCTTCTCCTTGATGACGCGCTCGCGGACCAGGGTCTTGGTCAGCGAGCGGTACGCGGCGGAGATCTCCTTCTCGCGGCCCTCGAACTGCGGGAGCAGCTTCTCGGCGGCGAGCCCCTTGACGCGGTCGAGCTCGGCCTCGCGCTCCTGCTTGCCGGCGATGGTCAGCGCGGAGGCGAGCTCCGGGCGGACGGCGGCGGTGAGGGCCTCGAGGACGTCGTCCTGGTAGTCCAGGAAGATCGGGAACTCGGCGGTCGGCTTCGCGGCCTTGGCGGCGAGGTCGGCCTGGGCCTTGCAGAGCACCTTGATGAAGGGCTTCGCGGCGTCCAGACCGGCGGCGACGACCTCCTCGGTGGGCGCCTCGGCGCCGCCCTTGACGAGCTGGATGGTCTTCTCGGTGGCCTCGGCCTCGACCATCATGATCGCGACGTCGCCGTCCTCCAGGGCGCGGCCCGCGACGACCATGTCGAAGACGGCGTCCTCGAGCTCGGTGTGCGTCGGGAAGGCGACCCACTGGCCGTTGATCAGCGCGACGCGGACGCCGCCGATCGGGCCGGAGAAGGGCAGACCGGCCAGCTGCGTGGACGCGGACGCGGCGTTGATCGCCACGACGTCGTACAGGTGGTCGGGGTTGAGCGCCATGATCGTGGCGACGACCTGGATCTCGTTGCGCAGGCCCTTCTTGAAGGACGGGCGCAGCGGGCGGTCGATCAGCCGGCAGGTGAGGATGGCGTCCTCGGAGGGGCGGCCCTCACGGCGGAAGAAGGAGCCGGGGATCTTGCCGGCCGCGTACATCCGCTCCTCGACGTCCACCGTGAGGGGGAAGAAGTCGAGCTGGTCCTTGGGGTTCTTCGAGGCGGTGGTGGCCGACAGCACCATGGTGTCGTCGTCCAAGTAGGCCACGGCGGAGCCGGCGGCCTGACGGGCCAGGCGGCCCGTCTCGAAACGGATGGTGCGGGTGCCGAAGGAGCCGTTGTCGATGACGGCCTCGGCGTAGTGGGTCTCGTTCTCCACTAGCGATTCTCCGATACTTTTCGTCTTTTGTCCCTCCTGCCCGTGTGGCCGGGGGACGGTGGGCGGAGAAGCGCTCCGTCTGGTGCGGACCGGTCTTCGATCGAAGCACCCGGGGTTTAGCTCCCCGGGAGCCACTACCGAGGACCGGCGGCGGCGAGGTGCGCTTCTCCTCGTGCGGTGCGCGGCGGCCGTCTGCCCGGCCGGGCGGGCGGTGCCGCGCTGTGTCGTACGTCGTGCGTCGTGCTACCACACTACAAAGGCGCGGTGACACCGCGCACGTACAGCAAAGGGAGCGGCCCCCTGCGAAGTGGGAACCGCTCCCTTCACGCCGTCTTAGCGGGCGCCCGCCGCACCGCGGCGGATGCCGAGGCGGTCGACCAGCGCACGGAAGCGCTGGATGTCCTTCTTGGCCAGGTACTGCAGCAGCCGGCGGCGCTGGCCGACCAGGATCAGCAGACCACGACGGGAGTGGTGGTCGTGCTTGTGGGTCTTGAGGTGCTCGGTCAGGTCCGAGATACGGCGGGACAGCAGAGCGACCTGGACCTCGGGGGAGCCGGTGTCGCCCTCCTTGGTACCGAACTCGGACATGATCTGCTTCTTCGTGGCGGCGTCGAGCGACACGCGTACTCCTCGTAGTCTTCTTGAATGGCCACCGAGTGCCCCTGGTCCACTTCTCAGGGGAGCTTCCGTGACTCGGGAGGCGGGGATCCGCTGGGCGCGACCACCAGAGCGACTGGCTCCGGGGGTGCGTACACAAACGGCCGTTCCACAGGGTACCAGCCCGGCAGGACGCGACCGCCCCGGTGCCGTGAGCGCCCCGGCGGGGGCGGGGGCGGCCACTAGGGTGAGCGCACGGATCGTCGGGCGCGCCGGGAAGGCGCGCCGGGAAGGGGTCGCTTCGTCATGAGCGAGGCAGGGGACGCGGGCAGCTCGGGGAACGACGAGGTCAGGGCCCGTAAGGAGCGCGAGAAGGACGAGCTGTACGCCCTGGACATCTCGGGCGTGGAGTGGCACGGCGCACCGGGTACGGAGGAGCACGAGGAGCGGGTGGAGATCGCGTATCTGCCCGGCGGCGCGGTGGCCATGCGCTCGTCGCTGGACCCGTCGACGGTGCTGCGCTACACGGAGGCGGAGTGGCACGCCTTCGTGCTCGGGGCGCGGGACGGCGAGTTCGATCTGGAGCCGGCGCCGCCGGGCGGCGCGGCGGACGCGGAGTCCGCGCACTGACGGCACGCGTGCGAACGGTAGGCGCGCGAGCGGTACGGGCGGGGGCGACGGCGCCCCCGCCCGTACCGCTCGGTCAGCCGGTGCTCCCGACGCCCAGGACCAGCCACTGCCACGCCTTCTGGCTGCCGTCGGTGGGGCCGGTCGCGGCCCGGCGGCCGAAGAACAGCCGTCCGTCCTCGACGACGATGTCGTTGTCCTCGACGGCGGTGAGCTCGTACCCCTCGACGGGCAGGTCGAAGTAGAGGTACGGGGTCTCCTCGCCGGTGGCCGGGTCGAGGGAGACGAGTCCGTTCGGTGAGATGTGGTCGTTGCTCTCGCGCAGGGCGAGCAGCCGGTCGCCGCTCATCCGCAGCGGGTAGAGGACCTGGTCGGGGCCGGATTCGAACTTCTTGACGGTGTTCCCGGTGGCGAGGTCGAAGCCCACGATCCAGTTGGAGACGTGCGCGGCGCCCTCCTGCTTGTCGCCGGTGGCGTCGGTCTCCTTGCTGCGCAGGAAGACCTGGTCGTCGCCGACCGCGATCGTCGGGCAGTCCTCGACGGTGTACCGGTCGGTGTCCTCGGTGCACTCCCCGAGGTACCGCCCGCTCTTCAGACCGATCGTCGCGCGGTGCCCGCCCTGCCCGTCCAGCGAGATCAGCTCGGTGATCTCGGCGTCGCCCGCGGAGATGCCGATGACGGCGGGTTCGGCGGAGACCAGGGCGACGCCCCGGGTGTTCCGGGCGACCTCGTACGTCCAGCGGGTCTTCCCGGTGCGCGGGTCGAGCTTGCGGACCTGGTAGGTGGTCTCGCTGTTGGAGCCGGAGACGGCGTCGCCGTTGTAGCAGCGGATCCGCGTCAGCAGGGCCCGGCCGCCGCCCGCCCCCACATAGGCGCAGGAGTCGGCGGCCTTGACGCGCCACAGCCGCTCGCCGCTGTCCATGTCGTACGCGTCCGCGCCGTCGCCCCAGGTCACGGCGACCGTGGCGTGGGTCAGGGTGACGGCGGGCAGGTCCTGGCTCGCGCTGTCCTCGGAGCCGGGGACGGGCATCTCGGCCTGCCAGAGCTTCTTGCCGGTGTCGAGGTCCACGAAGGCCAGCCGGTCGCAGAGCGCGTCGTCGTCCTCGCCGCTGCGGAAGAGCACGGCCGTGCGGTTCTCGACGCTCACCCGCTTCGTCACCCCGCAGACGGGGCCGGCCAGCCGCAGGTTCCACTGCTCGTCGCCGACCGCGGCGTCGGTGCCGAGGGCGAAGCCGACGAGGGTCCGGTTGATGCCCTTGGCGAGGATCTTGTCCGTGGCCCACATGCCGGGCATCTCGTAGCGCTCACCCGGGCTCAGGTCGTCGGCCGAGAAGCGGAAGGCCATCTGCCCCGCGACGCTCGCGGGCCGCTCCTCGACCGTCTCGCGGACGTCCAGGCGATCCTGGGCGGCGGCCTGCCGGTCCGCCGGGACGGACCCGCTGTCGCCGTCCCGGAACAGCCAGACGCCGCCGCCCACCAGCACGGCGAGGGCGACGGCGGCGCCCGCGACGACGAGCGCCGTCCTGCGGCGGCGGTTCTTCCGGCGGTCGTCCGACGACAGCGCGGACTGGGTGTACGCGGACGAGGGTGGCCCGAAGCTCACGGTGTGCCGCCCTTCAGCTCGTCATGGCGCGGGCGGACGCGTACACGTCGAAGACCGCGAGGGCCAGCGGCACCAGGGTCAGCAGGACGAAGCCCTCGGCGATCTCCAGGAAGCGGCCCCAGAACGGGGTGAGACCGCCGCGCGGCAGGATCAGGCCGAGCGCGGTGACGAGGGCGGTGGCCGCGGCGATCACCGCGACGAGCCAGATCGTGCGGATGTCCAGGTCCGTACGGTCCCCGGCCAGGGCCTCGCGCATCAGGGACGGCGGCGGGTTGAGCGCCAGGCCGAGGCCGAGCAGGGCGAGGGCGGCGAGACCCGCCGCGAGCAGGGGCGCGACCTGGGCCGTGTAGCGGAAGAGGTGGGCGCGCATCACCAGCGCGACGCCGGTCGCCAGGGCGAGCAACTGGCCCCAGACGTCGTCGGAGAAGCCGAGCACCGCGCAGGCCCCGGCCGCGACGAGCGCGCAGCCGCCGACCAGGCCGACGAGCAGTTCGTGGCCGCGGCGGGCCTGTGCCTCGATGCGCTCGGTGTCGACCGGGTCCGGCGCGGCGGGTTCGTCGCCGTACGCGCCGCGCCGGGCGGTGTCCGGCGGTTCGAAGCCGATGGGGAGCCGGGCGAAGCGCATGGACAGGCCGGGCAGGAAGGCCAGGGCGCCGACGGCGAGCGGGGCGCACAGCGCGGCCGTCTCGGTGGGCGTCCAGTGCGCGAGCAGCGCCGTGAACACCGTGAGCACGCCGATGGCGGACGCGCACACGAAGGCCACGAACGGGCCGTCGCCGCGCGGCGAGCAGAGGGTGAGGACCACTGAGGCGACCAGGACGGCGGCGCAGCCGAGCAGGAACTGGAGCTTGCCGATGCCCTGGCCGTCGGCGAGGGTCAGCAGCCCGGAGCCCGCCACGGCCGTGTTCGGCAGGGCGCCGAGGCCGAGCGCGATCGCCGAGGCGCGGTCGTCGTAGACCCGGGCGCGGACGGCGGCGAGGACGACCAGGAGGATGCCGGTGACGGCCGCGAGGATGCCCGGCAGGCCGTGCATGTCGTGCCAGGGGTCGGCGGTCCAGGCGACGAAGGCGAGCAGGGCCGGCAGGACGCCGCCGGCGGCGAGTCCCGCGGCGCGGGTGAGGTCGCCGCTCCACAGCGTGCGTTCCCGGGTGACCGCGGCGGCCACGGCCTCGGACACGTCGTCGAAGACGGCCGGCGGCAGCGACTCGGAGAACGGGCGCAGGGTGAGGAGTTCGCCGTCGAGAATGCGCTGGGCCGCGAAGGAGCGGGAGCTGTCGAGGACGGTGCCGTCGCGGCGTACCAGGTGATAGCCGACCGGGGCGCCCTGGGCGGGGCTCTGCCGGGAGAGCCGGAGGATCTCCGGATAGATGTCGGCGACCGGGATGTCGTCGGGCAGGGCCACGTCGATCCGGCTGTCCGGCGCGACGATGGTGACCCGGCAGAAGCCGAGCCCTGTGCCCGCTCCCGAAGGTGCCCCGGGTCCGGGACCGCCGGGTCCCGCGGTCGTCGCGGAGGCCGTCATGCTCACCTGCTGCTCCCCCTAAGTGCGTCAGTGCTTCGGCGCGTCAATGCGTCAGTGCTGCGGTGTCAGTGCTTCGGCGCGTCAATGCGTCAGTGCTGCGGTGTGTCAGTGCTTCGGTGCCGGAACTGCGTCTGCCGTGTGAAGGTCCTGTGCCCGTTTCCCCGGTGTGCTCCGCCGATGGCCCGGCGGGCCGCCGGACCGGGGCCCGGCCGGACGGCCGACGGGCCCCGCGCACCCTCACCCGACGCGAATTGCCCTGCTTGTCCGGCCCGGTTCGCGTGTGCTCACGCGAACATCCGGCACCCTACCCCGCACCGGTCGTACGTGAAGTCAGTAGGATCACGCGGCGGCCTGCGCCCGCCTGACACGGGGCGGCGGGCGGAAGACCCGGGGCCGAGGGATTGGGTGAGCAGTGAGCCACATCGTCGTGAAGCGCCCGCCGCGGGCGCTGCCGTCCGAGGTGCCCGCGGAGGACGTCGTCCTCCAGCCTCCGCCCGAGCTGCCGCGGGGGCATCAGGAGAGCGTCCTGATGCAGCTGCTGCCGACGCTGGGCATGGGCGGTTCGGTGGTCTTCTTCTTCACCAGCGGCCAGCCGTTCATGAAGATCATGGGCATGGTGATGATCGCGTCGACGGTCGCCATGTCCGTCGCGATGGTGGTCCGCTTCCGGCGCGGCTCCCAGGACCAGCTCGCCGACATGCGCCGCGACTACCTCGGCTATCTCGCGCAGACCCGGCGCGCGGCGGTGACCACCGCCAGGGCGCAGCGCGACGCCCAGTACTTCCTGCACCCCTCCCCCGAGCAGCTCTGGGCGCTGGTCGCGGAGGGCAGCCGGGTGTGGGAACGGCGCCCCGGCGACGAGGACTTCGCACAGGTCCGCGTCGGCCTCGGACCCCAGTCCCTCGCCACCGCCCTGGTCAGTCCCGAGACCGGTCCGGTGGACCAGCTCGAGCCGCTGACCGCGGGCGCCGTGCAGCGCTTCGTCGCCACCCACGGCACCCTGGACGAGCTGCCGATGGCGGTCTCGCTGCGCGCCTTCTACCACGTCACCGTCAGCGGCGAGCCGCAGTCCGTACGGGCCTCGGCGCGCGCCCTGACCGGTTCGCTGGCCGCGCTGCACTCCCCCGAGGACCTGATGATCGTGGTCGCGGCGGGGCGCGAGGCGCTGCCGCACTGGGAGTGGGCGAAGTGGCTGCCGCACGTGCAGGCGCCCGGCGCGGTGGACGGCGCGGGCAGCCGCCGGCTGATCGGCGGCGACGCCCGTGAGCTGGAGGACCTGCTCGCCGGACGGCTGACCGGCCGCCCCCGCTTCCACCCGAACGCCGCCCCGCTCGCCGACGAACCGCACATCGTCGTCGTGCTCGACGGGCTGTCGCTGCTGCCCGACTCCGTCCTCGCGTCCGCCGAGGGGCTGCAAGGCGTGACCGTCCTGGAGGTCGTGCCGGGAGAGCTCTCCGGGGCGGGCGGCGATCTGTCCGTCGTCGTCCAGCCGCGGGCGCTGCGCCTGGAGTCCGGGCACGGCGTCGTCTACGAGGGCACGCCGGACGCGCTGTCCGCGGAGTCGGCCGAGGCGCTGGCCCGGCAGCTCGCGCCGCTGCGCATGGCGTCGGGCGGCGACGACGACGAACCGCTGCTGGCCAACCTGGAGTTCACGGACCTGCTGAACCTCGGGGACGCCGCGTCGGTGGACACCAGGCGCACCTGGCGGCCGCGTTCGCTGGCCGAGCGGCTGCGGGTGCCGATCGGGGTCGGCGAGGACGGCCGGCCGGTGATGCTGGACCTCAAGGAGGCCGCGCAGGAGGGCATGGGCCCGCACGGCCTGTGCGTGGGCGCCACCGGTTCCGGCAAGTCGGAGCTGCTGCGCACGCTGGTCCTCGGGCTCGCGGTCACGCACTCCTCCGAGACGCTGAACTTCGTCCTCGCCGACTTCAAGGGCGGCGCGACCTTCGCCGGCATGGCGCAGATGCCGCACGTCGCCGCCGTGATCACCAACCTGGCGGACGACCTGACGCTGGTCGACCGGATGGGCGACTCGATCCGCGGCGAGCTCAACCGCCGCCAGGAGATGCTGCGCGACGCGGGCAACTACGCCAACATCCACGACTACGAGAAGGCGCGCGCGGCCGGTGCGCCGCTCCAGCCGATCCCCTCGCTCGTCCTGGTCATCGACGAGTTCAGCGAGCTGCTGACCGCGAAGCCCGATTTCATCGAGATGTTCGTGCAGATCGGCCGGATCGGCCGCTCGCTCGGCGTGCACCTGCTGCTCGCCTCGCAGCGCCTGGAGGAGGGCCGGCTGCGCGGCCTGGAGACGTACCTGTCGTACCGCGTGGGTCTGCGCACCTTCTCCGCCGCCGAGTCGCGCGCCGCGCTCGGCGTCCCGGACGCCTACGAACTGCCGAACGTCCCGGGCTCGGGCTTCCTGAAGTTCGGCACCGACGAAATGGTGCGCTTCAAGGCCGCGTACGTGTCCGGCGTGTACCGCTCCGCCTCCGGGCCGGCCGCCACGCCGGGCGGGTCGCTGCCGCTGGACCGGCGGCCGGTGGTGTTCACCGCGGCCGAGGTCCCGGTGCAGTACGTGCCGGTGCCCCAGCAGCGCCCCGAGCCGTCGTCCTCCGACACGGACGACGCGCTGGCCGACACGGTGCTCGACGTGATCGTGCGCCGCCTGGAGGCGCAGGGCCCGGCCGCCCACCAGGTGTGGCTGCCCCCGCTGGACAGCCCGCCGTCCCTCGACGGGCTGCTGCCCGGCCTGACCGCGGTCCAGGGACGCGGCCTCACCCAGCCCGGCTACGAGGGCGCGGGACGCCTGGTCGTCCCCGTCGGCCTCGTCGACAAGCCGTACGAGCAGCGCCGCGACCCGCTGTGGGTCGACTTCTCCGGCGCGGCGGGCCACATGCAGATCATCGGCGGCCCGCAGTCCGGCAAGTCGACGCTGCTGCGCACCCTGATCGCCGCCTTCGCCCTCACCCACACCCCGCACGAGGTGCAGTTCTACGGACTCGACTTCGGCGGCGGCGGGATGGTGGCGGTCGCGGGACTCCCGCACGTCGGCGGCGTGGCCTCGCGCCTCGACCCGGAGAAGGTACGCCGCACGGTCGCCGAGGTGTACGGCGTGCTGACCCGCCGCGAGGAGTACTTCCGCGCCAACGGCATCTCCTCGATCGCCGACTTCCGCACCCGGCGGGCCCGCGGCGACATCCCGGTGACCGACCAGCCGTGGGGCGACGTCTTCCTGGTCATCGACGGCTGGGGCAACTTCCGCACCGACTACGAGGGTCTTGAGCCGGCGGTCCTCGACATCGCCGCGCGCGGCCTCGGCTACGGGATCCACCTCGTCCTGACCGGGTCGCGGTCGATGGAGGTCCGGGCGAACCTCAAGGACCACCTGATGAACCGTCTGGAGCTGCGGCTCGGCGACACGATGGACTCCGAGGTGGACCGCAAGGTGGCCGCGAACGTCCCCACGGGTGTGCCGGGGCGCGGTCTGTCGCCGCAGAAGCTGCACTTCATGGCCGCGGTGCCGCGGATCGACGGGCTCACCTCGGACACCGACCTCGCCGACGCGACGGCGGCGCTGACCGCGGAGGCCGCCCGGCACTGGCAGGCGCCCGGCGCGCCCGAGGTCCGGCTGCTGCCGCGCGAGCTCCCGGCGGCGCAGCTGCCCTCCGGCGACCGGTTCCCGGACCGGGGCGTCGCCTTCGCCCTCGACGAGGACAACCTCGAACCGGTCTTCGTCGACTTCGAGCAGGACCCGTTCTTCCTGGTCTTCGGCGAGAGCGAGTCCGGCAAGTCGAACCTGCTGCGGCTGCTGATCAAGCAGCTCACCGAGCGCTACAGCGGCGACGAGTGCAAGCTGTTCGTGGTCGACAACCGGCGCTCGCTGCTCGATGTGTCCCCGGCCTCGCACCTGGCCGAGTACATCCCGATGTCCAACGCCATGGACCACCACATGACGGCCCTGGCGGACCTGATGCAGCGCCGCTCGCCGACGGCCGACGTGACCGCGCGGCAGCTCCGGGACCGCAGTTGGTGGCAGGGCCCGACGGTGTACGTGATCGTCGACGACTACGACCTCGTGTCCACGTCCAGCGGTAACCCGCTCGGCGGCCTGACCGAACTGCTGCCGTTCGCCCGGGACGTCGGCGTGCGCTTCATCATCGCCCGCTCGACGGCCGGCGCGAGCCGGGCCGCCTACGAGCCGTTCATCCAGCGCATGAAGGAACTCGGCGCCCAGGGCGTCGTCCTGGCCGGCGACCCGACCGAGGGCGACCTCCTCGGCGGCGTCCGCCCACGCCCGATGCCAGCGGGACGCGGCATCTTCGTGTCACGGCGCCGGGGCAAGCCGATGATCCAGGTGGGTCTGACGGAGCCGGGGAACTGAGAACCGGCGTCCTGACGGAGTCCGGGTCCTGAGAACCGGCGTCCGGAAGCGGCGGGGCATCCTCGGATCCCCGCCGCTTTCCCTTGCCCCCGGATCCCGCCGTGTCGTGCCCCTCTTCCTCAGTCGTCCGACCCCTGGCGGTTGTTCGCCCAGATGCACAGGACCACGACCACGATCAGCAGGAGGGCGAGCCAGATCCACATCGAGCCGCCGCCTGAGCCGCCGTGGCCGCTGTAGGAGGAGTGGTAGTGGTGGTGGTAACCGCCGCCGCGTCGCCCGCCGATGGCGAGGAGGTGCACATCGCTCAAGGTCATGGACACGGACACTAATGACGCCGAAGCTGGCATGACCACGGCGAAGGGGTCCTTGTGACGGGGCTGTTGCAGCTCGTTACGCGCCCCGGACAGGGGCGGTCCCAGGCCCTCCTCTTCAGGTTCCCGTTCAGAACACCGGGAGCGCGTACAGCGAGTTGTCGTTCCTGATGAACGCCCGGTTGCCGTCGACGGCGAGGCCGTGGGTCTCGGCGTCGGGCAGTTCGAAGGACCAGATGGAGTAGCCGGAGTCGAGGTCCACGGTGGACACCTCGCCGCCGAAGTCGTCGTCGACCATCCAGACGCCGCTGCCCTGCACGAGCACCGGACCGTACTGGCTGCCGGGATCCCGGGAGCTCCAGATCTTCTTGCCGTCGCTCGTGGCGTGCCGTTCGGGCCAGGTGCCCGCGGCGGCGTACACGGAGTCGCCGTGCACGCGCGGCGGCCCCCATTCGACCGGGTCGCCGTACATGTCCTTGCCCGCGGCCTGCCAGAGTTCCTTGCCGTCGGAGAGACGGAGCGCGGTCAGTTTCTTGCCGTTGAGGTACACGGTGGCGTCCGCGACGGCGGGCACGACGGCGATCTCCTTCGCCTGACCGCGCCGCTCCCACACCTGACGCCCGTCCTTCGTGGACACCGCGAACACGTGCCCCTGCGTCGTCGAGAGCACCAGCCGGCCGCCGCCGACCGCCGCCGGGGCCTGAAGCTTCCCGCGGAAGTCCGCGGGCACCCGCGCCGTCCAGCGGATCTTCGCGTCCGCGCGGCCCACGCTGCGCAGCCGGTGGTCCTTCGTCACGACGTAGACCGCGTCCGCGTCGGCCGCGAGCAGCGCCGCCGCGTCCGCGTCCGCCGTCCACTTGGCCTCCCCGGTGGACGCGACGAACGTACGCAGCGTGCCCTCCTTGTCGGCCGCCGCGATCAGCCGGTCGGACAGGGAGAGGTAGCGGGCCGTCATGTCGATGCCGGGCACCGCCCAGCGGCGCTTGCCGTCCACGACGTTGAAGGCCCCGATGCCGCCCCCGAAGGTGCCCACGACCACCACGTCCCGCACCGGAAGCGGCGCCGGCGACTCCTTGCCGACCACCTCGCGCGGCCCCCACAGGGCCTTCGGGTGGCCGTCGACGAGATAGTCGCCGTCGTCCGCGGAGAGCAGCCGGGCGGCCGGGGTCGACACGGCGGCGGGAAAGGTGAAGGGGTCCTCCTGCCGCTCCCGGTCCCGCTCCTTCCCCGGCCCGAACCACCACGCTGCCGTGCCACCGCCCGCGGCGACCACCACTCCGCCCGCCGCGAGGCCGGTCAGCAGCCGCCGCCGCGACGGACCGCCCCGGCCGCCGGGTCCGCCGGTCACGGTCTGCGCGGTCAACTCCCGGATGGCGCGCTCGCGTTCCTGGATCCCTTCGGCCACCGGCCCCCGCCGCCACACCTTCGCGGCGGCCTTCTCGGCACCCTTCGACGGTGCGAAGGCCGCCGCGATCTGCGCCGGGGTGGGCCGCGCCGCCGCGTCCTTGGCGAGACAGGGCGCGATCAGCGCGTACAGCGCGGGCGACAGGCCCTCCGTACGGGGCTCGCCGTGCACGACCTCGTACTGGACCGCGGCCACGTGCGCGCCCTCGAAGGCGCGCCGGCCGGTCGCCGCGTAGACCAGCACCGCGCCGAGCGAGAACACGTCGGCGGGCGACGCGACGCGCTGTCCGAGCACCTGCTCGGGAGCGCCGTACCCCGGGGTGACCGGTATCTGGCCGGTCGTGGTGAGCGTCAGACCGTGCTCGGGCCGGGCGATGCCGAAGTCGATGACGCGCGGTCCGCCCGAGGTGAGCACGGTGTTCGGCGGCTTCAGGTCGCGGTGCACGAAGCCCGTGGCGTGGATGTCCGCCAGCGTGCGGGCGAGCGACGCGGCGAGCGCGCGCACCGCCGCCTCGTCGAGCGGCCCGTACCGCTCGACGGCCTGGTCGAGGGTCAGCCCGGCCAGGAACTCGGTCGCGATCCAGGGGCGTCCGCCCTCCGTCCGCGCGCCGAGGACCGAGGCCACGCCCCCGCTGGTCACCGCCTGCGCGGCCAGCGCCTCGCGCACGAAACGCTGGGCGAGCCCCTGGTCGTGGGAGAGTTCCGGCCGCAGCACCTTGACCGCGGCGACGGTGCCCGCGCCGTCCTGGCCGACGTACACCTTGCCCATGCCGCCTTCGCCGAGCACACCGAGCAGACGGTACGGTCCGAGACGCAGCGGGTCGCCGGTACCCAGGGGATTCATGGCTGAGGCCTTCTCGTGGTCGGGGTGACAGGTCGGCGGGACGCCGGGCGGCGGTCGGGCGGCGTCATTTCAGGGGATAGGCGGCGAGGAACTTGCCGCCGAGGGCGATCACCACCCCCGCCTTCTCATGGGCGATGAAACGCTCCCCCGTGGTCTTGTACGAGAGCGCGGGCGTCCGGGACGACAGATCGATCCCCCAGAGCAGGGACGAGCGCTTCGAGTACGCGTGATCCGTACCGATCACGGGCGCCGCGGTCAGGTCGGCCTTCGCGCCCCCGCCGCCCTTCTCCTCCCACCGCGCCTGCCCGCTGCCGGAGTCGAACGCGACCAGGCCGAGCCCCTTCTCCACCGCGTACACCACACCGTCCTTGACGGCGGGCGGACCGTACGTCTTCCCCGGCCGTTCGGACGCCGAGTCCCAGACCTGCTTGCCGTCGGCGAGCCGCAGCGCCCGCAGTCCGCCGACGCCCAGGTAGAGGGAGTGCTCGTCGGTCGCCAGCGGGATCCGCAGCTTCTCCGGCCCGGCCCCGGACAGCGTCCGCTGCCAGCGGACGGCACCCGTCCCGACATCGCGTACGACGACCTGGACCGCGCCCGAGTTGGTCTCCTGGAGCGTCACCAGGTGGTCGCCGACGACCTTGGCGGAGACGAAGTACAGCCGGTAGCTGCCCTCGGGCCGCGGGGGCAGCGCGCTGCTCCACAGTTTCCGGCCCGAGCCGACGTCGACGGCGCACAGCGACCAGGACTGGGTGGCGAGGAAGCCGTCCATCGAGTACTCCCCCGCGCCGCCCGCCAGATAGACGACGCCGTCGCCCGCGCACAGCACCTGGTTCTGTTCGATGACGCCGTTGAAGTCCGTGAACCGGGCGAACGGGTCACCCGCCTTCCCCGTGGCGAGATCGACGGACGCCAGCGTCATCGGGAACCCGCCCGTCTTCCCCGCGTTGCCCACCGACCCCTCCGGGGCCAGCATCCGCAGCAGCCGGTCACCGTCGACGGCGAGCTTCCAGGTCATCTCCGTCTGGTCGGAGACCCACGCGACCGTCCCCTTCTTCGCGCCGAGACCCGCGAGACCCGTACCGACGACCAGGGTGACCAGGTCGCCGACGGCGAGCGGCGCCGCCGGGACGGTGTCGTCCGGCGGGCCGGCGACCTGCCGCTGCCAGAGCGAGTCGAGCTTCTTGCGCGGGAGCACGCTGTTGCTGGGCCCGGGATCGGCCTGCCCCTGTGACCCCTCCATCCCGGAACCGCCGCTCCGGCTCCACGCCCAGGCGCCCGCCCCGGCGGCCGCCGCTCCGAGCGCGGTACCGCCGCCCGCCAGCAACAGCCGGCGCCGGGACGTCCCGGCGGCCGGTGCCGTCACCGCCGTGTCCGCCTCCGCGGGCGGCGCGGGCAGCCGCTGGGCGACGACGCCCCAGACCTCGCTCGCCCGGCGCGCGATCTCCGCGAGCACCGCGTCCGGCAGATGGTCCGCGAAGTCGCCCGAGCCGTCGTGCAGCCGGGCCGCCAGCTGTCCCGTGGTGGGGCGGCGCGCGGGGTCCTTGTCCAGGCACGGGGCGAGCACCGCGACCAGGGCGGGCGGGACCCGCGTGAGGTCCGGCTCGCCATACCGCACCCGGTAGAGCAGGTCGGCGGCCTGCCCGTGCCCGAAGGGTCCCTGGCCGGTGGCGGCGAACACGAGCACCCCGGCGAGGGCGAAGACGTCGCCCGCCGGCGAGTGCTCCTGCCCGGTCGCCTGCTCCGGCGACATGAACGCCGGAGTACCGACCGCCGCACCCGTACTGGTCAGCCGGTCGTCGCCGATCGCCCGCGCGATACCGAAGTCGATGACCTTCGGCCCGTACGCCGTGACCAGGATGTTGGACGGCTTAAGGTCGCGGTGCACCACGTCGGAGCGGTGCAACTGGCCGAGCGCCGAGCACAGGGCCGCGCCCAGGGCCCGTACGGAGGTCTCGGGCAGCGGACCGGCCAGCTCGACGGCGTCGTCCAGCGGCGGCCCGAGTACGTACTCGGTGGCGAGCCAGGGGGTCTCGGCGAGCGGGTCGGCGTCCACGACCTCGGCGCCGTGCCGGCCGCCGATGACGCGGGCGGCGTCGGCCTCCAGCCGGAACCGGGTCCGGAAGCCCGTGTCCGAGGCGATCCGGGCGTGCATCGTCTTGATCGCGACGGTCCGTCCGCCGGGGGAGCGCGCCAGATAGACGGTGCCCATGCCACCGCTGCCGAGACGGGCGACCGGCCGGTACGGGCCGAACGCCCGGGGATCGTCATGGGTGAGCGGAGTAGGCATACGGGGGTCGTCAGTCCTGGCGTGGGGCGGCGGGTATCGGCGGGACGGCGGCCATCGGCGGGACGGCCGGGGCGGCTACCGGTGGGACGGGCGGGAGCCGCAGCTCGGCGGCGAGCACGGACGCGGACTGGTGGGCGAGGGCGGCGATCACACGTCCGGGGAGCCAGCCTGGGGGCAGGAAGGATGCGGGGGGTGTGGGCGGTGCGGAGTCGAGCACGGTGGGCGAGTAGGGCGGGTGGGGTGAGTAGGGCGAGTAGGGCGCGGAGGGGTGGGGCTGCTCGGACGGCTGGAGTGACTGGGGTGACTGGGGTGGCTGGGATGGCTGGGATGGCTGGGATGGCTGGGATGGCTGGGATGGCTGGGGTGCGAGCTCCGCCAGCAGTTCCGCCGGTTCGGGGCGCGCCGCCGGGTCGCGGGTGAGGCACCGTCCGATGACGGTACGCAGCGCGGCCGGCAGTTCTTCACGTTCCGGGGTGGTATGGCCGGTGGCCGCGTAGGCGAGGGTGGCGCCGAGCGCGTACACGTCCCCCAGGGGCCGCGGGTGGCCGCCCGCGGCCTGTTCCGGCGGCAGGCTGCCGGACTCCAGGCCGGGCAGCCCGGAGCGCGACGCGCCGTCCGGACCCGCGATCCGCACCGCGCCGAAACCGGTCAGGCGCGGCCCGTCCGCCGTGAGCAGCACGGCGGACGGCGACAGGCCCGCGTACGCCAGGCTCTGCCCGTGCACCGCGAGCAGGGTCTCTGCGAGGGCCGCGCCGAGCGCCCGTACCGTCCGCTCGGGCAGTGGTCCGCCGTACACGGTGAGGGCTGTGGGCAGGGGCAGCGCGGGTACGTAAGGGCGGGCGTGCCAGGGGGAGTCGCCCGGGGCGGCGAGTTCGGTCACCGGCCAGGAGGCCGGTCCGAGCAGATAGCGGGAGACGTCCGCCTCCGCCAGGAAGCGGCCGGCGTCGGCGCCCGGCAGCGGTGCGCCGAGCAGAACGGTGCGGTCGCCGTCGGCGGAGCGGGCGATGTAACGGCGCTCGGGCACCGGGATGCGGGCGGAGCTGCGGTCCAGGGCGGTGATCACCGCGTAGGGGCCGATCCATCGCGGGGAACCTTCCCGCGTGCCCGAGCCCGTGCCAGAGTCCACGCCCACGCCCGAGCCCGTGCCCGTGCCCGTGCCCATGTTGTTCTGGCTTGCACCCGCGCTCGCGTCCGCGCCCGGCGCGCTCATGTCCCACATCCCCCTCGGTTCCACGCCGCCACGGTCGCCTCCACCGGTCCGTGGCCGCTTTCCCCTCACGAACGGTCCGCGGGGTGGGCACCTCCCGTGCGTGCCCACCCCGTCGACCTGCTCGCCACGCCGCACGCGCGGCTTCCCGCCACTACGCATGGAGCTGTACGCAGAAGCTACATGTAGTAGCTGGCGGCCTTGTGGTCGCCGCCCTTGTAGTCACCACCGGCGGCGTGCACGACCTTGGCGATGGACACCAGGGCCTGGTGAATGTCACGGGCTTCCTTGTCCCACGCGGCCTGCTGCTGCTTGTACGTCTCGTGGGCCTCGCCCTCCCAGCCCGAGGCGACGCTGGCGACCATCTTCTTGATGTCGTCCAGGTCGCTTTCGAGCTGCGACGCCTGGTTGCCGATCTCGGTGGCGGCGCCGCTCAGCGCCCCGTACTTGACGACGAGTTCATCGTAATTACTGCCGGCCATGCCTACTCCACTTCCCCTTGTTGCACGTTGACGGACCCCCGGCCGGGACGGCCGGACGAGTCACGGACTCGGAATTCTCAGAAGCCGGTGAGGCTGGACTTGGGCGCACCGTCGTACACGTTGATGTTCTGCACGGCCTGGCGGATGTCGTCCTCCGTGCCGTCCTTGATCTTGCGCGTGGCGCTCATGGCCTCGACAAACTTGGCCAGGATGTTGCCCATCCGGACCAGGGACGTGTTGATCTCGTACTGCTTGGTGTTGAAGGCACCGGCACCGATGCCCTTCCACTGACCGGTCTCGAGGCTGTCGATGGTCCCCTGGAGCTTGTGGACCTGGCCCTTGATCGACTCGAACTTGATCGCGATGTCCTGCTCGAGCTTCGCTACCTGGGAATCTGATAGCCGCTGTCCGTCTGCCATGACTGGGTCTTCCTTCCTCGCCTGCTCACTTGCCGCATTGACTTCGATAAACGTTCGGACTTGCCGAGGCGCGTCTCACCGCACGGCGAGACGCTGAACCCGGCCCGGAGACGGGCCGGAATCCTGTGGAGGCAGGGTCAGCCCCTGCGCCGGGCCCGGATCACGGCGAACGTGGCCCCGCCGATCATCGCCACCGCGGCGGCACCGAGGATCGTCCAGAGCGTGCCCCCGGACGAGCCCGAGTCGGCACCGGCCGCCGCGGTCTCGCCGCTCCCCTCATCGGACGACTGCGCCCCCTTGGACGCGGACGCGGAGGGCGAGGCACCGGTCGCGCCCGCCTCGTTCTCCTTCGCCAGCGGGTCGGTACCGGCCGCACCGGCGTCGATCCCACTGTCCGCGAGCACCACCCGCGGCCGGATCAGCCCGTAGCCCAGATACGTACTGGGGTCGTCCTTCGCCCACTTCCGGCTCGCCGTGTCGATCAGGACACGGAGCACCTGATTGGCCGTCCAGCCGGGATGCGCGGACCAGACGAGAGCGGCGGAGGCGGAGGTGAGGGCGGTGGCGGAGCTGGTGCCGCCACCGTTGTCGCAGTAGGCACGGAAGGTGTTGTCACACCACATCGGGAGATCCTCGCCGGGGGCTCCGAGATCGACGTAGTTGCCGTGGGAGGAGAAGTCGGCGACCTTGCCGTCTTCGTCGACTGCGGCGACGCCGACCACGTTGGGGTAAGCAGCCGGATAACCGACGTAATCCACGTCGCTTTCTCCATCGTTACCGGTACCGGCGATCAGGAGCTTGCCCCTCGATACGGCGTACTTGATCGCGGCTTCTTCTTCGTCGTCATGGACAGGACCCGCGAAAGACATGCTGATGATCTTCGCGTCAGTGTCCGCCGCTGCTCTGATCGCTTCCGCCGCCTCAGGCGTCTTCGCCTTCTCCGCCTTGTCCTTCAACTGGGAAAGGACCACCCGATACGGGACGATCTTGGCGCCGGGAGCGAGCCCCTTCAGACCGCCACCCGCGCCTGTTCCCGCAATCAGCTCAGCCATCGTCGTGCCGTGGCCGCCGTAGTCCTTCGTCGCGTGATAGGCGACGGACTTCGGCACCTCATCGGCCAGTACCTGGCCCTTCAGCGAGGAGGTCTCGGGATTCACCCCGGAGTCCAGGACCGCCACCTTCACGCCTTCGCCCGTGCTGACCTTCCACATCTCCTCGGCGTGCATGGCGTCCAAGTACCACTGCTTGGACTGGACGTCGTCCGCCACTGCCCCGGGAGCCAGCACGGCGGACACGACGGCCACGGCGCCGACCATGGAACCCACGACGGACAGCCGCCTGCTTCCGCGCCCTGCCGATGACACGGTCCGCCCACCACGGCGGCTCGTCCCTGACTTCATGCTTCTGTTCGCCCTCGCTCGTGCTTACTCGGCAACCGGCGGCACGTCGCGCCGCTGCTCATTCGTACGGGAGCCGGTCCGGTTGGTGCGCCCCTTGAGAGCGCCCACCACGCCATCGGCATTGGCGAGGGACCGGCGCCCCGCGCGTCCGTTGCCGCCCGGCCCCGTCTCGGGCTCGGGAACTCCGATGACTCCGCGCTGGCTGTTCCTCCCACCGGGAGGCGTATTGGGCCGCTCCGTACCTTCCGCACCGACGACCGTGCCACGCGGAAGCTTCCCCTTCGGAGAAGCCGGCTTTCCCGCGACCGGCTTGCCGCCGATGACACTGGCTCCGCGGCCGGGATTCGCCGGGTTGCCGGCTCCCGGACGTGTCCCGGGCCGGTTGCCGGGGCGAGGGGTTCCGCCCGTGATACCCCGCTGCACGGGTGTCTGCCCCTTCGGACTGTTCCCCCTGCCTGCCGCCTGCCCCGGCATCATGCCCCGGCCCATCGGCGTGCGAGAGGTGCCCTTGGCCACCTCGCTGCCGTTGGCCAAGGGACGGCCCTGCGGTCCCGTAGGCATCTTGGTCCCGCCTGCGGGAATGCCGGTGACACGCCCACCCGTACGAGTGAACGGCAGATTCGGCACACCATTGCTCGGCGGAAGCAGAGGCCCCTGTCCAGGGCCGGAAGTGTGCTGAGTGATCGGCGGGTTGCCCGTCGGAGGGTTCGCCGTCGGGGGCTGCAAAGTGTCGACGCTGTCGATCTCCGTGCTGACATGCCGGTCGGGAAGGGGGTCGACATGACGTGTCTCGTGCGGACCTGTGACGTCGCCGTGGTCACCTGTCGACCCCACGTCGGAGTACAGGACGTGCCGTGTCGTCTCGTGACCGCCGCTCGTGGACGCGAAAGTCGCAACCTGCCCACGGTCCCCCTCGCCGGACCCAGGAGCGACCCACCCCGGAGCCGGCTTCGGCACCCCCACATTCGGCATCGTCTGGAACTTCGGCGGTTCCTGGGCCGCCAGCACTTCCTCCGAAACCGCGTAGAAGGAGGCCAGCCGGTTCATCTGGTTGATGGCCTCTTGCCGGTGCTTCTCCGCGCGCACCGCGCCCGTGTACTCGTCGTTGCTGTCGACCCACTTGTCTTCGGGGATGTCCTCGACCGTCACGGGGTCGGCGCGGCCGTCCCGAGGAGGCATGGACTTGATCACGGAGTCGAGGCCCGTCGCGGCCGCCACTATCTGGATGCCCGCCGTGTCCGCGAAGTCCGCCAGCAGCCCCGCGTGCTTGACGAGCCGATCGCCCCAGTCACGGAAGGCGTCGCCCGACTCACCCACCCAGTGCACCCGGCCGATGTGCCCCTTGAGCATGTCGGCGGCCTCTTTGATGGCGTCGCGGGCGTCCAGCAGGACCTTGCCCGCGCTCTCCAGGTCCTCCGGCCTGGTGTGCGCGACCAGGTCCTTCATCTCGTTCAGGCCGTGGTTCTCGAAGTCCGTACGACTCGCGCGGATCCCGGCGCCACCGAGGAAGGTGCCGTCGAGGAGGTTCGACATCCTGGTGGCCGCGTCGGTGACGCCGACCTGGCCGGCCACGCGCTCCATGTCCGCCGCGTACCGGCCCTCGTTCGGGTGTTCGCCGCCCATGCCTAGAAGTCGCCCCCGTCCTTGGCATCGTTGGTGCGTCCGCCCTGTCCGTCGGCGGAGTTGATCTGCTTCAGCCTGGTCTGGATCTCCCAGAACCGGCGCCGCACGTCCTCTTCCAGGCTGTCGAAGCCGAACCTGGCGCCCTGTACGGCGATCTGGATGGCCTCTATCTGGAGGCCCAGCGTCTTCGACAGCGAAGTGAGGTGTTCGTGGACGCGGTGATACTGCGCGTAGAGACCGTCGGCTTCGGCGAAGCAGCTGCTTCCGCTGCTCAGCGAGGTCCTGGCGATCGTCTGGGCGGCCACCTTCGTCGGGTTGCCCGGTGATCCCTCGAAATCGTTCAGTACGCCGTCGACACGCTTCTGGAATTCCTTGAGCAGGTCTCCGCTGACCTCGAGGTTCGCCTCCCTCGATGTCGAGACACCACCCACCATGTCCGCAGGAAGCACCGACTCAACCTCCCCGTTTTCCCCCGTTGCGCTCCAGGTGGCTCCGAGTCCCCCCGAACGTTCCTGTCTGCAATGTGACCACCCTAGTCGGTTCCTATGACAGTCCCAACTCACATGTGCAACAGCATCGGCACCATCACCGGGAGCTTCACGCGCCCTTCACACCACCGGATGGTTCCGCCGGTGGCTCGGGTTGACGCGCCCCGCGCGAGACGGGCCGCTGCGAACGTCCGGAGCGTTGCGGTCGCGCACCACCGGCCCCCGCGCGGCGACCAAGTTGCGCGAGTACGCCACGGAAAGTCCGCTACTGTGCGCCAGCATTCGGCCACTCCGAGTGCCTATCGGGGTGCGGGGAGGGAGCAGGGCGTGACGTGGGACGAGTGGGAGCAGGCACGGGAACGCGCGGCAGCGCACAGGGGCGGCATGCGCTTGAACCAGCTCCCCGCACAGCGGAGCGGTCCGGGAGGCGGTCAGCCGGATCTGGTGTCCAGTCCGGCCCGGAAGAAGGCCGCGGCGCGGGCCATCGAGGAGCATCTGGAGCCCGATACGCGGCGGGCGGGGGCCTGGGCGGAGGAGGAGACGGAGTCCGCGGTCAAGGAGTTCGGCGCCAGGGACGGGCACGGATGGGTGACGTCAGGGGCGCTCAAGCGGGCGCACAAGACCTGGCACGGCCAGGTCAGGACGCTGCTGAACCGGCTCGGCTCCGAGAAGGAAGCCCTCCGGGGCACCGCCGGGCTCTTCCAGGTGACGGACATCGACGTGGGCGCGCAGCTGCGGCAGCCGTCGGGACTCGATCATCTCTAGACGCCGGGCACCCATCTCTGGGCGACCGGCACCGCTCGCCCGCCTCCGTTCCCTTCTCTTCTGCTGTGCGTACGTACTTGCCGAGACGACCGTTCCGGGGACCATGCCGACCTACCACGAGATCATGACCACCGATCTCTCGACCCTGACCAGCGCCGCCGACCGGTGGGACGGCATGGCCGGTGAGTTCGAGAAGCGTGAAGCGCAGTACAAGCGGGACGTGCAGGGCATCTCCCTCGGGCAGTCGTGGCAGGGGCTGAGCGCGCACGCGGCCGACGCCCGGTTCAAGGTCACGCTCAAGGAGTTCCAGGCGGCCCAGACCGAGGCCAGGGCGGTCGCCTCGCTGCTGCGGGACGCGCACACACAGTTCGTCGCGCTGCGGGGTGCGGTACGGACCGTGCGGCAGGAGGCCATCGAGGCCGGCCTGCGGGTCTCCGAGCGCGGCCTCGTCTCGTACGTGCCTGGCTCCTCGGCCGGCGACCGCGACGGCGGTGGTGACGGCGATCGGGATGCCGGGGATCCGGAGCGGAAGGTCTGCGCGTCCACCGCCTCGTGGCAGGAACGCCTCGACCGTGCGGTCCACGCTGTCGGCGACGCCGACCTGGGCGTCGAGATCGCCCTCAAGGCCGTGGTCACCGACTCCGACACCCTCGACGGCACCAGCGACGGCTTCAACGCCCGGGCCGTCGGGGACGTCGAGCGGTACGAGGCCATGCGCGCGGACGACATCGCCCGCAGGCTGAACAACGGGGAGGACCTGTCCGCCCGGGACCTCGCGGAACTGCGGCGCTCGTTCCGCGACAACTCCGGGGACAAGGTCTTCGCCAGGACGTTCCTCGACGGTCTCGGTGCCGAGGGCACGATCAGAATGACCAATCGCCTGAACGACCTCGTGCATGTGCAGGGCGGCGCGGGTGCGGGCGCGGGCACGTTCTCGACGATCGAGTCCGGTCTCGCGCACACGCTCGCCACCGCCACGAGGGACACCCGGTCCGGCTGGTACGAGGACTGGCGCGCCGATATGCGAAAGGCGGGCGTGGCGACGTACGCGACGGATTTCAACGGCATCCATCTCGACAAGGCCCGCGGTTACCAGTCGCTCGTCACGCTCATGCAGCACGGTGACGGGTACGCGCCGCGGTTTCTCGAGGACGTGGGGGACGACATCATGCGCGCGGAGAAGAGCGACCCCGATATCTGGGATCTGAAGGGTGATTACGCCGGGAAGCACGGTGGCTGGTTCGCGAACGATCCGCTGGACGGGCTGCTCGGCGTGATGAGCCACGATCCGGACACCGCGGCGTCGTATCTCAAGTCCGAGGACCGGATGAAGTACCTGACGGAAGAACGCGATTGGGAGGTGGCCCTCCACGGCACGGAGGGCCCGAAGGGCACGTTCTACAGCAATGCCCTGGACGGCGACGACCGGGCCGGTTTCGGCGCCGCGCTCCAGGCGGCGACGACGGGTATCGATCCGGCGGACAAGGACGCCGCGTTCGTGCGGCATACCGACGACAACAATGCGGTGCTGCGGTCCTCGCTCCGGCATCTCGCGGACCGCGGTGACGAATTCCCCGCCTCGCTGCGGGAGCCCATGGCCAACATCCTCGCCAATCATGGCGAGGCCGTGCACACCTCTGCGAGCGACATCGACATGGCGCACGCACCGCTGAAACAACCCGAACTCTTCGAAGTCATCAAGCAGGTGTCCCGGGACGCGCAGGCCTACGGCACCCTGAACAGCGGCATCAACCATGCCATGGTCACCAACATTCACGAGTCGGACGCCCGACATGCGCATGAGTCGCTTATCCGCGCGGGGCGCACGGTGGGCTTCCTGGAGGAAGCCCGCGTACAGACCATTGGACAGCCGGGAACCGCCGAGTTCGACGGCAAGTGGGCCGTCGACCTGGCCATCGGCCACCTCCCGGTAGCCGGTAGCGAGGTACAGGCGGGGGTCGACTACGTCACTGAACAGTGGCTCGCCGATGAACAGAGGCGATTGGAGGAGAAGACGAGCGATGAGAAGGTCGCCAGCTACGAGAATCGGAATCATCAGTTGATGGCGCTGTCGCAGGAGTGGTGGAAATTGCATAGCCCTAGTAACACCACATCGTTCGACGTTCGGCACACCCTCGACGTAGCCACTGACTCTGGCATCAATCGCGCCAAGGGAGTTTCAGGAGAGTGAGCAGATGAGCCTCATCCGACGAGATCTCCTGCGCACGTGCACTGTTGCAGCGCTCGCATCGTTGCTGGTGACATCCTGCAGCGGAAAACTGCATGACTACGCCATCCCACACTCCATTTGCGAAACGCCCATCAGCCGTCAGCTCACTGAGCCCTTGTTGCAGCCCATCGGCACAGTAAGCGAGTGGACCAGCGTTGGCTTCCGCACGGCGGGAGAATCTTCCTGGTGCGTTGTCTTCGTAAATGGGAATGATGCCGTGCACGTGAACTTCGCATCGCATTCGGGCACCATGGACCCCATGTCAGCCGCCTCACCTGACGATCCAGTGACCGGCCTCCAGAACCCTCGCCCTATCCGCCTGTCCGATAGCGCCGTCGTCGGTGACGACGGCGCCATCGCCACCACTCATTGCAAAGACAAAGCCGGAGCCGATCACTTCACGCTTGCGCTCAAGGTGACCCGTGGTGAGGTTTCCGCTCGGCGTACTGTCGCTATTGAGAGGTTCATGCGGGCCTATATGCCTGCGACGGTCAGGACGTTGGGGTGTCTCAAGGAGAAGGAGTAGGGCGGCGGGCAAGGGCGCGGCGCGCGCGGGCGCGGGCGTCGCGGAGCGCTACCGCCGTGCCTGCGAGGCCGGCCACCAGGACCGCCGCGCCGACCGCCACGTACGTGCCGAGGCGGGCGTTGCGTTCGTCCGCCGTCTCGCCGAGCTGGAGCTTCGCGGGGGTGGGCGCCTCGGCCTTGGTGAGGCCCTCGTGCGGGGCGGGTGACTCGATCGGGTGGTCGTCGTCGGTCAGGGCGCGGACCGGGTCCACGACGCCCCAGCCGACGAGCCGGTCGTGGCCCGCGACGGAGCGCTCCGCGGTCTGTTCGATCTGGGCGACGATCTGGCGCCGGGTCCAGTCGTGGTGCTTGGCCTTGATGAGCGCGGCGACCGCGGCGACGTACGGGGCGGAGAAGCTGGTGCCGTTGTCGGAGCAGTGGCCGCCGCCGGGCACGGTGGAGATCATGTCGACGCCGGGGGCGGCCACGCCGACGAACTCGCCGGACTGGGAGAAGGAGGCGCGTTCGTTGTTGCGGTCGGAGGCGGCGACGGCGAGGACGCCGTCGAAGGAGGCCGGGTAGGTCTCCTTGACGTTGCCGCCGAGGCCGTCGTTGCCCGCGGAGGCCACCACCACGATGTCCTTGGCGAGGGCCGCGTCCACCGCCTGCTTCAGGGCGGGGGCCGGTTTGACGGCGTTCGAGGTGTCCTGGGAGATGTTGATGACGTCGGCGCCCTGCTCGACGGCGTAGTCGATGGCGTCGGCCAGGGTCTCGGCCGTGCCGTGGCTGTCCGCGTCGTTCTGCGTGATCGGGATGATCGTCGCCGCGGGGGCCAGGCCCACGAAGCCCGTACCGTCGGCGGGGCGGGCCGCGATGATGCCGGCGACGCGGGTGCCGTGACCGACCTTGTCCGTGGTGCCCTTGGAGCTGCCGCGGTCGATCTTCTCGCCCTTGTCGTCCTTCGCGGGCAGGAAGTTGGCGCCGTGCGCCGCGTCCACGGCGTGCGTGAGCTGCGGGTTCTTCACGTCCACGCCGGTGTCGATCACCGCGACCCGTACGCCCTTGCCCTTGGACTGGCTCCACAGTTCGTCCAGCAGGACGCGTTGCAGGGCCCAGGGGCGGCCCGAGTACTTCTCGTTCGGGAACTCGCACTGGTCGGTGGTGGAGTCCGCGGCCGCGGGCGGCGCCAGGACGAGGGGGGACAGGGTCAGGGCCGTTGCCGTCATCACGGTCGCGGCCGTCATGGCCGTCGCGCGGCGGGTCACCTTGGTCAGTACGGGCTGTGCATGCGGCATGGTCGCGGCGTCTTTCGTCTCAGGAGCCCTCTCGGGAACCGTCTCGGGAGCCCTTTTCAGGAGCTCTGCGGCTGGCGGGCCGCCGTCGTCGAGAGGCGGGGTCCCGTGGAGAGGGCCTGGGACCAGGCGGCCGGAACGGGGGCCGGGTCCACGTCGGCGTAGCCCAGGCGGGTCTGGGCGAGCTTGGCCTGCTGCTGGAGTTCCTTGCGCTGCTTGTCCGTGATGCCGATGCCGGCGTCGTCCGTGGCGCTGTCGTCGTTGGACTGCATGGCGTACCGCAGGCCGGTGTCGGTGACCAGGAAGACACCGCCCGCGTCGGTCTCCTCGCCCTTGAACTGGCGGTAGAGCTGGCCGGAGCCGGGGGTGACGTACGCGCTGTCGGAGCCGGTGGGCAGGGTCGCGGGGAAGTCGGTGCCCGCCCAGGTGCTCAGGGTGGTGGCGCCCTTGGCGCCGACGTCGCGCAGGACGTTGCAGACGGTGTTGCGGCTGCCCTCCGCGGTGTCCGCCTCGTTGACGGCCTTCGGCGCGGCGGCCGGCCAGTCGCGGTCGGCGGCGAAGGCGGTGGTGGTGGGCACGAACGCGCCCGCGCTGACGTCGAGCGCCCGGCCCGCCTGGCCGAGCCCGACCAGGTCGCGGCTGTTGAGCAGCAGTTTGGCGGTGAAATCGGAGACGGGGACGACCTCGCCCGGTTCGACGAGGTAGTACTGCTCGCTGTCGCCGTTGGGGGCCTTGAGCACCATGCCCACCTTGTTCGCCGCGGCGGGCAGGTCGCCCTCGATCCCGGCCGCGCTGCCGACGTTCCCCTCGACCTTCGGGAAGGCGACGGGGTCACCCTGATGAAGGGTCTCCAGCCACGGCCCGGACACCCGCTGGGGTTCGCGTCCGGAGCCGACGAGGGTGCGCAGCAGCAGCTCGTCGGAGCCGTCCACCTCGTACGAGGTGCCGTGCGCGTCCACGATGTAGCGGGTCTTGTCGGGACCCTCGACGTACATCAGCTCGCCGCCGCCGAGCTTCTCGTTCCCCTCGGTCCGCTTCATGTCGCGGGCGGCGAGGACGAACGCGGCTTTCTGGATGGACCGGCCGCCCGCGCTGGGGCGTTCGCAGACGGCCCAGCGCTTCGCGGCGCCGGCTTCCTTGGCCGACGGCAGCCGGTCGGGCGCGTACGGGATGCCGATGGTGACGCCGCGCGGGATCCTGCCGTTGTCGAGGATCGACTCGTCGACGGTGACGACCTCGCCCTCCCCGGTGTCGAGCAGGAGCTTGGCGGACGCCATGTTGAGCACCGGGTGGAGCTGGACCTTGCCCTTGGTCTTCAGGACGACGTAGCGGGTGGTGGAGTCGCTGGCGACGATGACCTTCTTGCCGGGCTCGTCCCAGCCGTCCGGGGCGGTCGGCTTGAACAGGCCCCAGGCGCCGAAGACGGCCAGGACGACCACGCCGACGACGGTGCCCGGCAGCACCGCGCGCAGCGGACGCGGCGCACCCTCCTCGGAGCCGTCGCGGGACGACTGGACGAAGGACGCGAGCATGCGGCGCTTCGCGAAGGTGTAGGCATTGAGCTGGTCCCGCCGAGATGCCATGTGTCCGTGCTTCTCCCCGTGTCTCGCCGTGTCCCGCCCGGACGGGACCGGGGAACCACTGTCCCCCGCCCTCCGTTGTCGGACCGGGCCCCTACTATGCCTGGTGGCGGGACCCGTTCGCGGAGCGGGTAGGGTACCTGGATCTTCGCGGGCCCGTCCGCCGGCGGAATCCTGTGGCATTACGTCGAATTCCGTGGAATTCCGTGGACGCACCAGCGAGTTGTGAGCAGAACGGGGGGATGGAGTGATGGCTTCCGTCACGCGTGTCCGGGCGCGCGGCCGGGCGCGGGCCGACGGGTCCACGACCCCCGCGCCGCCGCAGCCGCGCCGGCCGTCCGGATCGTCCGCGCAGGGCCGGGAGCCGGGCGCGCTGCATCTCAGGGCGCGCCCCGGGCAGTTCGGGTCGTTCCGGTTGCAACGGGTCGTTCTGGTCGAGATCGCGGCCGCCCTCCTGCTCGTCGGCTGGGTCGTCGGACCGCTGGCCCTGATCCCCGCCGCCGTCGTCGCGGTCGTCCTCGTCCTGCTCGCGTTCGTCCGCCGCCGGGGCCGTTCGCTGCCCGAGTGGCTGGCCACGGCGCGGGCGTTGCGCGCCCGCCGGCGCCGCGCCGCCGCCACCCCGATACCGCCGGGCACGGAGCCCGGACTCGCCCCGGCGGTGGAGTGCGACCCGAGCCTGCGGACGTACGCGTACGGGGGGCGTGACCGGCGCTCCGTCGGGATGATCGGCGACGGCTCGTTCGTCACCGCCGTCCTCCAGGTGGAGGCCGACGCGACGGCGCTGCGCGCGGAGCGCGGCCGGCAGCCGCTGCCGCTGGGCCTGGTGCGGGACGCCCTCGAGGTGGACGGCATCAGACTCGAGTCGGCCCAGGTCGTGCTGCACACCCAGCCCGCGCCCGCGCTGCACCTGCCGCAGCAGTCCGTCGCGGTGAGCAACTACGCGCCGCTTCAGGCCCAGACCGGCGCCCCCGCCGTGCGGCTGACCTGGATCGCGCTGAAGCTGGACCCCGAGCTGTGCCCCGAGGCCGTCGCCGCGCGCGGGGGCGGCCTCACCGGCGCGCAGAAGTGCGTCGTACGGGCCGCCGACCACCTCGCCAGCCGGCTGACGGGAGCCGGGTTCCGCACCACGGTGCTGGACGAGGAGGAGCTCACGGCGGCCGTCGCCACGTCGGCGTGCGCCAACCCGCTGGTGACGGCGGAGGCGCAGCGCACCGACGCCCCGGAGCGGCGCACGGAGGAGTCAGGGCGGAGCTGGCGCTGCGACAACCGCAGACACACCACGTACTGGGTGCGCCGGTGGCCGCCGCTGGGCGGCCGGGGGCCCTCGCTGCCCCAGCTCGTCGCGGCCCTGACCGCCGTACCGGCGCTGGCCACGACCTTCAGTCTCACCCTGGGCCGCGGCGAGCGGCAGGAGGTGTCGCTGACCGGGCATCTGCGGGTGACCGGGCGCAGCGACGACGAACTGGTGGCGGCGCGGCGCTCGCTGGAGGACGCCGCGCGGCAGGCCGGTGCGGGCCTCGCCCGCCTGGACCGCCAGCAACTGCCCGGCGTACTCGCGACGCTGCCGCTCGGAGGTGCCCGATGACGGCCATGACCGCGCAGCCGGCGGGCAGCCCCGGCGGCGCTCCCCAGTTCCCGAACACGGGTTCCGGTCCGGACATGGGTCCGGACATGGGTCCGGGCGGGCTGCGTGGGCGGCTGCGCAGCGGGTTCGGGCTGCTCGGGCCCCGGCACGGGCGGCATCTGCTCCCCCCGGAGCAGCTCGACTCGCTCGCGCTGCCCATCGGGGACGACGGCGTCGTCATCGGTGCGGACGCCGAGGGACAGCCCGCGGTCCTCGGCCTCAACCGCCCGACTCCGTACGACGTCGTGCTGATCGGCGGGCTGTGGACGGCGCAGGTCCTCGCGCTGCGCGCGGCCGCCACGGGGACGCGCGTCGCCGTGGAGACGGGGCGCGCGCGGTCCTGGGCGCAGCTCGTGCAGGCGATAGGCGGCGGCCAGTCCGGCATGACCGTGTACGACGTGGGGCGGGTGCCGCCGCAGGGCGCCTCGGCCGGCGGTCCGGTACTGGTGGTGCGGGACTGCGGCATGCGGCCGCCGCGCGGGCGGGTGGTGTCGGGGCCCTGGCAGGCGGTGCTGACGCTGCTGCCGTACCTCAGCCCGGTGGCGCCGCGGTTGATGCGGCAGGCGCGGCTGGTCGGCGTCCAGCGGGTCTCGCCCGACGAGGCCGCGGAGATAGACCGCGCCCTGGCGCTGCCCCGGGGCGACGTGGACTCGCTGCCGACGCTCGCCGACGGCGTCACGCTGTGGTGCGCCGACCGCGACCGGCAGTACGTGATGACGCGGCCGACGGACGCCGAGACCGGATTGTTGGGTACGCCACGGCGGATGGACTGATCCGGCACAACAGCACGGCGGCATGGGGTGTTTGTGACCGATTCGACCCTTCTTTCGTCCGACTTGTTGGCCCCAATCGCCCGTTATACGCACGGCCGTGAAGGTCTCTTACGCCCCCGATGAGCCGTATGTGACACGGCAGGCGGGCGCGGAGGGGTGGACGGGCCTGCCCTGGTGGCGCTTGTGGTGATTAGGCTGGTACCGGGCGCGCCATCGGTTCCCGTCGGCGGGCCGTCGGCGCCCAGGGGGACAGCCGGGCGGACTCGGACGACTCAGGACGACAACAGCGGTCGCCCCAGCACGGCATGAGGGTGCTCGACCACACCAGGAGGAACTGTGAACAGCGATCGGGACGGGATCCGCGGGGGCTGGGCCACACCCGGCGATGACCAGTCCGACGCGGAGTCCGCCATCGAGACGACGGGCGAGTTCACCATCGACTACGCGCCGCCCGCCTGGTACACGCAGAACGCGTCGGGCAGTCCGGCGGAGCCGTCACCGGCTCCGGACCCGTACGCCCCTCCGGCGCCACCGGCCGCGCCTTCGGCTCCGGCCGCCCCTTCGGCTCCTTCCGTCCCGTCGGCGCCGTCGGTTCCGTCGGCGGGTTCCCTGGCGGTGCCTCCGCCGCCGGTCGGTGGTCCGGCCGGGCCGCCGCCCCCGCCCGCCCAGGGTTACGCGCAGACGCCCGCGCCGCCTGCGCCGCCCGCCCCGCCCGCGCAGGGTGGCTACGACCAGCCCGGCGGGGGCTACCCGCAGCAGTCGGGCTGGACGCCGCCGCCCCCGCCGCCCGCCGCCGGCCCGAACGCCGCGAGCAGCGGCGGTTCCGCGAGCGGCGACGCCCCGGGGAACGGTGATCTGGAGAGCGGCGCGACCATGCGCTTCTCCTCCGCCTCGCTGAAGCGCGAGATCGCGGAGCTGGCCGAGGCGGCGTCGGCGTCGGCAGCCGCGTGGCAGCCCGCCGGCGTGCCCGCGGCCGCACCGGCCGACGAGCCGCCCGCCGTGCCCGCCGACCCTCCGGCCGCGCCCTCCGCGAAGCCGGCGTCCGCCGCGACGGACGCCGGGGAGCCGGCGCGGAGCGAGGCGTCCAGCACCTCGACCGGCACCTCGACCGGCGGATCGATCGGCACCTCGACCGGCGGTACGTCGAGCGAGGGCACCGCTGGTGAGGCGGGCGACGGCCGTGACGTCGCCGCGCCGTCGGTGACCGACGCGAGCACCGGCGCCGCCGACGCCACCCGTGTCGCCGATGCCACCGGTGACGCCGATGCCGCCGAGCCGGAGGGCACGGACGGTCCGGACGGTCCGGCCGACGGTGACCGTGACCCCGCCGCCGCAGACCTCGCGGACGCGCGGGACGAAGCCGCCCCGGCCGACCGGGACCCGTCCGACGCCGAGAGGGCCACGTCCGAGGGCAGAGAACCGCGGAACGAAGAACCGCAGGACGAGGCATCGCAGGACCAGGACAAGGCACCTCAGGACGACGCTCCCGCCCGGGACGAGTCCCAGCCCGAAGCCGCGCCGCAGTCCCAGCCCGAGACCGCGCCGGAGTCGCAGTCCGAGGCCGAGCCGGAGCCGCGGACCGGCCCGCGCTCCACCGACCCGCGCGCCACCACCCCGGCGGCCGACGTGCAGGACACCCCGGCCGCCACCGAGGACGACGAAGCCCGCCGGGCCGACGACGTACACGCCACCGCCGACGTACACGACACCGCCGACGTACAGGACGCCGTGCCGGACTCGACCGCCGGGGACTCGACCACCGGTGCCCCCGGCCTCCCCGACGCCCTCGTTCCCCCGCCCGCCTGGGCGCCCCCGCCGCCCGTGCCGCAGGGCGGGCTGCCGCCGCTGCCGCCCGCGTACCAGCCGGCCGCGCCCGCCGCCGCCGCGCAGTGGCCCCCGACGGGCGCCGCCGCACCGGACACCTCCGGCACCCCTGGTACGCCCGGCCCGGCCACCCCGGACGTCCCCGCGAACCCGGCACAGCCCGCGCCCCCGCAGGCCCCGCTGCCCCCGCAGACGTCCGTCCCTCCGCAGACGTCCTTCCAGCTCCAGCCGCCCGTGCTGCCCGAGGCCCAGCAGCCCGCGCAGCCCACCCCGCCCGCGCCGCCCGCCTGGGACACCACCCCTCCGGCACCTCCCGCGCCGCAGGCACCCCAGGCGACACCCCCCGCCGGTTACGGCTTCCCGCAGCCCCCGGCTCCCCAGCCCCCGGCCCCGCAGGCCCCCGGCCTCCCCGAGCAGCAGGCTGGTTACGGGTTCCCGCAGCCGGGCGCTCCGGTCCCGCCGCAGGGCGGCTACGGCTTCCCCCCGCCCGAATCCCAGCCGCAGCCCCCCGCTCCGGCGGCCGGCGCCCAGCCCCCGACCCCCGCCCCGACCGCCGCTTACGGTTTCCCCCACTCGGCGCCGGCCGGCCAGCCGCCGATGATGCACGGGCAGCCCCCGGCGCCCGCCCCCGCCCCCGCCGCGGACCCCCGTGCCGGTGCGGCCTGGCCGCAGCCCATTCAGCACGACCAGCGGCAGCCGACCAACCCCGGTGCCGCGCCGCTCGGTTACACCGCCGCGGTGGAGCTGTCCTCCGACCGGCTGCTCAACAACAAGAAGCAGAAGGCGAAGAGCGGCCGTCCGGGTGCGGCCGGCGCGCGGTTCAAGCTCGGCGGCAAGAAGGAGGAGGCGGAGCGGCAGCGGAAGCTGGAGCTGATCCGCACCCCGGTGCTGTCCTGCTACCGCATCGCGGTGATCAGCCTCAAGGGCGGCGTGGGCAAGACGACCACGACGACGGCGCTCGGTTCGACGCTCGCCAGTGAGCGGCAGGACAAGATCCTCGCGATCGACGCCAACCCGGACGCCGGTACGCTCGGGCGCCGGGTCCGCCGCGAGACCGGGGCCACGATCCGCGACCTCGTGCAGGCGATCCCGTACCTGAACTCGTACATGGACATCCGGCGGTTCACGTCGCAGGCGCCCTCCGGGCTGGAGATCATCGCCAACGATGTCGACCCGGCCGTGTCGACGACGTTCAACGACGAGGACTACCGGCGGGCGATCGACGTCCTCGGCAAGCAGTACCCGATCATCCTCACCGACTCGGGCACCGGCCTCCTCTACAGCGCCATGCGCGGTGTGCTCGACCTCGCCGACCAGCTCATCATCATCTCCACGCCGTCCGTGGACGGGGCGAGCAGCGCGTCCACGACGCTGGACTGGCTGTCCGCGCACGGGTACGCGGACCTCGTCTCGCGGTCGATCACCGTCATCTCCGGGGTGCGCGAGACCGGCAAGATGATCAAGGTGGAGGACATCGTCCAGCACTTCGAGACCCGTTGCCGCGGTGTCGTCGTGGTGCCGTTCGACGAGCATCTCGCCGCCGGTGCCGAGGTCGACCTCGACATGATGCGGCCGAAGGTGCGGGAGGCGTACTTCAACCTGTCCGCGATGGTGGCCGAGGACTTCGCGCGCCACCAGCAGTCGCACGGTCTGTGGACGTCCGACGGCAACCCGCCGCCGGTGGCCGCGCCGCCGCTGCCGGGACAGCAGGTCCCGCCGCAGCCGCTGCCGGGCCAGCCCGTCCCCGGACAGCCCGCGCCCGGACAGCAGCCCTATCCCCCGCAGCAGCCCGGCCAGCCGGTTCCCGGTCAGCCCGCTCCGGGTCAGCCCGCTCCGGGTCAGGCGCCGCCGCCCCCGGGCCCCGGCCAGCCGTACCCGCACCAGCCCGGCCAGCCGCCCTATCCCCCGCAGCCGGGACAGAATTACGCCCCGCCCGGCTACCCGCAGCACCCGGAGCAGACGCCGCCTCCGCCGCCACCCCCGCAGCAGTAGTCCGACCGTCCCCAGGGCCCGCACCGTGCACCACGGTGCGGGCCCTTCGCGCGTCCGGAACGCACGTCGTACACCCTCTGGTCAATCCCCGCGTACGCATGGACGATACGAACCGTCAGGCCCCCACCAGCAGCGCTTCACCGGTCTGGACCAATGAGCGAGAAATCCCCATCAATTCGTTATTTCCGCAGGCCACATGGGGTTCAGGTGCCGTTGACGCGCGGAGACCGCCGCTGATAGACACACACTTCAACCCGCTGGCGTCACCCCGTTCAACCCTGATCAAACAGTTCGAGAAGCCATCTCCGTGCGAGCGATGACGCGAGGTCACCGACCCATGAACACACCAGATCAGCAGAACAGAAAGCGCCCCCGCCGACCGCACCGGCTGCCCCGGCTCGTCGCTCTGGCCGGCACTGCCGCGCTCACCCTCACGGCCGGTTACGCCACCCCGCTCACCCCCGCACCGCAGCAGGCCCGGGCCGCCGACGGCGAGGGCAAGAAGGTCCTCACCGTGGCGGTGGCGCAGAGCGTCGACTCACTGAGCCCGTTCCTGGCGACACGGCTGGTCAGTACGAGCATCCACCGGCTGATGTACGAGTACCTGACCAATTACGACACCAAGGACGACCACGCGATCCCGGGTCTGGCCACCAAGTGGACACCCTCCGCGGACAAGCTCACCTGGACCTACACGATCCGCACGGACTCCAAGTGGTCGGACGGCGAGCAGGCCACCGCCGAGGACGCGGCGTGGACCTTCAACAAGATGATGACCGACGAGGGCGCCGCCACCGCCAACGGCAGCTTCGTCACGAACTTCAGGAAGGTCACCGCGCCCAGCCCCACCAAGCTGGTCATCGAGCTGAAGAAGCCGCAGGCCACGATGGCCGCGCTCGATGTGCCGATCGTGCCGAAGCACGTGTGGGAGAAGGTCGGCGACTTCTCGAAGTTCAACAACGACAAGACCTTCCCGATCGTCGGCAACGGTCCGTTCGTGCTGACGGACTACAAGCCCGACAGCTACGTGCGGCTGAAGCCCAACAAGGGCTTCTGGCGCGGTACCCCCAAGTTCGACGAGCTGGTCTTCAAGTACTACAAGGACAACGACGCCGCCGTCGCCGCGCTCCAGAAGGGTGAGGTCTCCTTCACCTTCAACCTGACGCCCGCGCAGGCCGCCGCGCTCAAGAACCAGCCGGACATCAAGGTCAACAACGCGCCGGGCCGCCGCTTCTACGCCATCGCCGTCAACCCGGGCGCCAAGGCGAAGAACGGCGAGACCTTCGGCAACGGCGACAAGTCGCTCCAGAACCAGAAGGTGCGCCAGGCCCTCTTCAAGGCGGTCGACCGCAAGGCCCTCGTCGACAAGGTCTACCAGGGCTACGCCGTGGAGGGCGCGGGCTACATCCCGCCGCGCTTCTCGACGTACGCATGGCAGCCCTCGGACAGCCAGAAACTCTCGTACGACACCGCCGAGGCGGCCAGGCTCCTCGACGAGGCGGGCTACAAGAAGAATGCGGACGGCAAGCGCGTCGGCAAGGACGGCAAGCCGCTGAACTACCGGATGCTGTGCCACGCCACCGATCCGAACGACAAGGCGGTCGGCAAGTACCTCAAGGAGTGGTGGGGCGAGCTGGGCATCGGGCTCACGCTCGACTGCCTGGACAACGTGACCGACCCCTGGCTCGCCGGCGAGTACGACCTCGCCTTCGACGGCTGGTCCGCCAACCCCGACCCCGACTTCCTGCTGTCGATCCAGACCTGCGGCGCGCTCCCGGCGACCCCGAAGGACACCGGCGCGACCGACAACTTCATCTGCGACAAGCGGTTCGACGACCTCTACACGAAGCAGCTCGCCGAATACGACCCCGCCAAGCGGGCGGACATCGTCAAGCAGATGGAGTCGCGGCTGTACGACACCGGGTACATGAACGTCATGGCGTACCCGAACGCGGTCGAGGCGTACCGCACCGACCAGATCAAGTCGATCACCACCATGCCGGAGGCCGCGGGCAACATCTACGGGCAGGACGGCTACTGGAGCTGGTGGTCGGCCGTGCCGGCCGCCTCCGACGGTGACTCCTCCGGCGGTTCGGGTTCGGCCGGTGTCGTCATCGGCATCGTGGCGGGCGTCGTCGTGCTCGCGGGCGCGGGAGCCTTCTTCGCGCTGCGCCGCCGCTCGACCGCCGAGGACCGCGAGTAGCGCACACAGTGCGACCAGCGCGAACGGCGCACGCGGAACGCCGTCGCCGCGTACCGCCGTGTACCGCGAGCGGCGCACGCACACTCCGTCGAACGGATGAGTAGTTCATGACCGCTGAGGCAACACCCTCGCTGGTCGAGGAGACCGGCGGTCCGGCCGATGCCGGGCCGTCGGCCCGCGGACCACGGGCGCGCACCAGAACCGCGTATCTGCGGTACGTGGCGGGCAAGCTGGGCGGCGCGGCCGTCTCGCTGCTCGCCGTCCTCGTCACCAGCTTCTTCCTCTTCCGGCTGATCCCGGGCGACCCGGTGAAGTACATGACCGGCGGCCGTCAGGTGTCGGCGGAACAACTCGCCGTCTACCGCAAGGAGTTCGGGCTCGATTTGCCGATGTGGCAGCAGTTCACGGACTACTGCGGCAAGGCGCTGACCGGCGATCTCGGCACGTCGTACCAGTTCCGGGCGCCCGTCATCGACAAGATCACCGAGGCGCTGCCGCACACGCTGCTGCTGACCGGCACGGCCTTCGTCCTCTACACCGCGCTCGGCATAGTCCTCGGCACCCGCTCCGCCTGGCGCAATGGCCGGCTCGGCGACCGGCTCAACACCGGTCTTGCGCTGACCCTGTACTCGATCCCGTCGTTCTGGCTCGGACTGCTGCTGATCATCGTCTTCTCGGTGGGCATGGGCCCGATCCCGGGGCTCTTCCCGACCGGCGGCATGGAGTCGGGCGGCGAGGAGGGCTTCGCCTACGTGCTCGACGTCGCCCACCATCTGATCCTGCCGGTGATCACCCTGGTCGCGGTCGAGTACGGGCAGACGCTGCTCGTGACGCGCTCGGCGCTGCTCGACGAGATGGGCAGCGACTATCTGACCACCGCCCGCGCCAAGGGCCTGCGCGACGATCTCGTACGCCGCCGGCACGCGGTGCCCAACGCGCTGCTGCCGACCGTCACGCTGATCTTCGTCAACCTCGGGCGGACGGTCGCGGGCGTGATCCTGGTCGAGACGGTGTTCTCCTGGCCGGGCCTCGGCGGGCTGTTCTACCAGGCGCTGAGCGTGCCCGATCTGCCCCTCGTACAGGGGCTGTTCTTCATCTTCGCGTCGGCGGTGATCGTGATGAACACGCTGGCCGATCTGATCTATCCGCTGCTCGACCCCCGGGTGGGCCGATGACCACGATCGAGCCCGACGGGGCGAAAGCGACCGAGAACACCGAGAACACCGACAGCACTGGCAGCAGCGGCAGCACCGGCGGCAAGGTGTCCGGGCAGGGCGGACCTGCGCCTGTGCCCGCGCCCGCTTCTGCCCCCGCGCCCGCGCTCGCGCCTGCGAAGAGCCCCCGTGCCCTGGCCTGGCAGCGCCGCCGCCACTCCGCCGCCCGCTTCTGGAAGCAGTACCGCTCGCACCACGCCGGTGTCTTCGGCCTGGCCGCGCTGGTCCTCTTCGCGCTCGTCGCGCTGACCGCGCCGCTGACCGTCGGCGCCGACGTGCAGAACGTGACCGACGCGCCGGGCGGCCCGATGGAGAGCCCGAGCGGTCGATTCCCGCTCGGCACCGACCAGTTCGGGCGCGATCTGCTGGGCCTGTTGGTGTGGGGCTCCCGCGTCTCGCTCCTCGTCGGCCTGCTGGCCGCCGTCCTGTCCGTGGCGATCGGGGCGCTCATCGGCATCACGGCGGGGCATTTCCGCGGCTGGTACGCCACGGTGATCATGCGCATCACTGACTGGTTCCTGGTGATGCCGACGCTGGTGCTCGCCATCGCGCTCGCCACCGTCATGTCCCGCTCGCTGAGCACGATCATCCTGGCGATCGGCGTCACCACCTGGCCGACGACCGCGCGGCTGGTGCGCGCGCAGACCCTCGCGGTGGAGTCCCGGCCGTACATCGAGCGCGCCAAGGCGCTCGGCGGCGGGCACTGGCACATCATGTCCCGGCACGTCCTGCCCAACGTGATGCCGCTGGTGCTCGCGCAGACGACGCTCATCATCTCCTCGGCGATCCTCGCCGAGGCGACGCTCGCCTTCCTCGGCCTCGGCGACGCCACGATCGTGTCGTGGGGCGGGCTGCTCCAGGACGCGCGGGAGGCGGGCGCGGTCAGCGCGGGCGACTGGTGGTACCTGGTGCCGCCGGGTGTCGCGATCGCCGTCGTCGCGCTCGCGTTCACGCTCTGCGGCCGCGCCGTGGAATCCGTCCTCAACCCCAGGCTGGGGGTGGCCAAATGAACCTGCTCGACGTCCGTGACCTGCGGGTCACCTACGCCGGCGGGGCGGCCGCCGTGCGCGGGGTGGACCTCACCCTGGAGGCCGGCCAGAAGCTCGGCATCGCCGGGGAGTCCGGCTGCGGCAAGTCCACGCTGGCGCTCGCGCTGCTGCGGCTGCTGCCCGCCGGGACCCGCGTCAGCGGGGAGATCCTGCTCCAGGGCGAGGACGTGCTGACGATGAAGTGGGGGCGGGTGCGCGCGGTGCGCTGGGCGGGCGCCTCGATCGTCTTCCAGGGCGCGATGCACTCGCTCAACGCGGTGCACCGCATCGGCGACCAGATCGCCGAGCCGATCCTGCTGCACCGGAAGGCGACCGCGGCGGGCGCGAAGCGCAGGACCGGCGAGCTCCTCGAACACGTCGGACTGCCCGCCGCCCGCGCGGACGCCTACCCGCACGAACTCTCCGGCGGCCAGCGCCAGCGCGTGATGATCGCCATGGCGCTCGCCTGCGACCCGAGCCTGATCATCGCGGACGAGCCGACCACCGCCCTCGACGTGATGATCCAGGCGCAGATCCTCCGCCTCCTCGAAGAGCTGGTCACCGAGCAGGAACTCGGCCTGATCATGATCAGCCACGACCTCGCGGTGCTCGCCGACACCTGCGACCGGCTCGCGGTGATGTACGCGGGCCGCGTGGTCGAGGAGGGCCCGGCCCAGCAGGTGTACGAGGACGCCCGCCACCCTTACGGGCGGGCGCTGTCGGCCGCGTTCCCGCGGATCGGCGACGCGGCGTCCCGGTTCGCGCCGCGCGGTCTGCCGGGCGACCCGCCGGACCCGGCCGACCTGCCGGGCGGCTGCACCTTCCACCCGCGCTGCCCGGTCGCCCTCGACTCCTGCGCCACCGAGGACCCGGCCCCGCGCGAGGCGGGCCCGGCCCGCTGGGCGGCGTGCGTACACGTGGGCACGGGCACGGGCACGGGCACGGGCACGGGCACGGGCACCGACCGTCCGGCCGCGGAGCGCCCGGCCCCGGCGACGGACGACGCGAGGAGCACCGCATGACGACCTCACCTGACGCGTCCGGCCCGACCGGCGGGCCCGGCACGCCCGGCACGCTCGGCGAGCCCGGCGCGCCCGACGCATCCGGCGCGCCCGACGCGCCCGACGAGCCCGACGCGCCCGACGCAAAGAGCGAGCCCGGCGCAGCCGACGCAAGCGGCGCCACCGACGAGCCCGGCGCAACCAACGCAAGCGACGCTCCCGGCGCGAGCGGCGCAACCGGCGAGCCCGACGCAGTCGGCACGCCCTCCGCAGCCGACGCAGTCGGCACACCCGGTGCAAGCAGCACGCCCGACGTGCCCGGCGCAGCCACCGCAAGCGGCGCCACCGGCGAGCCCGGCGCAACCAGCAAGCCCGCACCCGAGCCCGCCGAGCCCGACGCACCCGACGAGCCCGGCGCAACCAACGCAAGCGACGCTCCCGGCGCAAGCGGCGCAACCAGCAAGCCCGCACCCGAGCCCGAGCCCGCGCCCGCACCCGAGCCCGCCGCGCCCAACGAGCCCACCGCACCCACCGCCCCCAACACAAGCCCCGCCCCCAACGCCGAGCCCGCCCCCGCGGCCGCACCTCTGCTCAGCGCCCAGGGCCTGCGCATCGCGTTCCCCGGGCGGCACGGCGCGGCCGTCGCGCGGGCGGTCGACGGGGTCGACCTGGACATCAGGCCCGGCGAGATCGTCGCGCTGGTCGGCGAGTCCGGCTGCGGCAAGACGACCCTGGCCCGCTCCCTGCTGGGCCTCGTACCGCCGACCGGCGGCCGTGTCACCTTTGACGGCAAGCCCCTCGACTACGCCTCCCGCGCCCTGAAGGCGTACCGCAAGCGTGTCCAACTGGTCCTTCAGGATCCCAGCGGCTCGCTCAACCCCCGGCACACCGTGTACGACGCGGTGGCGGAGGGGCTGCGCATCCACGGGTACGGGGGCGACGAGCGGACGGCGGTCGCCGAGGCGCTGTCCCGGGCCGGGCTGCGGCCCCCGGAGCGGTTCTTCCTGCGCTATCCGCACGAGCTGTCCGGCGGTCAGCGGCAGCGCGTGGTGATCGCGGGCGCGCTGGTCCTCGAACCCGAACTCATCGTCGCCGACGAGCCGGTGGCGTCCCTGGACGCCTCGGTACGAGGCGAGATCCTGGCGCTGCTGCTGCGGCTGCGCGCCGAACTCGGCCTGTCCGCCCTGGTGGTGACGCACGACCTGGGGCTCGCCTGGAACATCGCCGACCGGGTCGCGGTGATGTACCTCGGCCGGATCGTGGAGACCGGCGAGGTCGAGCAGGTCCTCACCGCGCCGCGCCACCCGTACACCCAGGCGCTGTTGTCGGTGCTCCCGGAGGCCCCGGGCGATCCGGTCGTGCTGACCGGCGAGCCGCCCGACCCGTCCCGGATCCCGTCCGGCTGCCGCTTCCACGCCCGCTGCCAGATCCTGGCGAGCGGCGAGGCGGCCGGTGCCGGGGTCGCGGACGCGTGCCGCACCCGGGACCTGGAGGTGCTGTCCGGGGGCGGCGAGGCCCAGGTGGCCTGCCACTGGGCGAGGGCGCGCGAGAGTCGGTGACCCCGTGGGTGGAGGGGGCCGACGGCCCCCTCCACCCACGGTCCGTCACTGCTTCGCTCTCACTTCTCCGCGTGCCCCTCGACCAGTTCCCGCGAGCGCTTCACGTCGTCCGCCATCGCCTCGAGCAGCGCTTCGAGGGTGTCGAACTTCGCCTGGCCGCGGACGAAGGCGAGGAAGTCGACGGCGACGTGCAGCCCGTACAGGTCGAGTCCGACACGGTCGATGGCGTACGCCTCGACGGTCCGCTCGGTCCCCTCGAACTGCGGGTTCGTGCCCACGGAGATCGCGGCGGGCATCGCCTCGCCCTGGGCGTGCAGCCAGCCGGCGTAGACGCCGTCGGCCGGGATGGCGGTGTGCGGGAGGGTCTCCACGTTGGCCGTCGGGAAGCCCAGTTCGCGGCCGCGCTGGGCGCCGCGCACGACGATGCCCTCGACGCGGTGCGGACGGCCGAGGATCTCGCGGGCGCCGGCCACGTCGCCCTCGGCGACAAGGCGCCGGGTCAGGGTGGAGGAGAACGGCTCGCCGCCCCCGGCCTCCCCGGTCACGAACAGGTCCACGACCTCGACCTCGAAGTCGTACGTCTCGCCCTGCTCGCGCAGGAAGTCGACGTTGCCCGCGGCCCTGTGGCCGAAGCGGAAGTTCGGGCCCTCGACGACGGCCTTCGCGTGCAACTTGTCGACCAGCACCTTCACGACGAAGTCGGCGGGCGACAGCTTCGAGAACTCGGTGGTGAAGGGCAGGATCAGCAGGGCGTCCACACCCAGCTCGGCCACCAGCTCCGCACGGCGGTGGTGCGGGGCGAGCAGCGGCGGATGGCTGCCGGGCCGCACGACCTCGCTCGGGTGCGGGTCGAAGGTGACGACGACGGAGGGCACGCCCAGCTCGCGGGCGCGGGCCACGGCATGCCTGATGATGAGCTGGTGCCCGCGGTGCACGCCGTCGTAGGAGCCGATGGTGACGACGCTGCGTCCCCAGTCCTCGGGGATGTCCTCCAAGCCACGCCAGCGCTGCACTGTGACTGCTCCTTGTCGCAAACTCGTCGAACCGGTGTCCCATGGTTGCTTTTAACGCTGGTCTAAGGGTGCCATGCCGGGTGCGCTCGGCTCGCATCGGCATGGGGGCTGTGACGGGGCGCACGCCGCGGCAGGGACCGCTCGCCGCACCGCCCGGCGGTTTCTGCCGGGGACGGGGTCGCCATCCGGCTCCGGCGGTTTCTGCCGGGGATGGGGCCGCCATCCGGATCCGGCGGTTTCTGCCGGGGACGGGGGCCGCCACCCGGATCCGGCGGTTTCTGCCGGGGACGGGGGCCGCCACCCGGATCCGGCGGTTTCTGCCGGGGACGGGGGCCGCCACCCGCATCCGGCGGTTCATGCGGGGACCCGTACGCCAGCGAGGCTGCCGATGACCCGGTGGGCGCTCGGGCCGACCACGGCCGACCACTCGCGCGGGGCGCTGGTCAGCCAGCCCGCGACCGCCGGGGCGAAGCCCGGGACCCGGCGGGCGAGATCGACCAGGCAGCGGTCGAAGCGGGTGGCGCCGGCCGGCGTGCGGACCAGCAGCAGCCCGACCCGGCGCACCAGCTCTCCGGCGTGCCGGCCCCCGTCGTCCGCCGTACCGCCCACCGCGCCGTCCCACCCCGCGCCACCCGGCTCCGTACCGTCCGACTCGATGCTGGCCGACTCGATGCTGTCCGGCTGGGCGTCGGAGCCTCCCGTTCTCGCCACCTCGGCGGCGACCCCGCGCACGACGGCCTCCAGGACCGCCGGGTCGCGTTCGTGGGCGAGCAGCAGCTCCAGCAACTCGCCGCGCAGCGGCTGCGACCGCGGACCACCGCGCACGGCGAGCACACCGGCGAGCGCCTGCCGCAGCGGCGGCGGCCCGCCGTCCAGCAGCCCGGTCACCAGCGACAGCAGTACGGCACGGGCGGCACTCCCCCGGTCCAGGCACCGGTCGACGTACGCGGCCACGGGCGTCGCGGCCGCGGGCCGGTGCCCGACGGCCTGCCGCAGCAGGGTGGCGACGCGCGGCGCGAGTACGGGAGTGGTGGCGTCGGCGAGGGCGTCCAGAGTGCCGTCCACGTCCTGGCCCGGCCGCTCGAGACGGGTGCGGAAGGCGTCGAGGACCGGCTCGGGATGGCTGTCGAGCGCGGCGACGAGCGCACTGGCGGGCACGTGCGGATCCCCGGCGCAGAAGCGCTCCAGCGCCTGCGGCAGGTGACGTGCCCGGGTCTGCGGTTCGCGGACGAGCAGCGCGAGCGCCGCGCCGTGCGGGGCGTCGTGGCCGGGGCGGCCGAGCACGGTGAGGGCCGCGTAGCGCAGCAGCAACCGGTCGGCCTCGGTCCGCACCCGGGGCGCCACACGCAGTCCGTACGCCATCGCCGCCGTCTGCCGCGCGGGCCGTGCGTCGTGCGCCCACCGGTCGACGGCACGGCAGACGGCCGACGGCTCCTCCTCCGCGAGTACGGCGAGCAGCTCGTCCCCGCGGGGGTGCGCGCGGTCGGCGAGCGCCTCCGTCAGCTCGTCGAGCGCCTGTCCCCGGTGCGCGTACAGCAGCGCCTGCGCCGCCGTCGCCACGGTCGCGTCAGGGGTGGCGGGCAGCGGACGCTCGTCGTCGAACCACCCGGTGAGAAGCGGCTGCACGCCTTCCGGCCGGGCGACGAGCATCCGCGCGACGGCGTCCAGATAACGCCCGCCGAACCCGCTGCCCGCTCCCTCGGCGCTACCGCCCCCGGCACATTCACCCGCCTCGTCAGGCGCGCCGTCCGCCACCACGAGGACCCGCAGCAGGTCGAGCCGGTCGGTCTCCGACAGCGCCAGCGCTTCCCAGAAGCGCGGGGCGAACTCCGCCGGTACGTCCGCGCCCCGGGCCCGCCAGTCGGTGATCCGCTCGGCGAGCAGCCGCAGCACCCCGGTGTACGCGGTGGCGTCCGGCAGGCGCGGCAGGACCTCGGCGAGCAGCCGTGCGGCCCACCAGGCGGCGTCGCGCGACCGGCCGGCCGCCCCCGTCCCGAGGTCGTCCAGCGCCTCGGTCAACTCCCCCAGGCACGGGGCGAGTCCGGCGGCACCGCGCTGCCGGTCGAGAAGCAGCAGGGCCTGGACGACGGGGCCGGTCCGGTGCCGCGGGACGGGGAGCCCGCGCCGGGACGGCTCCCCGCCGCCCCGCCGCACGGCCCGCCCACGGCGCCGCCGTACGGAGCCGGCTCCCGCACCCGCGGAGCCGGCACCCGCTCCCGGCCGGAACGGCGGCGGACCGGCGTCCACCGCCTCCGCCGGGAGTTCCCGGTCCCGGTGGACGAGGCCGTACAGGGCGGCGTCCAGGTCGAGGTGCGTGCCCTGGATCCAGTCGGCGAACTCCTCGTGGGCGAAGCGGTATCCGTGCCCCGCCGGGACCAGCAGACCCTCCGTGAGCACGGCGGAGGCCCAGCCGTGGACGGAGCCGAGCCGGCCGTCCCGCGGAGTGCCCCAGGGGAAGACGGACTCGAAGGCCTCCCGGTCCAGCTCGCCGTGCCCGGGCCCGAGGCAGCGCCGCGCGGCCTCGTGCACCTGGCCGCAGACCCGCGCGGCCAGCCGCCGTACGGCCGTGCCGCGCAGCCCGTTCGCCGCCGCGAGCCGGACCGCGATCCGCAGGCACATCAGGTCCAGGTGGGCCGCGAAGACCTCGTCACGGCCCGCCCGTCCCACCGGCACCCCGGGCGCCGTGCCGGGCAGCGCCGCCCGGACGTCGGCGAGCAGGCGCAGGGTCAGCGGGTGCCGGGCGTCGGCGTCCGGCAGATCACCGCCGGGAATGCCGTAGTGCTCCCGGACCCGCCGCGCCGCCTCCTCGTCCAGATCACCGACCCACACACAGGCGGGCAGCCCGGAAGGGAATCCGGAAGGGAATCCGGGAGAAAGTCCGGAAGGGAGCCCGGGAGAAAGTCCGGAAGGGAGCCCGGGAGAAAGTCCGGAAAGGAGTCCGGAGGACTGCCCGACCGGCCCCGACCCGGCCGATCCCTCCCCCGCATCCCCCGCATCCCCCGCATCCCCCGCGTCCCCCGCGTCCCCCGCGCCTTCGCCGTGCAGCAGCCCCCGCGGAAAGTACGCCCCCGCCTGTTCCCAGTACTCCGCGCGGCAGGACACGACGAGCCGGGCGCCGTTCGCGCGCAGCCACGCGGCCGTGCCCTCGCTCCACTCGGCCAGATGATGCGCGAGCACGGGCGGCATCTCCTCGGGTCCGTCGAGGAGGAGCAGCAGGGGGCGCCCGGCGGCGCGGGCGAGCCGGGCCACCCGTTCGGGACCGATGTCGCCCAGTTCGCCTCCGTAGCCGCACGGTGGCAGCAGGTCGGCCGCGGCGTACTCCCCCGGCCGGTCCCCGTACTCCCCCGACCGGTCCCCGCCCTGGCCCGGCCGCCCGTTCGCGGAGGCGGCCACGATCCGGCCCGCCCGCTCCAGCGCCCGCGCCGCCGCGTCGCCCACCGAGCCGTCCGTCGCGAGGAGGTCGGCGCCGCGCAGCCACAGGGTGGGCGCCGGTTCCGGCCCGGCGGCCCGCCGTGCGGCGCAGGCCGCAAGCTCCGTCGTACGGCCGCTGCCGGGCGGCCCGACGAGCCCCAGCACCACCGCGTCCCCGGTCTCGAAGGCCGTCAGTTCACGGATCACCCCGGGACGTGCCGCCACCGGAGAACAGGCACCGAAGCGCACGCTCCCGAAGCCGCTCCGGCACCTCCCCGGACCTTCCCCTTCGCCCTCCCCCTCTCCTCCCGTGGACAGGAACGGGCCGGGCACAGTAGGCGCCACGAAGCTCGCACCGGATCCCCCACCGGATACCGGTCCCCCTGCCACCGGCCCTTCCGATCCCACGGACAGGGCGGTGAGCTCGAGCACGCCCGCGGGATTGAGATCGGCTCCGTACGCGGGCACCGTGGCCGCGTTGCGTGCCAGCAGTTCGGCGAGCGGGCCGTCGGCGGAGGCGCGCAGCGGCACAGCCAGCCCCGGCGACCGCCGCTCCGCGTGCAGCGCCGTGCCGAGCACCCCGATGACCGCACCGGTGGACGGGTCGACCACCGGTCCCCCGGCCGCTCCGCCGCCCAGCCGCAGCGCGTCCGCCCCGGCCGTGCCGATGGCCAGCTCCAGGGCTCCGTCGACGACGTGGAAGCGGTCCGTCGCCGCGTACGTCACCGTCGTGGTCTCCAGAACCCGCGCCTCGCGCCAGCCGCCCGCGGCGATCCGTACGTAGGCGCCGGTGCCGACGCGGTCCCGGACGGTGACAGGCAGCGGGACGAGCGCGAGATCCGGGGCTTGTAGGAGGGCGAGACCGGCCTCGGGCAGGGCGGTGACGGCGTCCGCGCGGACCACGCAGGCCCGGCCGTCGGCGGTGTGCAGGACGAGGCGGGCCAGGCCGTCGACCGTCTCGTGGGCGGTGACGACGGTGCCGTGGTGGTCGGCGGCGAACCCGGTGCCGCGCGGGCGTCCCGCCAGGTCGCGGACCTGCACCAGGGACGCGTCACGTGCGGCCTCACGGTCGGCTTCACGTGCGGCCTCCCGCCCGCCGTCCGGCCCCTGCCGGCCCGCGGTCCGCGGCCCCCGTCCCGCCATGGTCGAACCTCCGCCGCCGTACGCCTCGTTCCGTTCCCGACGGTAGGGACACGATGATCAGCGGGACAGATCGCGTGGTGAACGCGCCCCCTTCCGCTCCCCCGGTTCACTCCGAGCGCCTGCCCGAAGGGGTGAATGAACCAGGACGGATGGATACACCCTTGGATGGGGGAACCGAGGGGGGACCGTGGAGCGGCGACCAGGACCATCCCCGTGATCGCCGCTCCACGGGCACTCGCCTCGTCGCCGCTCGACGGGCACTCGCCGGAGCCGACGGGTACGCGGCGGGCGCGCACCGCACACCGCGCACCGCGCACCGCGCACCGCGCACCGGCTCAGCCGAAGACGGCCAGGCTCTTCGCCTTCCCCTTCTGCTCCTCCACCAGCGCCAGGAAGCGCCCCGAGGGATCGAAGACGGCCACGGCGCCCGCGCCCGCGTACTCCTCGGGCATCTCGAGCCGTACGCCGTTCAGCAGCAGCCGGCCGCGCTTGTCGTCCACGTCCCAGCGGGGGAACGCGGCGGTCGCGGCCTCGGCGACGGGCATCACGGTCAGCTCCTCCTGGAGCTGGTCCAGGGTCTTCGCCGTGTCCAGCCGGTACGGCCCGACGCGGGTGCGGCGCAGCGCGGTGAGATGGCCGCCGACGCCCAGGTCGGCGCCGAGGTCACGGGCGAGCGCCCGGATGTAGGTGCCCGAGGAGCAGACCACCGAGACGACGAGGTCGAGCACGGGGGTGCCGTCCTCGGCGACGGCGTCCCGGACGTCGTAGACCGTGAAGGACGAGACGGTCACCGGGCGGGCCGGGATGTCGAAGTCCTCGCCCTCGCGGGCCCGCTTGTACGAGCGCACGCCGTTGATCTTGATGGCGCTGACCTTGGACGGCACCTGCATGATGTCGCCGGTGAGCTTGGCGACGGCGGCGTCGATCGCGTCCCGGGTGACACCGGAGGCGTCGGCCGAGGACGTGAGTTCGCCCTCGGCGTCGTCCGTCAGCGTGTTCTGGCCGAGCCGGACGGTGCCGAGGTACTCCTTCTCGGTCAGGGCGAGGTGGCCGAGGAGCTTGGTCGCCCGTTCGACGCCGAGGACGAGGACGCCCGTGGCCATGGGGTCGAGCGTGCCGGCGTGTCCGACGCGGCGGGTCTTCGCGATCCCGCGCATCTTGGCGACCACGTCGTGCGAAGTGAAGCCCGACGGCTTGTCTACGACGACAAGCCCGTCGGGCGTCCTGTGGTTCTGCGTCATTCCGCGGCGTCGTCCTCGTCGTCCTCGCCCGGCTTGCGGTACGGGTCCGCCTCACCGGCGAACTTCGCACCGGCGGAGGACTCGCGGACCTTGGCGTCCGAGGCACGCGCCCGGTCGAGCAGGTCCTCGATGTTCTTGGCGGTGTCCGGCAGGGCGTCCGCGACGAAGGTCAGGGTCGGGGTGAACTTCACGCCCGCCGCCGCGCCGACCGCCGAGCGGAGCACGCCCTTGGCGCTCTCCAGGCCCGCGGCGGCCGCCGCGCGCTCCTCGTCGTCCCCGTACACCGTGTAGAAGACGGTCGCCTCCCGCAGGTCTCCGGTGACCCGGGTGTCCGTGATGGTCACATGCGAACCGAGCCGCGGGTCCTTGATCCCGCGCTGGAGCTTCTGGGCCACCACCTCTCGGATGAGGTCCGCCAGCCTTTTCGCCCGCGCGTTGTCGGCCACTGGTCCGTCTCCCTCTTTCTTGCTGTTCTGTGTACGGCCGGTCGTGCCGCCGTACGCTCAATCGTCGTCTTCGCCGTGGAACCGCCGCCGCACGGACAGCAGCTCCACCTCCGGGCGAGCGGCGACGAGCCGTTCGCACCGGTCCAGGACGTCGGTCAGGTGCCCGGCGTCCGCGGACACCACCGCCAGGCCGATACCGGCCCTGCGGTGGAGATCCATATGGTCGACCTCCGCCGCGCTCACCGCGTACTTCCGCTGGAGTTCGGCCACGATCGGGCGGACGACGGAGCGTTTCTCCTTCAGAGACCGTACGTCGCCGAGGAGGAGATCGAAGGACAGAGTCCCCACGTACATGTGTAACCGGATGTCCCGCCGGTACGGGGTAGACGGCCCGCCGTTCACCGGCAGGAACACCGGAACCGTACAACGAACCCGTCCCCCGCTCGACGGGATTTCGCCCCCTCCGCCCCTGCCCGTCCCGTACCCGGGGGCGCTGCCCCCGGACCCCCGCTCCTCAAACGCCGGAGGGGCTGGAATCTTCAGCCCGTCCGGCGATTGAGGACGAGGCCGTCCAGGCCGAACCGTACCTCTGGGGGCGGCAGCCCCCAGAGGTACGGGAGAGGGAAGGGGCGGAGGGGGCGAAAACCCCGGCGGGGGGCGGGCGGCGGGGAGAGATCCCGTCGGCCGGCCCCGCACCAGGTACAGCCAGCAGCACGCGCTACGCGCGCGGCTTCTCCCGCATCTCGTACGTCGCGATGACGTCGTCGATCTTGATGTCGTTGAAGTTCCCGAGGTTGATACCACCCTCGAAGCCTTCGCGGATCTCGGTGACGTCGTCCTTGAAGCGGCGCAGACCGGAGATGCTGAGGTTCTCCGCGATGACCTTGCCATCGCGCAGCAGGCGCGCCTTGGTGTTGCGCCTGACCTCGCCGGAGCGGATGAGCACACCCGCGATGTTGCCCAGCTTGGACGAGCGGAAGACCTCGCGGATCTCCGCCGTACCGAGCTCGACCTCTTCGTACTCCGGCTTGAGCATGCCCTTGAGGGCCGCCTCGATCTCCTCGATGGCCTGGTAGATCACCGAGTAGTACCGGACGTCGACGCCCTCGCGCTCCGCCATCTGCGCCGCGCGGCCCGCGGCGCGGACGTTGAAGCCGATGACGATGGCGTCGGAGCCGGTCGCCAGGTTGATGTCGGACTCGGTGACCGCACCCACACCGCGGTGCAGGACGCGGATGTCGACCTCGTCGCCGACGTCGAGCTGGAGCAGCGAGGACTCGAGGGCCTCCACCGAACCGGACGCGTCGCCCTTGATGATGAGGTTGAGTTCCTGCACCAGACCGGCCTTGAGCGCCTCGTCCAGGTTCTCCAGGGAGAACCGGACGCCGCGCCGGGCGAAGTTGGCGTTGCGCTCGCGGGCGGCACGCTTCTCGGCGATCTGACGGGCCGTACGGTCCTCGTCGACCACCAGGAAGTTGTCGCCGGCGCCCGGGACGTTGGTGAGACCGAGGACGAGGACCGGGGTCGAGGGACCCGCCTCCTCCACGTTCTCGCCCTTGTCGTCGAGCATCGCGCGGACGCGGCCGTAGGCGTCGCCGACCACCATCGTGTCGCCGACCCGCAGGGTTCCGCGCTGGACCAGGACGGTCGCGACGGCACCGCGGCCGCGGTCGAGGTGGGACTCGATCGCGATGCCCTGCGCGTCCTGCTCCGGGTTGGCCCGCAGGTCGAGCGAGGCGTCCGCGGTCAGTACCACGGCCTCGAGCAGCTGGTCGATGTTCAGACCCTGCTTGGCGGAGATGTCGACGAACATGGTGTCGCCGCCGTACTCCTCGGCCACCAGCCCGTACTCGGTCAGCTGACCGCGCACCTTGGTCGGGTCCGCGCCCTCGACGTCGATCTTGTTGACCGCGACCACGATCGGCACCTCGGCCGCCTTGGCGTGGTTCAGCGCCTCGATCGTCTGGGGCATCACACCGTCGTTGGCCGCCACCACGAGGATCGCGATGTCGGTCGACTTCGCACCACGGGCACGCATGGCGGTGAACGCCTCGTGACCCGGGGTGTCGATGAAGGTGATGCGGCGCTCTTCCTCGTTGACCTCGGTCGCCACCTGGTACGCACCGATGTGCTGGGTGATACCGCCGGCCTCGCCCGCGACGACGTTCGTCTTGCGGATGGTGTCGAGGAGTCGGGTCTTACCGTGGTCGACGTGACCCATGACGGTCACGACCGGCGGACGCGGCATGAGGAGTTCCTCGCCGCCCTCGTCCTCGCCGAACTCGATGTCGAAGGACTCGAGCAGCTCGCGGTCCTCCTCCTCCGGGCTGACGATCTCGATGACGTAGTTCATCTCGTCGGCGAGCAGCTGGAGGGTCTCGTCGGAGACGGACTGCGTGGCAGTGACCATCTCGCCGAGGTTCATCATCACGGCGACGAGCGACGCCGGGTTGGCGTTGATCTTCTCCGCGAAGTCGGTGAGGGACGCACCGCGCGACAGGCGGACGGTCTGTCCGTTGCCGCGGGGCAGCATCACGCCGCCGACCGACGGGGCCTGCATGGCCTCGTACTCCTGGCGCCTCTGCCGCTTCGACTTGCGGCCACGACGCGCGGGACCGCCGGGACGGCCGAAGGCGCCCTGCGTGCCACCACGGCCGCCGGGACCACCCGGACGTCCGCCGAAGCCGGGACGACCGCCACCGCCACCGGGACCGCCCGGACGGCCGGCGAAACCGCCGCCACCGCCACCGGGACCACCGGGACGACCGGCGAAACCGCCACCGCCACCGGGACGGCCGGCGAAACCGCCGCCGCCCGGACGACCGCCGCCGCCACCGGGACGACCGCCGCCACCGGGACCGCGGCCACCGGGGCCACCACCGGGACGCGGGCCCGCGGCGGGACGCTGCGGCATCATGCCGGGGTTCGGACGGTTGCCGCCGGGGCCGCCGCCGGGACGCGGGGCCTGCGGACGGGGCATGCCGCCCGGGGTCGGACGGGCGCCGCCCGGAGCCTGCGGACGGGGACCGCCCGCCGCGCCCTGGGGACGCGGACCGCCCTGACCGGCACCCTGCGGACGCGGGGCGCCCGGGGCACCGGGGCCGCCGGGACGCGGCGCGCCGCCCGGCCGGGGCGCCTGCGGGCGCGCCATGCCGGTGGAACCGCCGGAGGTGAAGGGGTTGTTGCCCGGACGGGGACCGGCCGGACGGCCGCCCGGACGGGGACCGCCCTGGCCGCCGGGGCGCGGGGCGCCCTGACGGTCGCCGCGCTCGCCACGGTCACCGCGCTCGCCGCGGTTCTGGCCGCCCTGCGCGGGACCCGGACGGGCACCGGGCTTCGGGGCACCGGGACGGGCACCCGGACGCGGACCCGGGCCGGCCGGAGCCGACGGGGCCGAGCCGGCCGGAGCCGACGGGGGCGCCTGGAACTCGGGCGCGGCCGGCGCCGGAGCCGCCGGGGCGGGCCGCGGCGCGGGCTTCGGACCCGGGGTGGGACGCGGGCCGGGAGTGGCCGGCGCGGCCGGAGCCGCGGGCTTCTCGGCCGCGGCCGGCTTGGGGGCCGGCGGGCGCGGCGCGGCCGGGCGGGCCTGCGCCGGAGAGGGAGCCGGACGGGCCGGCGAAGACTTGCGGGCGGCGGACTTGCCGCCGTTGCTGCCCGACTGGAATGCGTCGGTCAGCTTGCGGACAACGGGCGCCTCGATCGTCGAGGACGCCGAACGGACGAATTCACCGAGTTCCTGGAGCTTGGCCATGACGACCTTGCTCTCAACCCCGAACTCCTTGGCGAGTTCGTATACCCGGACCTTAGCCACTTCGCTCCTTTTAGGTCCGGGTTGCGTCCGGACCGTCGCTACTTCATGGGCGTACTCATCGCGTACTCATCGAGTGCTCATCGCAATCTCGACCTACTTCCGACTCGCGAGGTACCAGCCGCACGGGGTTCCGCGCGGCACGTCTTACGGTGTCGCCTGCTCGGCAACCGTCTCCTCGACCGCTTGGCGCAACGCCGTCGTGTCGAGCGGTCCCGGGACGCGCAGCGCCCGCGGGAACGCCCGGCGGCGGACCGCCAGGTCGAGACAGAACAGGGCGGGGTGCACATGGGCACCCCGGCCGGGCAGCGTACCGCGAGGATCGGGGACGCAGGCGTCCTCGATCGCCACGATGCGCAGCAGCTCGTTCTTGGCCGCTCGCTCCCGGCACCCCACACAGGTGCGCTCAGGGCAGGCGCGGGCACGCGTCCGGCCAGACACTCCTAAGTCTACCTCCCCGTGCCGACCTCACCCCTTTGGGGCAAGACTCGAACAGATGCTGCGCAGAAAACTGTCGTGATCCAAACGCCCGCGCGGCCGGGATTCATTCCCGGCCGCGGGACGCAAGGGGTACTTCCGGGTCAGTCCCGCTTCTCGTCGGGCTGCTCGGTGTCCGGGCGGATGTCGATGCGCCAGCCGGTCAGCCGGGCGGCGAGGCGGGCGTTCTGGCCCTCCTTGCCGATCGCCAGCGAGAGCTGGTAGTCGGGGACCGTGACCCGCGCGGAGCGGGCCCCGAGGTCGACGACCTCGACCTTGGAGACCCGGGCCGGGGACAGCGCGTTCGCCACCATCTCGGCCGGGTCGTCCGACCAGTCGACGATGTCGATCTTCTCGCCGTTCAGCTCGCCCATCACATTGCGCACCCGGCCGCCCATGGGGCCGATGCAGGCGCCCTTGGCGTTGAGCCCGGAGCGCGTGGAGCGGACCGCGATCTTCGTACGGTGCCCCGCCTCGCGGGCGATGGCGGCGATCTCGACGGAGCCGTCGGCGATCTCCGGGACCTCCAGGGCGAAGAGCTTCTTCACCAGGTTGGGATGCGTGCGCGACAGGGTCACGGACGGACCGCGCACACCCTTCGCCACCCGGACGACGTACGAGCGCAGGCGCATGCCGTGCTGGTACTGCTCGCCGGGTACCTGCTCCTGCACCGGCAGGATGGCCTCGAGCTTGCCGATGTCGACGAGGATGTTCTTCGGGTCGCGGCCCTGCTGGACGACGCCCGTGACGATGTCGCCCTCGCGCCCGGCGTACTCGCCGAGCGTGGCGTCGTCCTCGGCGTCGCGCAGCCGCTGGAGGATGACCTGCTTGGCGGTGGTCGCGGCGATCCGGCCGAACCCGGAGGGGGTGTCGTCGAACTCCCGCGCCTCCTGCCCCTCGTCGAGGTCCTCGGGGTCCTCCTTCGCCCACACGGTGACGTGGCCGCTGTCCCGGTCGAGCTCCACGCGCGCGTGGCGGCGGCTTCCCTCGGTGCGGTGGTAGGCGATGAGGAGGGCCGACTCGATCGCCTCGACCAGCAGGTCGAAGGAGATCTCCTTCTCCCGGACCAAGCCCCGCAGGGCACTCATGTCGATGTCCACGGCTACGCCTCCTCCTCGTTCTCGTTCTCTGCGTCGTCTGCGTTCTGGTTCTTGCGGTTGAACTCGACCTGGACGCGCGCCTTGGCGATGTCCCCGTAGGCGAGCCTTCTGGCGGTGGCCTTGCGGCCCTTCACGCCGGGCACCTCGAGGTCGAGTCCTTCGTCGTCGGCCGCGAGGATCCGGGCGACCAGCTCGCCGCCGTCGGCCCGCGGGTACGTGACCCCCCCGCCCACCGCGCCGGCGTAGTGGCGGTGCTCCTTGAGCTCGCGCTCGGCACCGGGGGTTCCGACCTCGAGGGTGTACTCGCCCTCGCCCATCGCGTCCGTCTCGTCGAGCTTCGCCGAGAGCGCGCGGCTCACATCGGCGACCTGGTCGAGGTCGGCACCCGTGTCCGAGTCGACGACGACCCGCAGCACACGCTTGCGTCCGACGGACTCCACCGCGATCTCTTCCAGATCGAGTCCCTGAGAGCCGACGAGCGGTTCCAGCAGTTCTCGCAGCCTCTCGCTCTGGGTGGTGCTCATCCGGGTGACTCCTCGGCCGCGTGTGCTGTTGTGGGTAGGTCGTGTGTCAGGTCAAAGGGTATCCGGTCCCGGAGGGTGTTGCGGTCCACCGCGACATGCCCGGGGCCCGCCCGCGGACGAGCCCGGACGAGCGAGGGGCGCTCACGATCATGGAGAGCCCCGCGCGAGGACCGGGCCGTGCGCGGGTACCGTGATCACGGGCGTGCCGCCCTCCCCTGTCGTACGAGCCTGCCGAGGACGTCTGCCGTGCCGTTGACCCTGCCGCCGCGCCCTTCGCCCGGACCGCGCCGAAGGACCCTGCTCGCCTCGGCCGCGGGTGCCCTGGCGCTCGCGGGCTGTTCCTCTCCCGACTCGTCCGGCGGCGAGAGTCCGTCGGCCGGCGACCGGGCACGCGCGCGTGCGGCGCGCGACAGCGAGACGCTCGCCGCGCGGTACGCCGCCGTGATCACCGCGCACCCGTCGCTGGCGCAGCGGCTGCGCCCGCTGCGCGCGGAGACCGTCCGCCACGCGAAGGCCCTGGCCGCGGGGGTACGCGTCTCGGCCTCCCCCTCCCCGTCCGGCTCCGCGACATCGCCCCCGGGCTCACCGAGCGCCTCCCCCAGCGCCTCCGCCGTGCCCGCGAGCGAGAAGGACGCCCTGTCGGAGCTGGCGACGGCCGAGCGGGCGCTGGCGGACCAGCGGGCGAAGACGCTGCTCGACGTACCCGGGGAACTGGCCAGGCTGCTGGCATCGGTGGCGGCCGCGGGCGCGGCCCACGCCTATCTGCTCACAAAGGACGGCGCATGACCACGTCGAAGGCATCGAGGACACCGAAGGCGTCGAAGGCCGAACTGCGCGCCCTCCAGGCCGCCCTGGGCGCGGAGCACGCCGCGGTGTACGGGTACGGCGTCGTCGGCGGCAGGATTGGCGAGGCACGGCGGGCGGAGGCCCGGTCCGCCTACACGGCACACCGGGCACGCCGCGACGAGCTGGAGCGTGCCGTACGCGACCTGGGCGCGGAGCCCGCCGCGGCGGCGGCCGCGTACGCGCTGCCCTTCCCCGTCTCCGACGCGGACGCGGCGGTACGGCTGGCCGCCGAGCTGGAGGACCGGGTGGCCGGGCTCTACGGCGATCTGGTGCGGGCCGCCGAGGGGACGCGGCGGCGCGATGCGGCCGACGCGCTGCGCGAGGCGGCGGTGCGGGCGGTGCGCTGGCGCGGCGAGAGCGTAGCCTTCCCTGGTCTCGCGGAGCGGGCGGCCGGCCCCTCCGCCTCGGCGACCTCACCGGCGTAACGCTTCCCGGACACGACCTGGGACACGATCGGGAACGCGACTGGGCCGCGGTCCGGAAGGGAACGACTCGCGCATGGCTTTCGAACCGCCGCAGCGCGTCGTGCGGGCGCTCGGCGAGACGCGGCAGGACGGCCCCGACGGGGCCGCCGCCTGGCTGGAGCGGCTGCCCGAGCTGGTCCGGCAGGCCACCGAAGCACGCGAGCTGACGGTCGAGCGGGTGCAGGCGCCGGGCGGGCGCAGCAGCCTGGTGCTGCTGGTCCGCCAGGCCGACGGCGCGCCCGCCGTACTGAAACTGGCACCCGGGCGGGCCCGTCCCGAACACGAGCGGGCGGCGCTCGCACAGTGGTCGGGTTTCGGCGCGGTCCAGCTCCTGAATCCCGGCGACACCCCGGACGTGCTGCTCCTGGAGCGGCTGCACCCGGAGATGTCGGTGCGCTCGCTGCCCGAGGCGAAGGCGCTGCTCGAAGCGGCCGGGACGCTGCGGCGGCTGTGGGTGGAACCGCCGGCGGGCCATGCCTTCGAGACCGTGGCTGAGCGCACCGGACGGCAGGCCGAGGCGATGCGGGCGGGCGCCGACGACGAGACGGCGCCACTGGTGGACGCGGCGCTCGCGGCCCGCGAGGACCTGCTCGCCGCCCCTCCCGAGACCCGGCTGCTGCACGGCACCTTCCGGCAGAGCAAGGTGCTCGCGGGCGAGCGGATGCCCTGGCTGGCGGTGGGTCCTGACCCTGTGGTCGGCGAGTGCGCCTTCGACCTGGCGCGGCTGGTCCGCGACCGCGTGGAGGACCTGATCGCCGCGCCCTCGGGACCGTCCACCACCCGCCGCCGGGTCAAACGCCTGGCCGAGTCCCTGGACCTGGACCAGGACCGCCTGCGCGGCTGGACCCTCTTCCGAGCGGTCGAATCGGGCGTACGGGCCCGCAAGGTGAGCCGCGACCAGGACGCGGAACTGCTGCTGGAATTCGCCGGCTGGCTGTAGGCATTTCAGCCGGTCCGGCGCTTGAGGACGAGGCCGTCCAGGCCGAAAGCGAGCGTCTAGGGGCGGCAGCCCCCAGAGACACGGGACGGGAAGGAGCGGAGGGGGCGAGAACGCGAGGGCCCCGCCACCACCCCCGGCGACGGGACCCCACGAAAACCGCTTACGCCGTCAGCCGCGCGATCGCCTCCTCGACGGTGACCTCTTCCCGCTCACCCGTCCGCCGGTCCTTGAGCTCCACGACACCCTCGCCGGACCGCCGCCCGGCGACCAGGATCGTCGGCACCCCGATCAGCTCGGCGTCGGTGAACTTCACGCCGGGCGAGACCCCCGCCCGGTCGTCCACCAGCACCCGCACGCCCGCGGCGTTCAGCTTCTCGGAGACCTCGAGCGCCAGCTCGGTCTGGAGCGCCTTACCCGCGGCGACCACGTGCACGTCGGCCGGGGCGACCTCCTTGGACCAGCACAGCCCCTGCTCGTCGGCGGACTGCTCGGCGAGCGCGGCCACGGCGCGCGAGACGCCGATGCCGTACGAGCCCATGGTCACGCGGACCGGCTTGCCCTGCTGGCCGAGCACGTCGAGCTGGAAGGTGTCCGCGTACTTGCGGCCGAGCTGGAAGATGTGGCCGATCTCGATGGCGCGGTCCAGCTTGAGCCCGGCGCCGCAGTTCGGGCAGGGGTCGCCCTCCTCGACCACGACGACGTCGAGGTAGTCGTCGACCTCGAAGTCACGCCCGGCGACCACGTTGCGCGCGTGGGTGTCGGCCTTGTTGGCGCCGGTGATCCAGGCGGTGCCGGGGGCGACGCGCGGGTCGGCGATGTAGCGGACCTTGGCCAGGCCCTGCGGGCCGACGTACCCGCGTACGAGGTCGTCGCGGCCCTCGAAGTCCTCGGCCGTGACGAGCTCCACGACCGCGGGGGCCAGGTGCTCGCCCAGCTTGCCGAGGTCGACCTCGCGGTCCCCGGGGACGCCGACGGCGACGATCTCGCCGTCGACCTTCACCAGCAGGTTCTTCAGGGTGGCGGAGGCCGGGACACCGAGGTGCTCGGCGAGCGTCTCGATGGTCGGGGTGTCGGGGGTGTCCAGCTCCTCGACCGGGCCGTGCTCACCGGAGACGGGGGTCAGCGCGAAGGTGACCGCCTCGGTGTTGGCCGCGTAGTCGCAGGCCGGGCAGTCGACGAAGGTGTCCTCGCCGGCCGCGGCCGGGGCCAGGAACTCCTCGGAGGCCGAGCCGCCCATGGCGCCGGAGACGGCGGAGACGATGCGGTAGTCGAGACCGAGCCGGGCGAAGATCTTCTGGTAGGCGGCGCGGTGCAGCGCGTACGACTCGGCCAGGCCCTCGTCGGTGGTGTCGAAGGAGTACGAGTCCTTCATCTGGAACTCGCGGCCGCGCAGCACGCCGGAGCGCGGACGCGCCTCGTCCCGGTACTTGGTCTGGATCTGGTAGAGCATGACCGGCAGGTCCTTGTACGAGGACACCTGGTCCTTCACGACCAGGGTGAAGATCTCCTCGTGGGTCGGACCGAGCAGGTACTCGGCGCCCTTGCGGTCCTTGAGGCGGAACAGCAGGTCGCCGTACTCCTCCCAGCGGGCGGACGCCTCGTAGGGCTCCTTGGGCAGCAGGGCCGGGAGCAGCACCTCCTGGGCGCCGATCGCGTCCATCTCCTCGCGGACCACGCGCGAGACGTTGTCGAGGACCTTCTTGCCGAGCGGCAGCCAGGTCCAGATGCCCGCGGAGTTCCGGCGCACGTACCCGGCGCGGACCAGGAGCTTGTGGCTGAGCGTCTCGGCGTCCGCCGGGTCGTCACGCAGTGTCTTGACCATCAAACGGGACATGCGCTGGACCTGGGCCATGATTCTCGACTCCTGCTGCGTAAGGGTGATGCCAAGGAGGTTAGCCGGGCGGTGCGGGACGGCGGAAATCGGTTACGTTCCGCTGCCCGGCCGGGGGCTCCTACTTCCTTCTCAGCGGCAGCGGCGCGCCCATCACCGCGTACGGCTTCGGGGCGCTCGGGAAGTGCACCTGGCGGGCCAGGTCCTCGTACCCGAGGGAGTGGTACAGGCCGCGGGCCGGGCTGTCCGTGTCGATCGCGGAGAGGATGGAGCGGGGTTCGGCGGCGCCGTCCGTGATGGTGGTGATCAGCGCGCGGCCGATGCCCCGGTTCTGGAAGTGCGGGTGGACGTGCAGCTCGGTGATGACGAAGGAGTCGTCGAGCCAGCCCTCCTGGCCCTGTCCGCGCAGGTACGGTTCGACGACCGTGGACCACCAGTGGGCGCGGTCGTTCGGCATGCCGTAGACGAAGCCGGCCAGGCGCCCCCGGTCCGTGGTGGCGCCGAGCGCGCGGGCTCCCGGGTAGGTCATGTGCCGCAGGACGATCTGCCGGCGTACGGCGACCTCCTCGGCGCCGAGCCCGAAGGCCACCGCCTGCACGCCGAGCGCCTCGTCGACGCGCGCGGCGAGGTCCAGCGGGCCGACGACCACGTCGTCGGCGTTGTCGGGGCCCTGACCGGGAAAGCGCAGCATGCCGGGGAGACTACATGCAGGTACGGGGTGTCAGAGCCTGTGTCATATCCCCGGCCGGATCAGCGCGCGGCGTCATGGGGGTCCCCCTGCTCATAAGGGTCCCCCTGCTCATGGGGTCCCCCCGCTCATGGGGGTCCCCCCGCTCATGGGGGTCCCCCCGCTCGAGCGAAGCCGAGAGTGGGGGAGAAGCCGAGAGTGGGGGAGAAGCCGAGAGTGGGGGAGAAGCCGAGAGCTTGGGGGAGTGCGTGCCAGGCGTCGCGCGCCCGGCCGGGGAGATGACACAGGCTCTCAGAACAGCACACTCATGAAGGCCCCGACCTCGCGGAACCCCACCCGCCGGTACGTCGCCCGGGCGGCCGTGTTGAAGTCGTTGACGTAGAGACTGGCGACCGGGGCGATGTCGGCGAGGGCGTACCGCAGCACGGCGGCCATGCCGGGGGCGGCGAAGCCCTGTCCGCGGTACTCGGGGGCGACCCAGACGCCCTGGATCTGGCAGGCCTGCGGGGTCGCGGCGCCGATCTCGGCCTTGAAGACGACCTTGCCGTGCTGGTCGAGGCGGGCGAAGGAACGCCCGGAGCCGACGAGTTCGGCGACCCTGGCCTGGTAGAGCAGTCCGCCGTCCCCGGCCAGCGGGGAGACGCCGACCTCCTCGGTGAACATCGCCACGCACGCCGGCATGATCGTCTCCATCTCGTCCTTGCGCATCCGGCGGACGTAGGGGTCCGGGGCGAGGTCGTGCGGGAGACGGTCGGTGACCATGAGCGGCTGGTTGCCGCGGATCTCGCGGGCCGGGCCCCAGCTCGGCTGGAGCAGCCGCCAGAGCTGGGCGGTCTGCTCGGCGGGGCCGACGATCGAGGAGCAGCGGCGGCCCGCGCGGCGGGCACGGTCGGCGAAGGCGCGTACGGCGCGGGGGGTGGCGCAGATGGGGACGAGGTTGGCGCCCGCGTAGCACAGGGACGTCAGCATGCCGTCCTCGTACCAGCCCCACATCTCGCCGCCGAGCCGCCAGGGGTCGAGGCCGGCGACGTGCACCCGGGACGTCACGAAGGCGTTCGCCACCGGCTCGCGGTCGAGAACGGCGAGCGCGGCGTCCAGGTCACTCGGTTCGAGGACCCTGGTGGTCGTCTGGGTCAACACGTGCGGGGGCCTTCACGGTGATTGTCTGCTGATCTCCGCACTGTACCTGGCGCCTCGCGGCGACGCCGAGCGGTGTCCGAAGTGGCCGTCACCGGGGGTGGGTTTGCCCCCGGTGACGGCCACTTCGCTCGTCAGGCCGGTGCTTCGTCCGCGGATCGGTGGGGGCTGGTCGCGCAGTTCCCCGCGCCCCTGAGGGGCGCGGGGCCCGTGCCGCCCGGCCCCGGGGGCCGTCAGTCAGCCCGCCACCGACACCGAAGGCTCGCCGGAGATGACGCCGTCCTTCTCCATCTGTTCGGCCAGCTTCATGGCCTCTTCGATGAGGGTTTCCACGATCTTGGATTCCGGGACGGTCTTGATGACCTCGCCCTTGACGAAGATCTGGCCCTTGCCGTTGCCGGAGGCGACGCCGAGGTCGGCCTCGCGGGCCTCGCCGGGGCCGTTCACGACGCAGCCCATGACGGCGACGCGGAGCGGGACCTCCATGCCGGTGAGGCCCGCCGTGACCTCCTCGGCCAGCTTGTAGACGTCGACCTGGGCGCGTCCGCAGGACGGGCAGGAGACGATCTCGAGGCCGCGCTCCTTGAGGTTGAGGGACTCCAGGATCTGGAGGCCGACCTTGACCTCCTCGGCGGGCGGGGCGGAGAGGGAGACGCGGATGGTGTCGCCGATGCCCTCGGAGAGCAGGGCGCCGAAGGCGACGGCCGACTTGATGGTGCCCTGGAAGGCCGGGCCGGCCTCGGTGACACCGAGGTGCAGCGGGTAGTCGCAGGCGGCGGCGAGCTGCCGGTAGGCGTTGACCATGACGACCGGGTCGTTGTGCTTGACCGAGATCTTGATGTCGCGGAAGTCGTGCTCCTCGAAGAGGGAGGCTTCCCACAGGGCCGACTCGACGAGCGCCTCGGGGGTGGCCTTGCCGTACTTCTGGAGCAGCCGGCGGTCCAGGGAGCCCGCGTTCACGCCGATCCGGATCGGGGTGCCCGCGTCCTTCGCGGCCCGCGCGATCTCCTTGACCTTGTCGTCGAACTGCTTGATGTTGCCCGGGTTGACCCGGACCGCCGCGCAGCCCGCATCGATCGCGGCGAAGACGTACTTCGGCTGGAAGTGGATGTCGGCGATGACCGGGATCTGCGACTTCTTCGCGATCACCGACAGCGCGTCGGCGTCGTCCTGGGTGGGGCAGGCCACCCGGACGATCTGGCAGCCGGACGCCGTCAGCTCGGCGATCTGCTGGAGGGTGGCGCCGATGTCGGACGTGCGGGTCGTCGTCATCGACTGCACCGAGACGGGTGCGTCCCCGCCCACGGCCACGGTCCCGACCTGGATCTGCCGGCTCTTGCGGCGCTCGGCGAGCTTGGTCGGAACGGACGGCATGCCGAGTGAAATCGCAGTCATCTGCTGTGCAACCCCAAGTGATGGATCAGGTCCCGAACGACGGACTCCGGCTTCCGAGATTACGGCACCGGCGCGCAGTCAAGCACATTGCGCCCCCCTAAACCCACTCAATGGGGGCGGCCGGGCACACAGTGTGCCCGGCCGCCCCCAACGGCGTCCTGCTAGGAGATTCTCACCGGGTTAACGACGTCCGCGATCAGTACCAGGATCGTGAAGCAGACGAAGATCCCGGCCACCACGTAGGCGACGGGCATGAGCTTCGCCACGTCGAACGGGCCCGGGTCGGGGCGGCGCAGCACCTTGGCCGTGTTGCGCCGCAGCGCCTCCCACAGGGCGCCCGCGATGTGGCCGCCGTCGAGCGGCAGCAGCGGGAGCATGTTGAACAGGAACAGCGAGAGGTTGAAGCCCGCGACCAGGAACAGCATCATCGCGATCTGCTGGCTGGCCGGGATGTCCAGGGTGAAGACGTCTCCGCCGACCCGGGCCGCGCCGACCACGCCCATCGGGGAGTCGGGCTCGCGCGGGCCGTCGCCGAAGGCCGCGTCCCACAGGGCGGGGATCTTGCCGGGCAGGGAGATCAGCGATTCGACGCCGTTCTCCATCATGTCGCCCATGCGGTCCACGGACTGGCCGAAGGACTGCTGGACGATGCCGGAGGCGGGCGTGAAGCCGAGGAAGCCCGCGGTCACGTACTCGCCCTCGACGTAGCCGCCGTTGCCGTCGCTCTTGCTGACCTGGTTCTTGATCAGGTGGGCCGTGAGGTCGACCCGCTCGCCGCCCCGCTCGACGGTGAGTGTGACGTCCTTGCCGGGGTTGGCGCGGATGTCGTTCTGCAGGGTGGACCACTCGGTGACCGGCTCGCCGTCGAAGGCGACGATCTTGTCGCCGTTCTTCAGGCCCGCGGCCTTGGCGGGTGCGGCCTTGTCGCCCTCGGCGCACTTCGACCGGTTCTCGCTCTGCTGGATGACGCAGTCCGAGACCTTGCCGACGGTGGTCGTCTGGGTGTTCACGCCGAACGTCATCATCACGCCGAGGAAGATCGCCACGGCGAGGATCAGGTTCATGAAGGGGCCCGCGAACATCACGATGACCCGCTTCCACGGCTTGCGCGTGTAGAAGAGGCGGGTCTCGTCGCCCGGCTTCAGCTCCTCGAACGCGGCCGACCTGGCGTCCTCGATCATGCCGCGGAACGGGGAGGTGGACCGGGCCTCTATCCGGCCGTCGGGGCCCGGCGGGAACATCCCGATCATGCGGATGTAGCCGCCGAGCGGGACGGCCTTGATGCCGTACTCCGTCTCGCCCTTCTTGCGGGAGAAGATCGTCGGCCCGAAGCCCACCATGTACTGGGGCACCCGGATGCCGAACATCTTGGCCGTCGACAGGTGGCCCAGCTCGTGCCACGCGATCGAGATGAGCAGGCCGAGCACGAAGACGACTATGCCGAGGATCATCATCAGGGTCGTCATGCACGCGCCTCCGCGGTCGTCTGCGCCGTCGTCTTGGTCAGCTCTCGGGCCCGGGCGCGCGCCCAGGTCTCCGCTTCGAGGACGTCCGCGACGGTCAGGGAAGTTCCCGTGTCCGGTGTGCCGTGCTCCCCGACCACCCGCGTGACGGTGTCCATGATCCCGTTGAACGGCAGGGCGCCGTTCAGGAACGCGTCCACGCACTCCTCGTTGGCCGCATTGAACACCGCCGGGGCCGTACCCGCGAGCTGTCCGACGTGCCGGGCCAGGCCGACGGACGGGAACGCGTCGGTGTCGAGCGGGAAGAACTCCCAGCTCGACGCCTTGGTCCAGTCGAAGGCGGGCGCCGCGTCCGGGATCCGCTCGGGCCAGCCGAGCCCGATGGCGATCGGCCCCCGCATGTCGGGGGGCGTCGCCTGGGCCAGCGTGGAACCGTCGGTGAACTCGACCATCGAGTGAACATACGACTGCGGGTGCACGACGACCTCAATGCGGTCGAAGGGAATGTCGTAGAGGAGGTGCGCCTCGATGACTTCCAGGCCCTTGTTCACGAGGGTCGCCGAGTTCACCGTGATGACCGGGCCCATGGCCCAGGTGGGGTGGGCGAGGGCGTCCTCGGGACGGACGTCCGCCAGCTCGGCCCTGGTACGTCCGCGGAACGGGCCGCCGGACGCGGTCACGACGAGTTTGCGCACGTCGGCGCGGGTGCCGGCGGCGAGGGCCTGGAAGAGCGCGGCGTGCTCGGAGTCGACCGGGATGATCTGGCCCGGCTTGGCGAGCGCCTTGACCAGCGGACCGCCGACGATGAGCGACTCCTTGTTGGCGAGCGCCAGGGTGCGGCCCGCCTCCAGGGCGGCGAGGGTGGGCGCGAGGCCGATGGAGCCGGTGATGCCGTTGAGCACGGTGTGGGCTTCGGACGCGGCGAGCTGTGTGGCGGCGTCGGGCCCGGCGAGGATCTCAGGAAGGGGCTCCCCCGGTCCGTACTGCGCGGACAGGGCCTCGCGCAGGGCCGGGACGACGTCCTCGCGGGCGACGGCGACCGTCGCGACGCGCAGGCGGTGCGCCTGCTCGGCGAGGAGGCCGACGCGCCCGCCCGCGGCAGAGAGAGCGGTGACCCGGAAGCGGTCGGGGTTGCGCAGCACGAGGTCGATGGCCTGGGTGCCGATCGAACCGGTGGATCCGAGGACCACCACGTCCCGGACTCCGTCCACGGGGTCGAAGACGAGGTGCGGGTCGGCGAGGGGGGCTGGACTGTCGCTCATTCCCCCATTGTGGCCGCAAGCCCCTCCCGGCAGGACAGGGCGCCCCACTCCCGGCCCGATTCGTACCGGGAGGTGCCCGGGTGCGGGGTCCGGTGGCGGCGGCCCGGCGGATATGGGTGGCTGCCCCGCGGAGGTCTTCGCCCCTCCGCCCCTTCCCGTCCCGTATCTCTGGGGGCTGCCGCCCCCAGGCCCCCGCTTCGGCCTGACGGCCTCGTCCTCAAACGCCGGACGGGCTGTTACAGGTCAGCGTTTGCGGCGGCGCCTGGACCGGGACGACCTCGTCTGCCGGGACCGGTCTCGCGCGTGGCGGGCGCCGGGCGCGGGGTCCGGCTCCGGGGCCGGTGCCTCGTCCGTCGGGGTGAAGTCGCCCTCCACCACGCCCTCCGCCGTGTCCAGGGTGGGGGCGCTGAAGTGCAGGCCGTCGGTGCGGTCGCGGGGCTCCAGGGACTCGGCCGTCCGGTCCGAGGCGTCGAGGTTGAAGACGTAGCCGACGGACTCCTCCTTGATCGCCTCCGTCATGGCGCCGTACATGTCGAAGCCCTCGCGCTCGTACTCCACGATCGGCTCGCGGCCGAGGGTCCAGCGCAGTCCGATGCCGTCGCGCAGGTAGTCCATCTCGTAGAGGTGCTCGCGCCACTTGCGGTCCAGGACGGAGAGGACGACCAGCCGCTCCAGGCGGCGCAGCGCCTCGGTGCCGAGCTCGGCCTCGCGCTCGGCGTACCGGGCGTGGATGTCCTCGGTGATCTCGTCGATCAGGAAGTCGGCGGTGAGGTTCGCGCGGCCGTCGGCGGCGTCCTCCAGGTCCTCGACGGTGATCCCGACCGGGTAGAGCTGGCGCAGCGCGCCCCACAGGCGGTCCAGGTCCCATTCCTCGGGGAAGCCGTCGGCGGTCTCCTGCTCGATGTACGCCCGGACCGTGTCGTCCATGAAGTGGCCGATCTGTTCGCTCAGGTCCTCGCCGGCCAGGACGCGGCGGCGTTCGGCGTAGATCAGCGTGCGCTGGCGGTTCAGCACCTCGTCGAATTTGAGGACGTCCTTGCGGGACTCGAAGTGCTGCTGTTCCAGCTGGGACTGGGCGGAGGCGATGGCGCGGGTGACCATCCTGTTCTCGATCGGTACGTCGTCGGGGACGTTCGCCATCGACATGACGCGCTCGACCACCTGGGCGCGGAACAGCCGCATCAGGTCGTCCTGGAGGGAGAGGTAGAAGCGGGAGGCGCCGGGGTCGCCCTGCCGTCCGGACCGGCCGCGCAGCTGGTTGTCGATGCGCCGTGACTCGTGCCGTTCGGTGCCGAGGACGTAGAGGCCGCCGAGGTCCTTGACGGCGTCGTGCTCGGCGGCGACGGACTCGCCGACGCGGTCGAGCACGGTCCGGCGCTCCGCCTCGTCCGCCTCCTCGGGGAGCTGCGCCAGTGCCATCGCCTCCGGGTTGCCGCCGAGCATGATGTCGGTGCCGCGGCCCGCCATGTTCGTGGCCACGGTGACGGCGCCCCGGCGGCCCGCCTGGGCGACGATCTGTGCCTCGCGCTGGTGGTTCTTGGCGTTGAGCACCTCGTGGCGGATGCCCTTCTTCCGCAGCAGCGCGGACAGCACCTCGGACTTCTCGACGGAGGTGGTGCCGACCAGGACCGGCTGGCCGGCCCGGTTGCGCTCCTCGATGTCCGCGACGATGGCGGCGTACTTCGCCTCCTCGGTGCGGTAGATCTGGTCGGGGTCGTCGCGGCGGACCATCGGCCGGTTGGTGGGGATCGGGACGACGTGCAGCTTGTAGATCTGGTGGAACTCGGCGGCCTCGGTCATCGCCGTGCCGGTCATGCCGGCGAGCTTGGTGTAGAGGCGGAAGAAGTTCTGGAGGGTGATGGTGGCGAGGGTCTGGTTCTCGTCCTTGACCGTCACGCCCTCCTTGGCCTCGATCGCCTGGTGCAGTCCCTCGTTGTAGCGGCGCCCGGCCAGGATGCGTCCGGTGTGCTCGTCGACGATCAGCACCTCGCCGTCCACGACCACGTAGTCCTTGTCCCGCTTGAAGTGCTCCTTGGCCTTGAGTGCGTTGTTCAGGTGCCCGATGAGCGGGGTGTGGTCGGCCTCGTAGAGGCTGTCGATGCCGAGCTGGTCCTGTACGTACTCCACGCCGCGGTCGAGGATCGCGACCGTGCGTTTCTTCGGGTCGTACTCGTAGTCGTGGGTGGCGCGCAGTTCGGCGAGGCGGTCCTTGTCTGCCTGGGTGGCGAAGTTCTCCTCCTGGACGCGGACGCCCTTCATCCGGCCGACGATCGAGGAGAACGCCGTGTACCACTGGGTGGGCTGGTCGGCGGGTCCGGAGATGATCAGCGGGGTGCGGGCCTCGTCGATGAGGATGGAGTCGGCCTCGTCGACGATCGCGAAGTGGTGGCCGCGCTGGACGAGTTCGTCCTGCGACCAGGCCATGTTGTCTCGCAGGTAGTCGAAGCCGAACTCGGTGTTGGTGCCGTAGGTGATGTCGCGGGCGTACTGGGCGCGGCGCTCGGCCGGGGTGGACCCGGTCTTGATGACGCCGACGGTCAGGCCCATGAAGCGGTAGGCGCGGCCCATCCACTCGGCGTCGCGCTCGGCCAGGTAGTCGTTGACCGTGACGAGGTGGACGCCCTTGCCCGCGAGGGCGTTGAGGTAGACGGGGAGCGTGCCGACGAGCGTCTTGCCCTCGCCGGTCTGCATCTCCGCGATGTTGCCGAGGTGGAGCGCGGCGCCGCCCATGACCTGGACGTCGAAGTGGCGCATGCCGAGGGTGCGCACCGCCGCCTCGCGCATCGCGGCGAACGCCTCGGGGAGCAGGTCGTCCAGGCTCTCGCCGTCGGCGTGGCGCTGCCGGAACTCCGGGGTGAGGGCCTTCAGCTCGTCGTCGGTGAGCGCCTTGAACTCCTCCTCCAGGGAGCCGACCTGGTCGGCCACGCGCTGGAGTTTGCGCAGCATCCTGCCTTCGCCGGCCCGCATGATCCGGCTGGTGATGTTGTCGAGACCGATTCCGGACACTGGAATTCCCCCACCCTCAGACGGCGTCCGCGAGTATCCGGATCCAGCGGTTCGCGCGCTGGAGGATGAGGACACCCTGCTGATTCGCTGTGATCACTTCACGCAGTACCGGATCGTCGACCACTTCCAGGGCGCTGCGGAAAAGCTGCTGAATGACGGGCCTTTCACCCGGGCGTCCGGCGTCGAGCAGGGAATCGACGTCACGGACGTCGAAACGCCTGGCACGCGGGACGTCGAAGGAGGGCACCGGTGGCCTCGGCACCTCGTCCACCAGGGCCAGCGCGCACTCGTTGAGCAGGATCGCCAGCGGGTCGCGGTGTGCGCGGAAGGTGTCGGGCGCGCTCCCGCCCAGTTTTTCCGCGAGCGGCAGCACCTCGTCGCGCACCGTTCGCAGTGCCCGTGTACGGTCCGTTTCGCGCAGCCTGCTCCAGGCTTCCCCGCGGGCGCGTATCAGCTGCCGCGCAATTCCCTGACTGGATTCTTCTCCGGCTCTTCGGCGCATTTCAGGCCCCCGTCCGCCATTCTGCTCATTGTTGACGCACGTCTGCGGTGCGGCAAGCAGCAGAATGACGGACGGGGCGGCTGTGAATTCGCGGGGAAAAGGTCAGCGAATGGGGCGGTGGACGTTCTTGCGCCGGGCGGGACCGGGGGTGGCGTCGGCGATCCAGGGGCCTTCGCCCGAGGGGTCGACCACGCCCTCCTCCAGCCACCCGTACGTGCCCGACAGGACGCCCTTGACCACGGTGCGGTCGACGTCATCGGTGTTGGACCACAGGCGGCCGAAGAGTTCCTCGACGCGGATGCGGGACTGGCGGCAGAAGACGTCGGCGAGCTGGTACGCCTCGCGGCCGTGCGCCTCGGTGGTGCGCAGCAGCTCGGCGCGTACGCAGGCCGCGCTCATCGCGAACAGCTCGGCGCCGATGTCGACGATCCGGCCGAGGAAGCCCTGTTTGGTCTCCATGCGGCCCTGCCAGCGGGACATGGCGTAGAAGGTGGAGCGGGCGAGCTTGCGGGCGCTGCGCTCGACGTACCTGAGGTGCGTCGACAGGTCGGGGTGCCCCTCGGGGTGGAACTCCTGATAGCTGCGCGGGAGTTGACCGGGGCCCGCGACCAGCTTGGGCAGCCACTTGGCGTAGAAGACGCCGGCGTTCGCGCCTGCCTTCGCCTTGTCGGTCAGGGACTTGTCGGGGTCGATGAGGTCGCCCGCCACCGACAGGTGGGCGTCGACGGCCTCCCGGGCGATCAGCAGGTGCATGATCTCGGTGGAGCCCTCGAAGATGCGGTTGATGCGCATGTCGCGCAGCAACTGCTCGGCGGGGACGCCGCGTTCGCCGCGGGCGGCCAGCGACTCGGCGGTCTCGAAGCCGCGCCCGCCGCGGATCTGGACCAGTTCGTCGGCGATCAGCCAGCCCATCTCCGAGCCGTACAGCTTGGCGAGGGCGGCCTCGATGCGGATGTCGTTGCGGTTCTCGTCGGCCATCTGCGAGGACAGGTCGAGGACGGCTTCCAGGGCGAAGGTCGTCGCCGCGATGAAGGAGATCTTCGCGCCGACCGCCTCGTGGAAGGCGACCGGCTTGCCCCACTGCTCGCGGGCCGCGGACCACTCGCGGGCGATCTTCAGACACCACTTGCCGGAGCCGACGCACATGGCGGGCAGCGAGAGCCGGCCGGTGTTCAGGGTGGTCAGCGCGATCTTGAGGCCGGCGCCCTCGGGGCCGATCCGGTTGGCGGCGGGCACCCGGACCCGGTGGAAGCGGGTGACGCCGTTCTCCAGGCCGCGCAGGCCCATGAAGGCGTTGCGGTTCTCGACGGTGATGCCCTCGGAGGCGGCCTCCACCACGAACGCCGTGATGCCGCCCTTGTGCCCCTCGGACTTCGGCACCCGCGCCATGACCACGAGGAGGTCCGCGACGACTCCGTTGGTCGTCCAGAGCTTCACCCCGTCGAGGACGTAGTCCTCCCCGTCCGGTACGGCGGAGGTGGCGAGCCTGGCCGGGTCGGAGCCGACGTCGGGCTCGGTCAGCAGGAAGGCGGAGATGTCGGTGCGCGCGCAGCGCGGCAGGAAGGTGTCCTTCTGCTCCTGGGTGCCGAACTGCTTCAGCGGCTGCGGTACGCCGATCGACTGATGGGCGGAGAGCAGGGCGCCGACCGCCGGGCTGACCGAGCCGATCAGGGCGAGCGCCTTGTTGTAGTAGACCTGCGTCAGGCCCAGGCCGCCGTACTTGGTGTCGATCTTCATGCCGAGGGCCCCGATGTCCTTGAGCCCCTTGATGACCTCGTCGGGGATCTGCGCCTCGCGCTCGATCCGGGCCGAGTCGATCTTCGTCTCGCAGAAGTCCCGCAGCTTGGCCAGGAACTCCTCCCCGCGCTGGGCCGCCTCGCCGGAGGGCATCGGGTGCGGGTGGACGAGGTCGAGCCGGAAGCGGCCGAGGAACAGCTCCTTGGCGAAGCTGGGCTTGCGCCAGTCCTGTTCGCGGGCTGCCTCGGCGACCTGGCGTGCCTCACGTTCGGTGACGGCTGGCTTGGGGGGTGTTGCGGACATGAGGCTCACCTCGCCGCGAATAGGGATCATAGGGAGATCAGCGTTGTACGTTACTGACCGGTGCTACTCGATCGTATGTACCCGATCCGGGCCGAGCCCACCAGTCCTCGCGCAGTGTTCGGCCGGACACCGGGTGCGCGTCCACCGGTGTGCGCGCACCGAAGTACGCCGTCGCGGGCCCCACTTGGCGCGGCGGGCCGGGCGGCGGCGGGCCGGTGGTCCTTCCGGGGGACGGTCCGGGTGCGGCGCCCGCGACGGCGGCGGCCGGACACCCGCGCCACCGGCCGGCCGGACGCCCGGCGACCGGCGTCCGAAACATCTGTCGAAGCGCTTCGACGGACTATGGACACCCTGTCCCCCGTGGAGCTAGTGTCGAGCCACCCTCACTCGCCCGTTGTCCGCAGGACGCGCTGTCGAAGCGCTTCACAAAGCTTGGAGAGCTGGATGGTCACCCTCGCCGAGGTCGCCCAGCACGCCGGAGTCTCGGCGAGCACGGTGAGCTATGTCCTCAGCGGCAAGCGGTCCATCTCCGCGGGCACCCGGCAGCGGGTCGAGCGGAGCATCCAGGAGCTCGGCTACCACCCGAACGCGGGGGCCCGGGCCCTGGCCAGCAGCCGTTCGAACATCATCGCGCTGATGGTTCCCCTGCGTACCGACATGTACGTACCCGTGATGATGGAGATCGCCATCGCGGTGGCCACGACGGCCCGCACCCATGGGTACGACGTGCTGCTGCTGACCGGTGAGGAGGGCCCGGACGCCGTGCGCCGGGTCACCGGCAGCGGGCTCGCCGACGCGATGATCCTGATGGACGTCGAGCTGGACGACGAGCGGCTGCCGCTGCTGCGGGAGACCGACCAGCCGTCCGTGCTCATCGGGCTGCCGGCCGAGACCGCCGGGCTGACCTGCGTCGATCTGGACTTCGCCGCGACGGGTGCGCTGTGCGCCGAGCACCTGGCCAAGCTCGGCCACCGTGACATCGCTGTCATCGGCGAGGCGCCCGCCGTCTACGAGCGGCACACGGGCTTCGCCGAGCGCACCCTCGACGGGCTGCGCACCCGCTCCCGCGAGCTGGGCCTGCGCGTGCTGCACCGCCCCTGCGAGGGCGGGTACGACGCGATGGCCGTCACCCTCGCCCGGGTCTTCGATGAGCGCCCGGGCACCACGGGCTTCGTCGTGCAGAACGAGTCGGCGGTCGAGCCGCTGCTCGCGCTGTTGCGCCAGCAGGGCCGCGCCGTGCCCGAGGACGTGTCGGTGCTGGCGATCTGTCCCGACCAGGTCGCCACCCAGGCCTCGGTCCGGCTCACCGCGGTCGCCATCCCCGCCCATGAGATGGGCCGCCAGGCCGTGGAGCAGCTCATCGCCAAGCTCGAAGGGCGCGGGGAGGACGACGTCGTGCTGCTCGCTCCGGAGCTGACGGTGCGGGCGAGTACGGGGCCTGCCGCCGTCTGAACCCAGGGGGCACTTCCGGTGCGGTGCCGCCGGGACGGCCCGGCGCACGGCCCCGGCCCGCCGCCGGGTCGTCACCACCGCTGTACCGCTCCGCCGTAGTTCCGTCATGCCTGTTTTCGCCCCCTCCGCCCCTACCCGTCCCCTGTCTCTGGGGGCTGCCGCCCCCAGACCCCCGCTTTCGGCCTGGACGGCCTCGTCCTCAAACGCCGGACGGGCTAAGAAGGAGTACCCCACGTGAATCAGCCTGCCGTGAATCAGCAGCCCCAGTCGGGGGCCGTCAGCCTTGCTCAGTCCTCGCCCACCATCGGCACGTTCCGCGAACGGGACGGCGCACTGGAGTGGAGCGGCCGTCAGGAGACCGTGCGCATCGAGCCCTGGGGCCCGGACGCCGTCCGGGTCCGGGCGCGCCTCGGCGGCCCGGTGGCCGACGGGCTGCCCGGCGCCCTGCTCGACGAACCGCCGGCCACGGAGAGCAGCCTCAAGATCGAGGAGGGCGCGGGCCGGCTGACGGTCGGCGCGCTGACCGCCGAGGTCAGCGCCGAGGGCCTGATCCGCTTCGTGCGCACCGGGGACGGCACGGAGATCCTGGCCGAGGAGCGCGCCCACTTCTGGTGGCCGGGCCCGCGGCTGTACACACCCACCGGCAACGGCCACCACCGTCTGGAGCAGCGGTTCGCCGCGTACGAGGGCGAGAAGCTGTACGGGCTCGGGCAGCACCAGCACGGGCTGCTCGACCAGAAGGGCGCAGTCCTGGACCTGGTGCAGCGCAACGCCGAGGTGACCGTCCCGGTCCTCACCTCCAGCCGCGGCTACACGCTGCTGTGGAACAACCCGGCGATCGGCCGCGTCGAGCTGGCGGGCAACGGCACCCGCTGGGTCGCGGACTCGGCCCGTCAGCTCGACTACTGGATCACGGCGGGCACCCCGGCCGACGGCCAGCGCCGCTACAGCGCCGTCACCGGCCGGACGCCGATGCTGCCCGAGTGGGCGGCCGGCTTCTGGCAGTGCAAGCTGCGCTACCGCACGCAGGACGAACTCCTGGAAGTGGCGCGGGAGTACAAGCGCCGCGGCCTGCCGCTGTCCGCCATCGTCTGCGACTTCTTCCACTGGACGCACCTCGGCGAGTGGAAGTTCGACCCGGCCGAGTGGCCCGATCCGGCGGCCATGCAGCGCGAGCTCGCCGAGCTGGGCGTGAAGCTGGTGGTCAGCGTGTGGCCGTCCGTCTCGCCGCTGTCGGAGAACCACCAGCTCATGGAGCAGCGCGGCTACTTCATCGGCACCGAGTACGGCCCGATGGCGCACGCCGACTGGCCCGACAAGGAGGTGGCGTCCACCGTCCAGGTCGCCTTCTACGACGCGACGAACCCGGAGGCACGGGAGTTCCTCTGGTCGAAGATCCGCGACAACTACCTGGAGCCGTACGGGATCACGTCCTTCTGGCTGGACGCCTGCGAACCGGAGCTGAAGCCGGGCTTCTCGGAGAACCTGCGCTACTGGGCGGGCCCGGGCCTGGAGGTCGGGAACATGTACCCGGCCGAGAACGCCCGCACCTTCTACGAGGGCATGCTCGCCGCCGGCGAGGACGAGGTGGTCACCCTCAACCGCTCCGCGTGGGCGGGCAGCCAGCGCTACGGGGCCGCGCTGTGGTCCGGCGACATCGGCACGGACTTCGCCACCCTGCGCCGCCAGATCGCGGCCGGGCTGAACACGGCCCTGTCCGGCATCCCCTGGTGGAACACCGACATCGGCGGCTTCCACGGCGGCGACCCGGACGACCCCGCCTACCGCGAGGTGATGGTCCGCTGGTTCCAGTTCGGCGCGCTGTCCCCGCTGATGCGGCTGCACGGCTTCCGCGACCCGGGGATGCCGCTCGGCCCGGAGATGACCGGCGGCCCGAACGAGGTCTGGTCGTACGGCGAAGAGGCGGGCGCGATCCTGGAGAAGTACCTGCGGCTGCGCGAGCGCCTGAAGCCGTACGTCCTGGACGTGATGCGGGAGGCGCACGAGGAGGGACTGCCGGTGATGCGCCCGCTGTTCCTGGAGTTCCCCGACGACCAGACGGCCTGGACGGTGGACGACGCCTACCTCTTCGGCGCCGACCTCCTGGTGGCGCCGGTGCTGACGGGGGGCGCGACGGCCCGTACGGCGTACCTCCCGGCGGGTGCCCGCTGGACGGACGCGTGGACGGGTGAGACGTACGAGGGCGGTGCGGCGGTGACGGTCGACGCGCCGCTGGACCGCATCCCGCTGTTCCTGCGGGACGGGGCGTCCCTGCCGGTCGCGGAGTGAGAAAGGGGTGCCGGTCCCGTCGGGACCGGCACCCCACGCGCGCGTAGTGGCTCAGCTGCTGCTGACCGTCAGGTTGTTGGTGACGAAGTCCAGGCCGCCGGACGAGGACGTGATCTCGTAGCCGAACTGGACGTCGCCGATGGTCTCGTTGCCCATCCAGCCCTTGGTGTCCTTGATCCACTTGAGGATCGGGAGGATGTTCACGGTGCCGGAGGACGAGTCCGAGGTGCGCAGGAACGAGTAGACCTCGTTGGCGCCGTTGTTGCCCTTGTAGACGGTCCAGGTGTGCCCGCCGAGGGTGACGTTGCCCTGTGAGGTGCCGAGCGGGCCGACGGCGCCGTTGTAGTTCACCCAGAGCATGATCTCGTAGTCGTAGTCGGTGTCCCAGATGTCGTACGAGGTGTTGTACGCGCCGGAGGACGGGACCGTGACGTTGTAGCTGCTGCTCAGCGACCCCAGCGAGGTGATCGTCTTGTTGACCACCTTCTTGGAGTTCGGGTACGACTTGATGCCGCCGGTGTTGGGGTGGTTGGCCCAGACGCCCCAGTTGGTGCCGGAGTTGGCCCAGACGCACTGGGAGCCCGCGCCGGAGCCCCAGATGTTGTTGTAGAGCGTGTAGCCGTTCAGGGTCGTGTTGCCCCACTGGTCGCAGGAGTTCCAGACGGCCGCCTGGGCCGGGGCCGAGGCGAGGCCCACGGTGGCGCCGAGCGCCAGCGCGGGGGCCAGCAGTGCTTTGACGACCTTGCTCGCGGTGCGTGTTGCCATGGTGTCCCTTCCATGGGTGGGGGGATGGCGCTACTGCGGCCCCAGGGTGAGGACGCAGTCCTCTCCGGCGCGCAGGGCAAGCGGTCGCGCTCCGGAGGGGGTCTGGAGATCGACGTGCACGGTACGGCCCGGTCTGATGACGGCCGTGCGCCCGTCCGGACCCCAGGTCAGCTCGGCCTCGGCGCCGAAACGGGTGCGGACGCCGTGCAGCCGGCCCGTGGGGAGGGCGGCGGGCAGGGCGGGGAAGAGGACGAGCCGTCCGGGCGTGGACTGGACGAGCAGTTCGATCAGTACGGCGGGCAGCGTGTGCGCGGCGTCCGCGTTGTAGACGTGTCGCTTCGGGTAGTGGCCGCTCATCAGGGAGTCGTGGAAGAAGTCCCCGGCCAGCACCGCGTCCAGGGCCGCCGCCACCCGGGGCTCGTCGCGCAGCCGGGCCGCCACCAGGGCGTGGTGCAGGTATCCGTGCGCGGAGTCGTTCTCGGCGCCGCGCAGCGCGAGGGCGCGGCGGGCCGCGGCGGCGAGGTCCGGGGTGTCGTAGGGGTTGATCTCGTCGAGCGGCCAGACGCCGTAGAGGTGGCTGAGGTGGCGGTGGTCGTAGTTGTCCTCAAGGCCCTCCCGGGCCCACTCCGCCAGGGCGCCGTCGGCGTTCACGCGGTGCGGGGGCAGCCGGTCGGCCAGGGCGCGCCAGCGCTCGGCGTCGGGGCCCGGGTGGTAGTCGGCGGCGGTGCGCAGGGCGTGCCGGGCGGCGGAGAGGTCCATCGCGGCGTTGAGGGTGATCACGTCCGCGTTCGGCGGCCGGTTCTCCGGGGAGTACGAGGGCACCACGACCAGCCGGCCGTCCTCGTCGGTGCGGGTGAGGAAGTCCTCGTAGAACGTGGCCACTTCGGCGAGTGCGGCGGCCAGCCGCAGGTCGCGTGCGCCGCGCGTCTCGTCGTGGTCCACGAGCGGTTTGAGCAGCCAGTCGGCGCCCGCCGTCCATACCTGCAAGGGGTAGTCGCGGTCGAAGTGCAGGATGTGCCCGCGCTCGCCGTCGGTGTGCGCGGGGGCGACGACGCCGCGGGTGCCGAAGACGGCGCGGGCGTTGTCGCGCCAGTCGGGGAGCTGGCCGTGCACCAGGGCGGCATGGCCCTCGGTGACCTCGGGCAGCGCGCCTGCGGCGGCGGAGGCGGTCTGGAGGTTGACGTTGGCGTCCGTGGTGAACGCCCCGGACCAGGCCGTGTCCCACTCCCCCGTCCACAGGCCGGTCAGGCGCGGCGGCATCATCCCGGCGGAGGACAGCAGGTGGTAGCGGCCCGCCGCGAAGAGCCGTTCGAGCAGCGCGGGGCTCTTGGGGCGGCGCAGCAGTTCGGAGCCGGGCAGGGCGCGTTCGGCGGGCTCCGCGCCGAGGTCGAGCCCGGCGCGCAGGTAGGCGGTCCGGTGCAGGCGGGTGTGGCGGGCGAGCAGCCGGTCGTAAGCGTCCTCCTCGCCCGGTTCCGGCAGCAGGGCGCGCAGCTCGCGGGCCTCGGCGAGCACGTCCAGCTCCCTGGTGTGCCGCGTCACGCGGGTGAGCAGCAGCAGCGAGCGCGCGCCCGTGACCCGCAGCCCCGGCAGCGCGGTGCTCGCCCGGCCCTCGGTGACCACCGCGAGGGTCACGCCCGTGTACGCCAGGTCGCTGCCGGGGTAGCGGGCGCGCAGGGTGAGCAGGGCGCCCTCGGCGGTGAGGACGCAGCCGTGGCCGACGGTGAGTTCGCGGGGCGCCCCGGGCAGCCGGTGGTCGAGGGTGACGTCGACGGTGAGCCCCGGTTCGGTCACCCGCTGGACGATCACGTCGTCGGCGCGGGAGACGAAGACCTCGCTGCGCCAGCCGCCGCAGCCGGCCGTGACGACGCCGGTGGTGAAGTCGGTCTCGCGGCGGTAGTCGCGCCATTCGGCGGCCGGTCTGCGCAGCCGTATCTGGAAGGCGGGGTGGAACGCGGGCACCCACAGCAGCGGCCGGCCGTCGGTGAATTCCGCGCCCGCCGTGGTGTCCCCGGCCAGCAACCGGTCCTGGAGGCGCGGGAGTCGGTCGGCCAGCTCGGGCGGTCCCGCCGTCTCGGTGCCGTTGGGGCGGACCAGCCGGTGATGGTTGACGATGACCCGGTCACTGTTCGGATCACCGAACACCATGACGCCGTGCCGGCCGTTGCCGCTCAGGGAGGCATCCTCCCAGCGGGCGGCGGGCACCGGTTCCCAGGTGCCGTGCACGGGCTCTGGCGCCGCGCCGCTCGCGCTGCCGCCGGTCATGGTGCCTCCTGGAGGACGACGGCGCCGTAGCGCCCGAGTTCCGCCTCTTCGGCGAGGTGCGCGCCGGTGAGCAGGTCGCGGTGGCTGCCGGGCACCGGCACGGTGACCGGCTCGCGCCCGTGGTTGAGCAGGAACAGCAGCCCGCCCCGACGCACCGCCTCGACCCCGTCGGGCAGCGCGTCGAGCGGCGGGCGCACCCCGGCCTGCGCGGCGATCCGGGCGAGCAGGATGCGCAGCGCCTCCGGTTCCGGGAGCGTGGAGAAGTACCAGGCGCGGCCCTTGCGCAGCACCGCGGGACAGCCGTCCAGCTCGCCGTCCCGGTACGGGATGACGGAGTCGGCGTCCGCGGCCTCGATCTCCTCGGACCACAGCGTGCCCCGGAAGCCCTCCGCCCCGACGGTCTCGCCCGCGTCGAGGGGCCACCACTCGTGCAGCGTGCGGATGCCGAAGAGGTCGCGCAGCCGGGCGTCCATGCCGCCGGGGCGGACCCGGTCGTCCTCGTCGGCGACGCCGGTCAGGAACCCGGAGACGAGGGTGCCGCCGCCGCGCACGTACGCCACGAGGTTGTCGGCCGCGGCGTCGGTGAGCAGGTGGAGCTGGGGCACGACGACGAGCCGGTAGCCGGACAGGTCGTGCCCGGGGTGGGCGAAGGACACCGTGGTGTGCGCCTCCCACAGGGCGCGGTGCCAGGCCCGTACGACCTCCGGGTAGTCGATCTCGGCGGAGAGCCGGCCGTTCTGCCCGCTCGCCCACCAGGCGTTCCAGTCGAGCAGTACGGCGACGTCGGCACCCTCGACGCAGGTGCCCGCGACGTGCTCGCCGAGCCGGGCCAGCTCGGCCCCGATCCGCTTGACCTCCTGGAAGGTGCGGCCCTCGGGACCCGCGTGGGAGAGCATCCCGGAGTGGAACTTCTCGGCGCCCTGCCGGGACTGCCGCCACTGGAAGTAGCAGACGGCGTCGGCGCCCCGGGCCACCGCCTGGAGCGACCACAGACGGTTGAGGCCGCGCGGTCTCGGGTGGTTCACGGGGCGCCAGTTCACCGCTCCGGCGGCCTGTTCCATGATCGCCCATGGGCCGCCGCGCGCCTGCGAGCGGGTCATGTCGTGGATCAGCGCCCCGTACTGGCCGCCGAGCCGGTCCCGCGGGTCGGGGTAGACGTCGACCGAGACGACGTCCTCCTGGTCCGCCCACGCCCAGGCGTCCTGCCCCTGCCAGAACGGCATGAAGTTCGTGGTCACGGGGATGTGCGGGGTGTGCCGACGGACGATGTCACGTTCGGCGAGATAGCACTCCAGCAGCGCGTCGGAGGTGAACCGCTTGAAGTCGAGGACCTGGGCGGGGTTGTGCAGGTACTGGACGCGGCGCGGCGGGACGATCTCGTCGAAGGTGTCGTAGCGCTGGCCCCAGAAGTTGGTGCCCCAGGCGGTGTTGAGCGCGTCCACGGTCTCGTACCGGCGGTGCAGCCAGGCGCGGAAGGCGCGGGCCGCCTCGTCGCCGAAGTCGTAGGTGCAGTACTCGTTGTTGATGTGCCACATCGTGAGGGCGGGGTGGCCGGCGTAGCGGGCGGCCAGGTCCTCGGTGATCGCGGCGGCGTGGCGCCGGTAGACCTCGCTGGAGTGCGCGAACTGCTGGCGCGAGCCCCACCAGATCGTCTGCCCGTCCTCGTCGCGCGGCAGCGTCTCGGGGTGCAGCCGGCCGAGCCACGGGGGCGGCGCGGAGGTGGGGGTGGCGAGCACGACGCCGACGCCGTGCTCGTGCAGCAGGTCCATCAGCCGGTCGAGCCAGCCGAACTCGCGGGCGCCCGGCCGGGGTTCGATCCGGGCCCAGGAGAAGACGCCGACGGTGACGGAGTTGACGCCGGCCTCCTTCATCAGGCGGACGTCCTCCTGCCAGGTCTCCTCGGGCCACTGCTCGGGGTTGTAGTCGCCGCCGAAGAGGATGCGGCCGCGGGTGGCGTCGTCGAGCGTCGGCGTCGGCGACGTGCGCATGACATACCTCTTGTCTGGATACGGGGTGCGGAAGACGGTCGGTTTCTGGTGACCGCCGTGCCCGGCCGGTGAGAGGTTCGACCGGGCACGGCGGCGTGGGAGGGGCCCCGGCGGCGGCCGGGGCCGGTGGCGCGTCAGCCCTTGACCGCGCCCGTGAGCATGCCCTTCTTGAAGTGCCGCTGGACGAACGGCGACAGGACCGCGACCGGCAGCAGCGCCATGACCATCACGGCCATCTGCACCGCGAGACCCGAGAGCTCACCGGTCTTGATGGCCTGGCCGAGGCCGACCGGCGCCTCCTGTTTCTGCACGAGCTGGATCATGACGTTCTGGAGCGGCATCATCTGCTGGTCGTTGAGGTACAGGGACGCGTTGAACCAGGCGCTCCAGTACCCGACGGCGTAGAACAGGGTGATCACCGCGAGGACCGCTCGGGACAGCGGCATCACGATCTGCCACAGGATCCGGACGTCACCGGCGCCGTCGATGCGGGCGCTGTCGATCAGCTCCTGCGAGATGCCCATGAAGAAGCCGCGCAGCACCAGGATGTTGAAGACACTGATCGCGCTCGGCAGGATCAGCGCGAGATAGGTGTCCGTCAGCCCGAGCGACTGCACCAGCAGGTACGTCGGGATGAGACCGGCGCTGAAGAACATGGTGGCCAGCAGGACCATCAGGATCCAGCGGTGGCCGAGGGAGCCGGTCCGCGACAGCCCGTACGCGCAGAGCACCGACACCGCCATCGAGAACAGGGTGCCGACCAGGGTGATCAGGATGCTGATCACCGCGGCCCGGGTGACCTGGCCGCCGCTCAGCAGCTCCCGGTAGGCGACGAAGGTGATGCCCTTGGGGATCATCACCAGGCCGCCGGCCTCGTCGATGGTCTTCCTGGACGACAGGCTGGTGACCACGACGATCCACAGCGGGAAGAGGATGCCGAGACAGGCCAGGGCCAGGACCAGGCCCTTGGCCGCCAGCCCGGCCGGCCGGGGCTTCTCCTCCCAGGCCGGCCGGGGCGGCGCCGCCCAGCGGCCGGGCTCGCGCACGGGCCTCCGGAGGTCCTTGTCGATGACGGCGGTCACTTCTTGTACACCCCCTGCTCGCCCATGAGATGGGCCACCTTGTTCGCGGCGAGGACCAGCCCCAGGCTGACCACGCCTTTGACGAGTCCTGCGGCGGCCGCATAACCGAAGTCCTGGTTGCGTACGCCGTTCCACCACACGAAGGTGTCCAGGACCTCGGACGCGCTCGGTCCGACGGCGTCGCGTTGCAGCAGGATCTGTTCGAAGCCGACGGTGAGCGCGTCGCCGACGCGCAGCACGAGCAGCAGGGCGATGACCGGGCGCAGCGCGGGCAGCGTGACGTGCCACATCCGGCGCCAGCGGCTCGCGCCGTCCATCGCGGCGGCCTCGTACAGATCGGGGCTGACCGAGGCGAGCGCGGCGAGGAAGACGATGATCCCCCAGCCGGCGTCCTTCCACACGCTCTGCGCGGTGATCAGGAACTTGAAGGTCTCCGGGTCGGTCATGATGTCGAGCCCGTCGTACCCGTGCTGCCGCAGCAGCTGGGAGAGGATGCCCGCGCCGCCGAAGAGCTGCTGGAAGACGGCGATGACCAGCACCCACGAGAAGAAGTGCGGCAGGTACAGGATCGCCTGCGAGATCGCCCGCACCCGGGGCCTGACCACGCTGTTGATGAGCAGCGCGAGTCCGACCGGGATCGGGAAGAAGAGCACGAGCTGGAGGAAGAAGAGCACCAGTGTGTTCTGGACCGCGCTCCAGAAGGCGGAGTCCGCGAAGATCCGCTGGAAGTTCTCCAGGCCCACCCAGGGGCTGTGCAGGATGGAGACGACCCCGTTGTCGCTGATGTAGGGGTCGTAGTCCTGGAAGGCGACGACGTTGCCGAGGATCGGCACGTAGTTGAAGAGCAGGATCAGCACCACGGCCGGCAGCGTCATCAGCAGCAGGACGCGGTCGCGTCTGAACCGCGTGCGCAGGCCCACCTTCCCGGACGGGCGTTTCCGGGGACCGGTGGCGCCGCCGGACGCCACCGGGGTCTTCTTGGTCGTTGCGGCCTCGGCCCTGCTCCGAGGCACCGTGCTGTGCGACACGGCCGTTCTCCTTGCCTCAGCCCCGGGTCAGTTCGCCGCCGAGCCGTTCGAGCCGTTTTCATCGAGAAGCTTCTTGTACCAGTCGCGGAGCTTGTCGCCGCCCTTGCTCTTCCACTCGGAGACGGCCTGCTGCACATCGCTGATCTTCTTGCGGCCGCGCACGAAGTCGTCCTCCAACTGCTCGAAGTCGTTGGAGAGGTTGGTGTAGCGGCTGGGCTCGATGATCGTCATGCCGTAGAACGAGGACTTCTTGGTGAAGGCGCCCATCCGCTGCTGCCACTCGACCTGCGCCTTGGTGACGTCGGGGAAGTCGGGATGGGCGAGGGTCGAGGCGGGGCTGGCGATCATCACGTAGGCGTTGATGACCTCGCTGTTGCCCTTGTCGTTCTTGACGGGCACGCCGTTCTCGACCGTGTAGTGGGTGCCCTCGACGCCGTAGTTGGTGAGCATGTACTCCTTGGTGCCGTACGGCGCGGCGGTGACGTTGGCGAGGGCCAGCACGTCCTGGATGACGGACTTCGACGCCTTCTTGTTGATGAAGGCGAAGATGCCGGCCGGCTGCGCGGCCCACAGGACGGGGTCGCCGCCGTCATGGCCGAAGATGTCCATCCCGTCGACCTTGAAGTCCGGGTTCTGGGTGGCCTGTTCGGCGGTGCGGCTGTACCACTGCGAGATGTCCTGGTTGTAGACCAGGAACTCACCGGCCGCGAACTTCGGGCCCGGGTCGGTGGCGCTGGACTTGCCCAGCTTGGCGTCGGGGTGGACGACCTCGGCGGCGAACAGCTTGCGCGTCCACTCCAGCGCTTCGAGGTATGCGTCGGTCTCGATGCGGTAGATCAGCTTGCCGTCGACCAGGTTCCAGCCGAGCGGCTTCTCGCTGCCCGAAAGGACACCGAAGGCGTTGAACGCGGTCCACTTCATGTCCAGGCACGCCCAGCGCTTGGCCTTGGCGCTGGTGGCGTCCTTCGCCCAGGCCAGGAAGTCCGCCGCCGACGTGGGGACTTCGTAGCCCTCCTTGGCGAAGATGTCCTTGCGGTACAGCGGGACGATGTTGGTGACGTAGGAGGCGGGCATGGGCAGGCCGCGCAGCTTGCCGCCGAAGATGGAGCGCTGCCAGGCGTCGGTGGGGATCGCCGCGAGGTTCGGGTAGTCCTTGACCGCGTCCCCGGACAGATACGGGCCGAGGTCGGCGAACTTGCTGATGATGGCGCTGGGGATCTTGCCCGTCATGTTCCAGTTCGGGACGACCACCACGTCCGGGACGTCGCTGGAGGCGAGGACCGCGCCGAGCTTCTGGTCGTAGGTGTTGCCGTCCTGGTTCTGCCAGGCCACCTGCACACCGCTGAGGGAGTCCATCGCCGCGTAGTAGGCGTTGCCCGCCTTGGGCGGGGAGCCCCAGAACGGCGACATGACGGAGATCTTGCCGCCCTTGCCGAGCTTCTTCGGCACCGAGGTCTTCAGGTCCGCCAGATCGAGCTTGCCGGTGAAGCCGAGCGAGGAGCCGTTCTTGCTGGGGATGTCCGGTGTCACCACATTGCTGGCCACGTACGCCGGCAGCAGCTTCTTCGCGTCCTTGCCCGAGGTGGTGCCCTCGCGCGAACCGCTGTCCGAGCCGCCGCAGGCGGTGAGCAGCGGCATGCCGCCCGCCACCGCTGCGGCGGCGATCGCCGAGGAGGCGAGGAAGCCTCTCCGGCTCGGGTCGGAGGCGGCGGAGGCGGCGTTCGGCGTCATTGCGTCAACCCTTCATGGCGCACCAGGACACCCGGCGGGGAAGCCGTCGGCTGCGGTGTCTCGAGTGGAACTGGCTGAGCTGAAGCGGTCTTCGGAAGATGACGCACCAGGAACGGCGGGCCTCGCTTGTCGAAGCGCTTCGATGTTGCTGCGAGGTTAAGTGAACACCTGGGGGTGCACAAGAGCCGATTCGAACATTCTCATGCTCCGTTGAGGAGCGGACCGCCTGCCTGCGACGCCTTGAATGGCGCTCGGAAAGCTGAGTTGGTGCCTCTGCGTGTCTTGACACTCGCCCCTCCGTCGATCGAGCATCGAAGCGCTTCGAAAGCGCCCCGCCGCTCCACCGCAAAGGGATCACCACGTGACCGCACACCCGCCGCCCGCGCCGTCCTTCCGCGATCCGCGGCTGCCGTTCGCGAAGCGCATCGACGACCTGCTGGCGTGGCTCACGCCCGACGAACGGATCGCGTTCCTGCACCAGTTCGCGCCCGCCGTCGAACGCCTGGGCGTCGCCGCCTTCCGCACCGGACAGGAGGCGCTGCACGGCGTCGCCTGGATGGGCCCGGCGACGGTCTTCCCGCAGGCCGTCGGGCTCGGCGCGACCTGGCACGACGACCTCGTGCGCCGGGTCGGCGAGGCGGTCTCGGCCGAGGTCCGCGCGATGCGCGCCCGGGACGACCGCGTCGGCCTCAACGTGTGGTCGCCGACCGTCAACCTGCTGCGCCACCCGCTGTGGGGCCGCAACGAGGAGGGCTACTCCGAGGACCCGAGGCTGACCTCGGCGATCGCCACCGCATACACCCGCGGACTGCGCGGCGACCACCCCGTGTACTGGCGCACCGCCCCCGTGCTCAAGCACTGGCTGGCCCACAACAACGAGACCCGCCGGGACACCACGTCCTCCTCCGTCCGCCCGCGCGTGCTGCACGAGTACGACCTGCGCGCCTTCCGCGAGACCGTCGAGGCGGGCGCGGTGGCCGGGGTGATGCCCGCCTACAATCTGGTCAACGGCCGCCCCAACCACGTCTCCCCGTACCTGCGCGAGCACCTGCGCAGCTGGACCGACGAGCCCCTGCTGGTCTGCTCGGACGCGGGCGCGCCCTCCAACCTGGCCGACTCCGAGCAGTACTTCGAGACCCACGAGGAGGCGACCGCGGCGGCGATCGTGGCCGGCGTGGACAGCTTCACCGACCACGGCACCGACAGCTCGAAGATCACCGCCCGGGTCCGCGGCGCCCTGGAGCGGAAGCTGCTCACCGAGGCCGACGTCGACACGGCGGTCCGCCGCCAGCTCTCCGTCCGCTTCCGGCTCGGCGAGTTCGACCCGGAAGCCGACCCGTACGCGGACACCGCCGACTTCGACACCCCGGCGCACCGCGCCCTCGCCCTCGAAGCCGCCGAGCAGGCGATCGTGCTGCTCAGGAACGACGGGCTGCTGCCGCTGCGCCCCGGCACCCGCGTCGCCGTCGTCGGCCTCCTCGCCGACGAGTGCAAGCTCGACTGGTACAGCGGCACGCTCCTGCACCGCAGCACCCCGCTGGAGGGCTTGTACGAGCGGTTCGGCGCCGAGCACGTCGACTTCGCCGAGGGCGTGGACCGGGTCCGGCTGAAGACGGCGGCCGGCACCTACCTGCGGGTGCCCGAGGCGCCGGAGGCCGCCGACGAGGTGCGCGGCGCCGAGGGCGCCATCGACCCGGCGCTGCTCGCCGGCCGCACCGACCTGCCCCCGCTCACCGCCGACGCCGCGGGCACCGAACTCGCCCTGATCGACTGGGGCGAGGACGTGCTGACGCTGCGCGCCCCCGACGGCCGCTACCTCTCGGTCGCCGAGGACGGATACGTACGGGCGGCCGCGGACCAGCCCGGCGGCTGGGTCGTCCAGGAGACGTTCCGCCTGGAACCCGCGGATACGCAGCACGGCGGCCACCTCCTGAAGCACCTGGGGACGGGCGGGTACGTATCCGTCGCCGCCGACGGCGTGAAGGTTGCCGAGGAGAACCCGGAGATTTTCCGCCTCGACGTGACCGAGCGCGGCGCCGACGCGGTGGCCCGCGCGGCCGCGGCGGCGGACGTGGTCGTGGTCGTCGCGGGCAACGACCCGCACATCAACGGCCGGGAGACGGAGGACCGCACCACGCTGCGGCTGCCCGCGCACCAGGAGGGCCTGCTGCGCGCCGCCCGCGCCGCGAACCCCCGCACGGCCCTGGCGCTGGTCTCCGCGTACCCCTACGCGGTTGACGTCGCCGAGCTGCCCGCCGTGCTGTGGACCGCGCACGGCGGGCAGGCCGCGGGCACCGCGCTGGCCCGGGTGCTCGCGGGCGACGTCTCCCCCGCCGGACGGCTCCCGCAGACCTGGTACGCCTCGGACGAGGACCTGCCCGACCTGCTCGACTACGACGTGATCGGCAGCCGGCAGACCTACCTCTACTTCGAGGGCACCCCGCTCTTCCCGTTCGGCCACGGCCTGTCGTACACGTCGTTCGGCTACGAGGGCCTGACCGCACGTCAGGAGAACGATCTGCTGCGGGTGTCCTTCACCGTCACCAACACCGGCGGGACGGCGGCCGACGAGGTCGCGCAGCTCTACACCCGGGCCGTCGACCCGTCGGTGCCGCGCCCCCGGCGCGAGCTGGCCGCGTACCGCCGGATCCGGCTGGAGCCGGGCGCCTCGGCGGAGCTGTCCTTCGAGGTGCCGCTGCGGTCACTGGAGTTCTGGGACGTGGCGCACGGCCGGTGGCGGCTCGAACCGGGCCCGTACGAACTCCTGGCGGGCGCGTCCAGCGAGGACGTGCGGCTGCGTACGACGGTGCAGCTCGACGGCGAGGCGGCGGCACCCCGTCCGGTCCGCGCCCGCGGTCTGGACGCGGCGGACTTCGACGAGCAGCGCGCCACCGAGATCGTCGACCGGACGAAGGAGTCGGGCGACGCGGTGACCCCGGTGTCCGGCGGCACGGGCGAACTCCTGTACCGCGCCTGCGACTTCGGCGACGGCGTCACCGAGGTCACGGTGGAGGCGTCCGGCGAGGGGGTGGTCGACCTCTCCCTGGCCGACGGCGGCCCGGCGCTCGCCTCGGTGGCGGTGGGCGCGACACCGGGCCCGTACGACTACGCGACGGCCACCGCCCGCCTGTCCGTCCACGGCGTGCACGACGTCCGCCTCACGCTGCGCGGCCCGCTGCGGCTCGCGCACGTCGGCTTCTCCGGTTGAGGGTCCGCGGAAGCCGACGAGGGGGCCCGGCACGTAGGGGGGCCGGGTCGGAACGCAGGATGCCGAGGCCGGTGCCGGGCACGGCGGCCAACGAGTCGTCCCCGTACAGCTGGTACTCGCGGAAGCCGAGGAAGGTGAAGTGATCGGCGGACAGCCAGCGCAGCAGCTCGCGGGCCTCCTCCACGTCCGGCCGGGGCAGATCGGCCGGGAGCGGCACGTCGGCCAGCCCCTCGG